>JAIPFM010000139.1 GCA_021736645.1 Phycisphaerae bacterium | reverse complement strand
ACCGGTCTACCACATCGATTGGCGTATCGGTTCCGCCCAATGCCGACCAACGCATTGTCTTTTTGGCAAAGATGTCCTTGAGATCGGTAATGGAAATGTTCGAAACCTCATTTGACGGGTGGACGATCGGGATGATGATGTCGTACCCGAGAAGAAACGGTTTGATGTTGATACCCTTTTCTTTTGCCGCAGCAATTTGTTCGGGCAGGATCTCCATCGATGACATGGCGATGTCGCATTTGCCGGCGATCAATGCATCGATACCCGCTTTTGAACCGATGGCATTGACTTCAACCGTCATATCTCGATTCTTTGAGAAGTCCTTTGCCGCCTTTTTCATAAAAGGGGCAATGGTGGTCGAGCCGCTGACCCGGATGGTTCCGTGTTCCTTTGGGCTGCAGGAAAATACAACCATCGATATGAGGAGAGCTGTAATGGTAATTTTCAAACTGTTTGTCAACATACATGCCTCCGGAAAGAGTTAGTTATGTTTTTCATATCTATGATAACAAGAACATACAATAACCTGTGTAGAGCTTACTTCCTTGAACATCTTATCCCATTGTCCTAGGTCTGAAAAGTGAGATTTTCATGAAGATGCCGTGAGGACCAGAAAACTTTGTTTTTCGCATCAAAGCCCATCCCACCTGTGACGTGTGACCAAGAACAACCATTTCAAGACATTCCAAGTCAGGTCTTTTTCTTTATAGCCTAATACCGAACTTCATATTTTCCACCCGCCCCCACTGGTTCATGATTGGTACCATCGTGAAAGAATACCTGCCCATCATCTAAGGCAATCAGGGCACTCTTGACATAGTCAAATGAAGACGACAGTTCGTTGATGATCTCCACGCGACTCCAGGGTACGACGCGGATCATTAGAGATCCAATTCTCACGTCATCAGGTTTGTTCAACATACGTCCGTAATGATAGGCCCGGCAGTGCAGACGTATGTACGAATCCGTGGTATTCAGTATCCGACCCACCAGAAGGTGATTATGGGCTTCAGGATAGTTTTTAATGGTGCGAATCTTCCAGATGTGAGATGTTGCATTGCCCGCTACTGGGTGGTCTGTATTCATGATGCTTTCCTTATCATTCAACTTATTTTCACGTGGAAACTTCCACGGTTTTCCTATAGGGAAACTGGTCAATCTTTGAACCGATAACCAACCCCTCGGATGGTTTCGATGTAGTTTTTGCTGTCGCCCAGTTTTTTTCTAAGATAGGCAATCTGCACATCCACAGCCCGATCACTGACAATGTAGTCGCTGCCGTGCAGAGAGTCCACAATCTGATACCGTGTAAAGACAATGCCAGGACGTCTGGCCAGCGTGTAGAGGATATTAAACTCGGACAGGGTCAGACACAGGCGATCTTCTTTAATAAAGGCCTCACATCGGGCCGGATCAATGGTCAGGTCATGGATGTGCACCACGTTGCGATCCAGACTCACTTCAACTCTTCGGTTCAGGATACGCCGGATGCGTGCCACCAGGACCTTGGAACTGAAGGGCTTGGTCATGTATTCATCTGCACCCAGGTCCAGGCCGGATACGATATCACTGTCTAGGCTCTTGGCAGACAACATTACAATGGGAATATCGGCAGTCTTGTCATGGTGCCTGATAATCCTGCACACATCCAGGCCATCCATGCCAGGCAGCATCAAATCCAACACAATCAACTGGGGCTGCTTGGCCTTGGCTAGTTCAATGGCCTCTTCTCCGGTGTCCGCAGACAGCACACCATACCCCTCCCTTTCGAGGTGGATTCTGACCAGTTCCACAATATCGTCCTCGTCATCCACCACGAGAATCGTGCCTTTAGTCACGGTCTTGGATCGATGGTCACTCTGAGTCAGTAGTGCCATTTTTGCCTCCTGACAATGGGCACTATGGGCCAAGGCCTGGCTTGAATGATTTCCCATAACACCTCGCTAAAATACCTTATCCTGTCTATCGTGATTTAGTGGCTCGTTCGACCTGTTCCAGGTACTTCTGCACGTCGTCTCTTGGTTTGAGGTCCTGGGCCCGTTTGAGCAGACCAATGGCCTCTGCATATTTCCCCTGGCTAACCAGAAGCTGGGCATGCCGGACCTTGGCGTCAGCTTCGTACTTCTCCAAACTCGCTGCGCGTTCATAGTAGAACACGGCCTTTTCAGGATCACCGGTCCGACCGCAGTGACGTCCCAGCAGGATCAAGGCCTCGCCATCCAAGGGATCAAGTGTCACGATCTCTTCCAGCACCTTGATCTCCTCACCATCAGCCGATTCAGAGGCTGCGATCCTGGCCCGAAGCCGGAGCAGGTCTTTGCGATTCAGGGTACCCAGCAGGTTGCCGTGCAGGGTTTCGATCTGTGCAATAAGCTGCTTGGCCTGGGGCAGCGCCCCGCGTGCACACAACACCTTGGCCGCTCGTACAGCCCTGTCCGAATTACGAAACGGTTTGACCTCCAAGGCACGGATGTAGGTCTCTACAGCCGTGTCAAACAACGCCTGATTCACATAGATATCTGCCAGCATATTGAGACTGTCCAGCGTGGACGCCCCCAGGCTGTCCAGCATTTCATAGTTCACAGCGGCCTTGAGCGGCTCGTTCAACCCGATATAGGCATTGGCCTGCAAGAGCCAGAGATCCCCACGTGTGGGCATCTCTTCAATCATACGATCACAGAAGGAGGCCACCTCAGCATACCGCCCCTGCTTGAACTGGGTATAGAGCAGCTTCATCTTCCAGTCCAGTGTCTCCGGGTCCAGCAGGATGGCCATGCGAAAGGCCGATTCTGCAGGCATCAAGTCTCCCAAGGAGAGATAGGAGAAACCGAGCATGCCATAGGTCAAGGCATTGCCCCCACCGGTTTCAATGACTCGGGTCAGGGCCCTGATGGCCTTTTGGTATTCAGTCTGCTGCACATAAATCAGCCCAAGATTGTTCCAGGCCCTGCGAAACTTGGGATGCTTGACCACTGCCCGTTCATACCCCTTCATGGCCAGATTCGGATCATTCTGCTGAAGGTAAAGATTGGCCAGTGTAAAGTCAAACACCGCACTGGCAGCCTCGTTGGTGTTCTTTTCCAACAGGGTCTTGGCCTTGGCCATTTGATCCTTGGCCATCAGATCCAGGACCTTGAGCATGGCCTCCCGTTCGGACTGGGTCACAGTCGGCTCGATCTCTGTTTCAGCCACATAGCTCTCAGTAAACCGCCTCTGAAAGTCCGGACTCTGCCAAAGATCCAACGAAACAGAATCCAAAGACCCCGCCCCAGCCAAAACGGTCCCCGCTAAAAACCAACAACTAACAACTATTAACTGAAAACTGTTTTTAAACATCTCTATTCCTTTGGAAAGGTAATGGGCGCCAACATTCGAAACCGAACTGGTTTACCGGCCCGTTTACCCGGCTCAAATCTCCATTGTTTGACAGCAGCCAATGCAGGCATCTCAAACATCGCATTGGTTGCATTCTTGACCTTGGGGTCCACCACACGTCCCAGTTCATTCACGATGAAGATCACATTGACCTTGGCTGGGGCATTTTTACGGAGCTGTTTGGTATAGGTTGGCCCCCGTTGCGAAATCACGCGGGGCTTCTGGTCCAGATCGGCCATGGAAAACACGGCATCCAGATTATCCGTACTCGAGGTGGATGCCATGGCATTGAGCTTCACGGCAAAATCCATACCGCCCATCCAGCCATCCCCGAATCCACCGGGATTGAGTGCCAGCTCCAGTTGCGACAGGTCCAGGGGCGGGGCCTCCTGCGAATCGAGTTCCATGGGCTGCTCTTCGGCCTCAGGTTCCGGCTCCACCTCTTCCTCCGGCGGCGACGGGGGCGGCGGTTCAACACTGCCCAGGTCGACCTCCGTGACAAACAAATCGTTGGTCAACGGCGCGGTGATGGTCTGCATCAGGGGGAGCACCAGAAAGAACAGGAGCGTCAGGCCCACAGCGCCCAGCACAACCGACGCACGATGACGTGCGTTCTGAAAAATTTGAATGGTTTGAGTACGATCTATCATGGCACCATGACCTAGCCTTGAGGTTTGCGTGTGGCCAGACTGACCTTGGTCGCACCGCCCAGCTTGGCCTCATCAATCACACGCACGAGCAGGCCAGACTGGGCCGCTGCATCGGCCTGGATGATCACAGGCACATCTTCCTTCTGGAGCATACGCTTGACCAGTGTCTGCACCCCGCTGACACCGATCTCACGCCCGCCATAGACCACCTCGCCCTTTTCCGTGAGCGCCAGGAGGATACTGGTCTTTTCCAACTGCACAGAGGACGCAGCCTGGGGCTTATCCACCTCAATGCCGGTCTCCTCCACAAAGGTCGTGGTCACAATAAAAAAGATCAGCAGGATGAACACGCAGTCCATCAAGGGTGACATATCCACACCCACGTCACTGCCATCATCTGCTGCTGTTTGTCGAAAACGTCCCATGGTCTTCCCTATCACACATTCAACAATACTTATGCCGCTTGTTCCTGCCCCTGTTGCTGAAGCTTTTTGTAGAGGGTCTGCGCACAGGTGGTTTCCAGGTGGGCCAAAAAGGCCTTGTACCGCTCCAATTGACGCGTCAAATGGTACTGAAAAAACAGACCGGGCAGGGCAATGATCAAACCGGTTTCCGTGGTGATCAAGGCCTCGGAAATTCCTTCAGCAATGAGCCCCATGGTCTTGTCAC
This sequence comes from Phycisphaerae bacterium, assembly GCA_021736645.1. GTDB lineage: Bacteria > Planctomycetota > Phycisphaerae > Sedimentisphaerales > Anaerobacaceae > JAIPFM01. The sequence continues at coordinate 10,933 of JAIPFM010000139.1, read as the reverse complement.
CCCCGGAGCCAGTGGCCAGCGCACCAAATGTGGCGAGCATGCCGGTCACCGTGCCGAGCAGTCCCAGCAACGGCGCGGAACTCACGCAAATTTTCATCACACGGAGGTCCCGCTCAAACGGCACGATCTCCGTGGTTCGCAGCTCATCAAAAAACACAGCATTCTCGGTCAGAGATCCAGCCCCGGTCACAAAGTCCAGCAACTGCCCCACCGATCCTGTTCTTTCTTCAGCATGGTTGATCCAGTGTCGCCACGTCTTCTCTGGCACAGATCGAAATCCCTTTTCTGAGAGACGCAAACGCACATGCATGCCCAGGGCGAACAAGACCAACGCATTGATGCCCAGGGCAATCATGGCCCAGCCACCCGAAAGCCAGATGGCTACAGCCTGATGCCATAATGTCACCAGATGTCCCATCATGGTGCTCATAGCCCACGCCCCTTGCTGTCACCATTGCCATTTCGCTTGACACACCCGACCACGCAATGGTTGTCGTCCAACACAGGCAGGGCATGCACATCATGCTGATTCAGCAAGGCCCGTGCATGTGTCTGGTCTTCGCTTGCCAGCACATACGGAGCGTCCGTATTGATCAGCGTTTCAATACTCGTGTGTTCCGGACGGATCAACAACTGACGCGTACTCACATCGCCCACATACCGGCCCTGCTGATCCACCGCACACACAGAATAGGGTTCTTCATCCAGATTGGCAGTGCGGATGGTCCCAATCACATCTGCGACAGTGGCGGTATTGACCACACTCACGATCCTGTGGTCCATCATGCTGCCCACAGAATTGGTGGCGTACGGGCTGATCTCCATTTCCGTGGGCTCTGATTTGGCCCCAGCCAATTGCCTGACCAGTTGCTGCCACTGATCCTCCGTCAGACCGCCAAGGCCTTGAGCCCCCTGGGATTTTCTAAACGGTGTTTTATGGATCTGGTTGACAAAGGAAATGGCTGTCTTTTCCATCATATCGATCATGCCGCGTGCCTTGCGTGACAGGAAGGCGTGTATGAGCAGGGAGGGAATGGCCACGATCAGACCAAACTCCGTGGTGATCAAGGCCTCTGAAATACCGCCGGACAGGGCCTTGACGTCGCCTGAGCCAAACACGGTGAGCAGTTTAAAGGTGTTGATGATACCGGTCACGGTACCGAGCAATCCCAGCAACGGGGCCGACGAAGCACTGATGGCCACAAAGGGCAGGTATCGCTGGAGCTTGAGTTTGGCAGTGAGAATTTTTTCGTACATCACCTCCTCAATCAGTTCGACCGGCTCCTGGATATGTGTGACACCCTCAGCCACCATCTCACCGACCGGCCCGCCCAGGGCCTGAGCAGCCAAGGCCGCATCCTTGGAATTATGATCCGCCACAGCCCGAAGCAATGTGGTAATCCGTTTTTTTGACGGCATGCGCAGGCGAGCCAGTTCCACCCACTTGAACAGGGCCACTAATAATGCAGCCGCTGCCATGGTCAGGATCGGGATCATGACCGCCCCGCCCTTTTTGATATGCTCCATCAGGGTCTGCTTGGTGGCCTCGATCTTGTGGGCATTGCCCAGGGTCGGGTCCAGAGGGAGTTCTCCTGTACCGGTCTGTATCAGGTCTGCAGCAGCGGCGGTCATGCTGTCCGCTTCAAATCCCACAATGGTCGGTTCCAGAGAGCCGAGACGCTGCTCCACAGTGCCCACACTCTCGCTGTCCGCAGAACGGAACAGGGCCACAGGCCCCACCAACACAAAGGTACCGGGCTTGACAAGCCCTGAGCTATCCACAGCGTTACCGTCAAAACGGGTGCCGCCCATCGCATCGAGCAGACGATCGATAGAGGCCGACACCAGGTCTGCCTGCGTTGTAAACACCTGTTCATCAGTGAGATTGCTGTTCTCTGGGGCCAGTTTGGCTGCTTCAATCACATCATGATAGCGACTGGATTCTGCAATATGGATGCGTGATTCAAAATTTCGGATATACTCACTGAACAGGCTGGCCAGATAACTTTTCTCTTCCTGACGTGTCTTGATTTCCAGGCGGAGATTGCTGAGGTCGAGCGTCCGACTGTCCAGCAACCTTGAGGTCTGCTGGTACTCCCCCCGAACTGCCTGCAACTGATCCTCCAGTGCACTGAGCTGTTTGCTCAGAGGTACCTTCTGGGCCATGATGTCCTGGTTCAGTTTTGTCAATTCTGCCATGCTTTTTTCCAGCTTTTCCTGGGCAGACAGTTCCACGAGACTGAAGGGCTTTTCCACGGCAGCAGGTGTCTGTGCGATAAGAAGGCTGCCGGAGCCTATAAGGACCAGACAGGCCAAGACACAAGACCGTTGAAAGCTTCTTTTCAATGATTGAATTATTTTTATCGTTGCGCTCATCGCCAAATCCTATGCGACCTAATATCATTAATTATTGAATCTGAACCGGCAGGGGCACAAAGCCGGCGACCTTTTCATTCTTCAGGATCGAGACTGCATCCGTGACTTGATCGGCCACCTCATTGGCGGGCTCCCATTGCCACCCGTTTTCAGACGGACGCCCCACACCGGCAATCGAACCATTCGATCCTGTGTAATACGCCTGCCCCAGACCTATATACAAGGCGGTCACCTCCGCAGTCTGACCATTTGTTAACGTCCTCACTTCACTGACCACCTTGATTTCACGGTTGAACTTGTTCACCGTATCCAGGATGCCGATCACGTTTTGAAACCGTAACCCCAGTGACAGCTTGGTGTCGTTGGAGTCATCAGGTAATCGCTGACTGAGTGGCTTGACCAGATCACGCACAGGATCAGGCAGGCGATGGGTCAGCACCTTGGTTTGAGACTCGAATTTTGATATGGTCGCTGTCAGTGTATGGCCCAGGACCTTGAGTGATTCATTTTCCTGAACCAGTTCCGCACGTTTCTTGTCCGCCTCACCAATACTCTGGCTGGCCTCCTGGATCTTGGTGCGCAATGATTGAATCTCATGCTCCAGCAGTTGAACCCGCTCGGTAAGCATTTCCTGCCCCAGGGCCCAATCCTGTTGCTCCTTAGCAATCACCTGCCGCGTTTCAATCCATCTTTCCAGTGTGGAGCGTGCCTGTTCCACTGAGCCGGCCGGTGTCTCCACGGCCATGGCCCACCCGACCCATGCACACAACACCACGCCAGTCCCAAACCAAACTCTTCTTGTCATAATCCACCTCATATGGACCTGCATACACACTCTTAACATCTTGATCACTACCTGAGACATAGTACGAAACCTATATTAAGAGGGTGTTAGGGAGATATTAGATTTGAATTAATGACGGACTTTGGCAAAAAAAGCCCTTTGGTGGCCAATTTTCAGAAAAGGTCTTTTTAGCAGTATGTCATCTGAACACCACACACTGAAAAGGTGAAGCTTGCAGACTGTCACTTAAAATGAATATGCCAGGCTCATGGTAAAGTCGATTCCCCTGGTGTAGGAGGTCTTGACTTTGTCACCTGAGATGTAATCCGAACGATAGACCCGCTGGATCTTGGGGTTGGTCAGGTTCTTGGCCTGAAACTTGAGTTTCCAGCGTTCCTTGATCTTTTGCGTGACACTCAGATTGAGTGTGTCATAGGCCTTGTCATAGATGTTTGGAATGTAGTTGCCGTCTTTCTGACCTGCACCGGCCACCAGGGCATCACCCTTCATGGTGTAAAACAGCCCGATTTGGGTGCCTGTCAATCCCATTTGACTCAGGTCATAGGTCGCAAACAGATTGAACAGATACTCCGGTGCATCGGTCATGTCACGTGTGGACATGGGGGCCCGAATATTGGGCTGGCCAAATTTGGCAGCTTCATCTGCAGGCAATGTCACCTCCGAATCAATCAAGGTGAAATTGGCACCCAACGAGAGTCCCTCCAGGGAGTCCTTGAATTGTCCCATCTGTTGGCGAAGCTCAAGTTCCCAGCCACTGAGTGTACCCTGGGGATAGTTGACAGGTGTGGTATAGATATAGTCCGCCACTCGCTGCACATATTCAATGGGATTCTTGATGTCCTTGTAAAAATAGGAGACCGACACCAATCCGCCCTCATACGGCGTATAGTCCAGACGGAGGTCATAGTTTTTGACACCACTCATCTGCAGGCCAGGATTGCCCACAAACACGTCACCACCGAGGTATTCCATCTGTTGAATGGGTGAGAGCTCTTTGAAGGTCTGGCGTGCCACAGTCTCGCTATACGACCCGCGCAGCGTAAAGGCCTTGGACATCTCATACACAGCGCCGATGGCAGGCAGGACATCCGTTTGCGAAAACGAGACATCTGCATCCCCCATGCTCAGTTGAGTGGATGCATTGGTCGCCGGATCAATCCAGGTCGCATCCCCTTCCGGTGTATTGGTCATGCTCAAGTCCGTCTTTTCATACCGGAAACCACCGATGATATTGAAAGAGGCATTCATGGGCATGTCGACCATGCCATACCCGGCAGAGATCTTTTGCTCACCCGAATAATCCACATCCACTTCACCAGCAGTGACAGGGTGAGACTGTGTGGCGTAGACATCAGTCCAATAGGCGTCCCATGTGCCATTGATATAGGGCGTATTGTTGTTAAAGTTACTAAACGACTCCTGGGTATACTCACGATCCACCTTGTCATGAAACAGGCCAAATTTCAAATAGCCTGGTTCTTCATTCCACTGTTCAAATGGCAACTTGACATTGGCATACACCTGTTGACTGTCCTCTGTGATCTCTTTCCAGATTCGCTGAAGATTTCCCAGGGTATAGTTGGCTGCCGGCTTGTAGGGCAGATAAAGATTGGGTGAACCAAGGTCATCGGATTCTGCCATCCACTGGGAACCGAACTGTCGTTTGTCAGGTTGGTCCATACCCGCAGAACTGAGTGCAGCACCCCAGTCCAGTTCTGGCTCCAGCAGGGTAAAGTAGTTGCTGAAATCAAAATTCAACTCCGGAAGCCTATGGTGCCCACTGAGCTGGACAGTCTGGGTGGTTCGCTCTGTGTACTCCAGGGTCTGGGTCCTCAAGTAAGGCGAGTCATCCCTGCCGTCTTCGGTATTGCCCGAATCAGTGGGATCGTACGGATTATAACCTGGATAGTAATATACCTTGCCTCTCGTGTTCTCGGCCAGTGTGGCCGTGTCCTCAGCGGCCCGTGTAAACATATACAGCAGAGAAAGCTTGTGCTTTTCAGTCTCCAGGCCCACCGTGGCCAGGCCACCCCACTTGACCTCTTGGCTGCCCTGGGCCACATCAAACAGGGAGGTATTGAACTCGCCCTGAGTCGGAGACCCATCACTGTACTGAGGTGTCATGGGATCACCCGGATTCTCCACCCAGTATTTGTCGTCAACCCCATTGTCATAAAACGAACTGTCCTGCTCATAGAAAAAACTGCCAAAGCCCCCGACCTTCATCCCGCTATCCAGGGTCTTCTTGGTCCCGCCGGACAAAGACCATTTATAGTCTATAGGTGCAGAGTCTCGGGATACCCCCACTGCCCCGTCCCAGTTCTGGCCCAACTTATCGCTCTGAATGTCACGCCCACCGTCATCCATGGCCCAGAAGCCGACGCCTCCGCCATCATACGACAGAAAATCACTGCCCCGGACCTGACTGTTGGTACCGATTTGACTGGAGAAGCTGAAGGTGGTCTCCTCCGGAACCCCCTTGGTCACCACATTGACAGCCCCGCCCGAGGCATCGCCCTGTTGAGAGGGCGTAAAGGTCTTGCTCACCTGAATGCTTTGAAGCAGGGCCGCAGGAAACTGATCCAATTGCACAGCACGCTTGTCTGAATCAGCGGTAGGCAGACGCACACCATTGAGTTGAGAGTTCACGTATCGGTCCGGCAGACCTCGGACCACGGCATATTTGCCGTCCTGGACTGTGGCCCCAGACACCAATCTCAAGGCACTGGCTGCATCGCTGGCACCGGCCTGGCTCATCATGTCCGCGCTGATACCCGACATCATGGCAGGGGCATCCATACGCATATTCAAGAGACTGATCTCAGAGCCGCCGCCCAGATCCAGGTCCTGGACAATAAATTCTTCCATCTCTGTGTACTCACCAGGCAACGAGGCATCGACCTCTGTGAGCCCCCCGCCCGTGACCACAATATTGCCCTTGACCTGGCGAGTGTAGCCTTCCTTGGAGAAAATCAGGGTGTAGGTCCCAGGCGCAACCTGGCCGAAGATGTAGTTGCCCTGGTCTGTGGTCTCGCGCTTATCCCCGGTCTCAAACAACAGGACCTCCGCACCAGGCAGCGGGGCTTCAAAATCCTGGTCGTACACCATGCCTCGTATACCGCCCACGCCCTGGCCCTGCGCCCAAAGCACAGGGGCAATACCGGCAATGAACGCCAGGACTATAGCCCTTCGCATCATCCAATTCCAACTCATGTCACCCTACTCCGTTTCATATTCCGGGGGAGGCCATCTCTACGGACCCACCGCCATCTAACATTTCATCACCAGGGAGCACCCAGACCGTCATGGATCTCGCGTAGACGCTGCCAGAGGTCAACATCAGGCTCTGCGCCTGACACTGCCATAGAACAGCATGTGCCGACTAGATCTTCCGCCCTGGGTCTGGAGTTCGGATTCTCTACCCCCGCCTCAGCGCCCCTTTTGTAAATCGTCAGGGCCTGTGCGCGTTTGCCCATGACTTGACATGCCTCTGCCAGGGGACGCAATATCCCAGCCCGATCAATATTGACAATCCCGGCCTGCCTGGCATCAAATAATGCCAAGGCAGCCTGGATTTCCTGTGTGGCCTGGACCGGATCACCCGCCTGAAAATGCAACTGGGCCAACCGGGCCATCTGAGGGACCAGAAACCTTGGAGCCCAGTCTACCTGCTCGGTCATGGTCTTGGCCTCATTGACCCAATCCAGGGCCCTGGCCTGGTCCTGGTGAGCCAGGGCAGACCCTGCCATCTGACACAGCAGGTCAACGCGAGTGGTAAAAGGATGTTTGGACCAGGCTGTCTTGATCTTTTCTTCAATCAGCCCTCGTCGCGCCACATCGCCATAAAAGCGGTCAAATAATTCTGCATAGGCATTCAGGGCATTTTTGACCCGATCAAAATGCCCGGTATCCACAGATGCCTGCAGGGCCTCCATCTGTCGCTGAAAATCCTCAGGCGTACAGTGCATGGCCACAATCCGGTCCAATGTTCCAGTCTCGGCCACGGCCTCAATAGTCTGCTCCAAGGCTGATGCCGCCTGATCCCTTCCAAGCAACGCCTGGACCTGAGCCAACCGGGCCTTGATACGATCCTGACGCCAGCCTTCGGCCTGTTCAGCCACGTCCATGGCCTGGGTCAAATAGACCTCAACCTGGCCCAGCGTGGCCCCGGACTTGACCTTTTTGAATGCCAGATTGGCATAGCCCATGCCAGCCCGCCAATTGGGAATCCTCGATAGATACGTATAGGCAAGGTCATCCTGATCAAGGGCCAGACAGGCTGTCACAACCTGTTCCTGCATACGAGCCCGGTCTTTGATGTGCGGATCAAGGGGTATGGCAGTTGCTGCGTCAAAGGCCAGAGTCAACAGATCCGCTTGAAAGGTCTCCAGAGCCCCAGTGGTCTGCTGCTTGCCCTCCTGGTCACGACACCCCACAAGGCCTGCGCATAACCCGATGCATATAAACAAGATAGCTTTTTTTATTCCATGTTCGATCATACCTATTCCCTGAGCCGCTAAGGCCTTCTATGTTTTTAGGAAACACAGATTATATCACATAATGTTAATTTAGGTAATATTTATTGTGTTAGTGTTTTGTTAATTTTTCGTGTCATATTTTCACCCGGACAGAACCTCCGGAACCTCGATATATCTTAAAAAAACAATGGCAGCGAGAATCCCGCTGCCATTATTTGATGATGAGACAAAGAACGCATTCTGAACGAATGATGCGTTCAAATCTCCATATTGACTGGTTTAGTCGGTCATACCATAACTCGAAGCAGCGGACCAGCCAGCCAGCCAGTTGTCATAGGGACCAAAACCACCACGGAATTGAGCAGGTACCAGGAAGGTATCCTCTTCAGGGGCAGTGTCCGCTGCAAAGATGGAATCCCAACTGAAGGCCCGAGGATTGATATAGGTCACTGGGGCCATCGTATAGCTACCATACAGGAATACTTCATCGCCACGAACCAGTTCACGAATGGGAGACACTTCAGGCTCAACCACATTGTTGTTGCTGGGGTCAAGCACGCCGCGTGCTTCGGCCTCGGTGTAGGCCTTGCTGTGCATGTTGTTAAAGAAAAGGCTGTCTGTAATGGAAGCCAGCTTGCCAGAGGTCTGGGCCTGGTACAGGGGATTGTTGGGCCACCAATCACCCGCATTCACAGTGGATTCGACTGTATAATCAGTCGTCCAGGTATCTTCCCAGCTCAATGTCCCATTGTAGCCATAGCCACTGGCACCGTCACCATCGTCCCCATCAAACTTGACCAGTTGTTCGCCAAGATCCATCCAGATGCAGTTGTGATACTGAACGCGGGCATTGTCACGCCAGGCTGTACCGTGGTCGCCACTCTTGGGCTGGCCCACCACAGTAAAGTTGTAGATGCTGGCCGTGGTCACAGGCTGGGCATCAGAATCCTCTGCACCATCCGTCTCAAAACAGTTGTCACCCACACCTGAGCCCTGCTTGGCTTCCAGACTGTAGCCCTGTACGATCAGGCCGAACTGGGCCTTGCCACGCCAGCCTTCGTCCACGTCAAAACTGTCATCACCCACATTCCAGATACTAACATAGCTGAGATTAACCGTGCCACCCCAGATCTCAATACCGTCGTCCACGTTGTTCATGATCTCAATATGGTCAATGGTGGTTTCGCGTCCAATACCGCCCAGAGACAGACCATTCAGCTCATTGGCAAGACCGACCACCTTACCGCCATAGCGTAGGGAAAGGTAGCTGATAGACCCGCTATCGTCGTCATCGTCATTGCCGCCATACATGACATTGTCTTCTTCGCCCACCACAGCAGTCAACCCCTCCATCTGCTTGACATTCAGGCCGTCGGGAAGTTTGGTATTCTCAAGGACCTGCTCACCCTTATAGTGAGAGGCGGAAATGAGGCCATTGCCCATGACAGTCAGGTTGCCCCATTCATTGGCCGCTTCGCGCCAGGTGACCAGATCGTCATTGGTAGACGTCATAATCACCGGGGCATCCGCAGTACCATTCACATAGATCTTGGCACCACGACACACAGCCAGACTGCCACCCACGCCAGCAGTGCTCTGAACCAGTGTACCGGCCTCAATGGTCAGGCTGGCACCAGGCAATACATAAATCTGGGTCTGAAGATTGTACACATTGTCTGCGGTCCAGGTGCTGGATACCGCAATATTGTCCGTCACCAGGACCTCCTCAGCCATGGCCACACCGGCCAACAACACGCCCACAAGGGCCAACATCATCATTTTTTTTCTCATTGGATCCTTCTCCATATAAAAAATTGGTTTTCAAGCTTTAACGGTCACAAAACCGGCAGCTCACACTTATTTTTTTGGCAATCACACTCAGCATTCAAGCAGACATGCGATTCACAATTGCAGGAAGTATAAGCCCGGGATGTTTCTTCTCGATTAAATATATATTAAAAAAGTGTTAAACTGGTTACCAGGGTATTATAGAACATTTCTGGTAGTTTTTTGAGGGGGAGCATTCGAAAACCAATTATTTAATCCATTCTTAATAATTCCGTATTATAATGGCAATATTGAGTTTTTCTTTTGGAGATCGGTATGAAAAGATTAAATTTGGCCTTGACCCTGTGCCTGTGCTTTGGATTCGCGAGCACAGCCCAGGCACAGGATATGACTTGGAGAACACTCAACAGCCACATCATTGCGCTATGCAGACAGGGCGACTATGACCAGGCCATTCAAGCGGCTCAGCAGGCTCTCCAGATGGCAGAACAGGGCTGTGGCCCCAATCATCCCCTGGTGGCCTTGAGCCTGAATAACCTCGCCCTGCTGTACAAAACCCAGGGCCTATACGACCAAGCCATGCCGCTGTACGAACGGGCCTTAGAGATCAAGGAAAGAGACTTGGGCAAGGATAATGCCTCTGTGGCCCTGACACTAAACAATCTTGCCGCCCTGCACCGGTCTGAAGGCAATCTATCCAAGGCCAAGTCCTATTACAAACGTGCACTCAAGATCAAGGAAAAGGACCTCGGCCCGAACCACCTCTCCGTGGCCCTCAGCCTCAACAACCTCGCAGAACTCTATTGCATCCAAGGCAAATACAAAACAGCAGAACCCCTGTATCAACGCGCACTTCGCATTCGAGAAACACAGCTTGGCCCTGACCACATCTCTGTCGAGCTGAGCCTCAGTAACCTCGCAAAATTATATGTCAACCAGGAAGCCTATGACCAAGCCGAACCGCTATACACCCGTGCCCTGATCATCCAGGAGCAACACCTCGGCCCGAATCACCAGGTTGTAGCCGCAACTCTCAATAACCTGGCAAATGTCTACGCACACCTAAACCAGCCAGAAAGAGCCTCTGGTCTGTTATTGCGGGCACAGAGGATCGAATCCACCTCAGCAGAGTAAATTGAGAAAAGCACTCAGATTAACCCAAAACTAACACACTCTTATCACAGCGCTCATCTTATATCCGTATGATTAACAGGACTACTTGTTTGATAAAGTGTATATAAACTGAATGATCTGAATTTAGGAATGAGATTCATGGACATTGGACTTAGCAGCCAAGACATATTGCAGGTCGCAGAAAACGTGGAGCAGCGAGAAATTGAATTTTACATGGGTGCTTCCAGACAGTTGGAAGATCAAGACCTCAAGGGCCTGTGTTGGAAGCTGGCAGCCTGGAATCTTCGGCACAAAAAGATCTGGGAACGCAAGCGCAGGCACCTTGGGCCAGCCCCCGATGCGAACACAGAAG
>JAIPFM010000138.1 GCA_021736645.1 Phycisphaerae bacterium | reverse complement strand
GAGCCGTCAAAGTAAGGACTGCTGGGACCCCAAATGTCATGACCAACGCCAGATCCCGTGCCATTACCCGGGTACTCTACAGGGAAGAATTCATCCGCAGAATAGCCAAATCCATCAAGCCATGTCTGGAATGGACGATTGGGGCTGAGATTGCTGTAACTCTCAAAATCATCCACAACCACAGCCTCGGTGGTGCTGAAACTCCACACAGGTCCTGTCCAGAGGGACACAGCTTCAGCGTCATTGACCTCATCCACACGCCAGTAATAGGTCTCGCCAAGTTCCACATCAAGCGAGCCAAGATCAATATGGTTTGTCATGGCAGTCACAGAGATCGCCGAACCCTCTGCCAGAGTATTCTGGTCAGCGTCTATGGACACAATGTGGTGATCAGCATCACGACCCTCACGCCATGTGATCACTGTGTCGGGACGCACATCCACAGAACCGGACGCAGGTACCGGTGTACGCGCCTGTGTGGGAATCATGAAGAATTGGACTTCACTGAGGCTGTAGGACCTAATCACCCCTCCCCAGTTGCTCTTGATATTCAGGCGAACATACTTCGCGACTATGCCATGAAAGGCAATCACATCGAATTGATCGTAGGCGGGAGTTCCTGGTGCACGACTGAACTCATTGACGTCTTCCAGTACGCGCCAATTCACACCATCCACAGAGGTAGATATGTCAACAGCCTTGACACCCCAGCCGATCGAAGATTCTGCCAGGCCATTGGAGTTCCATACCTTCATGGTATCCAGTTTTTTGACACCATCAAATTCATATTGAATCCAGGGATCCAGATCTGGGGTCGCTGTAAACCACATCGTCTCAAGCTGAACGCCATGCGTGTCACCCTCCAGACCGGAACCATCCACTGTCTTTTCAGCAAAGGAGACACCATTCTCGGATTCACTCGAGGCTGTTGCCTGAATGGCAGAACCGGGAATCGCAATCGAATAAGGCTCAACTTCAAAACTCCAGATACTACCGTGGAACACGCTGTAATCAGGTGCACCGTTGACCTCATCGACGCGCCAGAAATAGGTTGCTCCAAAATCGAGACTGCCCGGCAACAGCGTGTTGACATCCAGATGCTCTGCCACCAGTGCCACGGCGCTGGCGTCATTTACATCGTCAAGGTTTTTACTGAGATACACGGTATGCGTTTGAGCAAACTCCCCTGGCTTCCAGGACAACGCCACATCACTGATCACATCAGAACTGCCATCCGAAGGGACAGGTGAAGCAGCCTGTTCCGTACTGCCGCCCTCCAGAAATAGGCCTGCAATTTCCTCGGCAGGCACTGCATAATTGTAGACCTGAATATTGTCCATGTACCCTTGAATGGCCGATCCACCAGACTCGTTTTCTGTGCCAAAAAACAGGGGCCCCAACGCCCCACCAAAATCATGACCTGCAGTCCATCCCTCTTTGGGATTGCGATATGGGGCTTCCACACCATCAAAATACAGACTGAAAATGCCATCGTCTGTCAACGTTAAAGCATAGTGGTGCCACAGACCATCCAGTTGGCCGTCTGGATTATCCGGTGTACGTGTATCGGCCTTGTTCTTAAAGGTTCCCCCTGGGTACCGAATTTCAACATACACATGTCCGGACCCGGCTTCGTCATCAGTTCGAAACTGCCACGGACCGCCAAACAGAAAACGCCCGGACGCCTTGGGAATATCAAATTTTGCCCAGGCGGAAAGCGTAAAACTGGTGGCCATGTCCAGAGGACCCTCCACCTGCATACCGCTGGCATCAACCTTCATGACCTGTCCGCGTTCAGCATCCGCCACCACAGCAGCAGAACCCAGCAACTGACCGTCATGACCGTTGCCAGAGCTGTCACCTGCTGTCCCATCGTTAAAAGTGACCCTAACCAGTGGCTGAGCCCAACCAGACACGGCCACCAGGGCTACAACAAGACACGTTCCTATAAAGAGTTTTTGTCTTCGCATAACCTTCCTTTCCAAACATTAAAATTCTCACGGCATCAAAGAACTGCCCCCCCCTGTTCCCTTCAGGTTGAGCTGCACATAATCCAGCTTACCCGACTCACGGCCCTGCCCCTTGACGCGCACCTCAAGGCTGTCACCAGGCCCCATCACGACATTTTGAATCGTATGCGTTTGCCAGGTATTGTCATCTTTTGAAGCACGCCAGGCCGCACCTACCGGTATCTGATTCACACGCAATTCAAGACGGCTCTGGCCCTGACGTTCATCAAGGTAACGCACCTCTACATCATAAACGCCTTTTGTCGTATAGATGTCATTGAAAAGGGTGCCTATACTACCCGTGCCGGTCGGCCCCAAAGCCACGCAGAGCCGGTGTGACGCCCTCCTGTCACTGTACGTCACCGAGTACGACTCCAGATCGCGGAAGTTTTCTGCTTCAATGCGCACGGCGCTTCGCGATCCAGCAATTCGTGGTATCTTCTTGAGATCCAGCAGACTCCTCAGCTTGGGAAGATCGGCGTCCTCGTCGCCGGTCAGGAGGAAGTAGGTCATGGTTGAATCGGAGATATCTGCGCGTCCCTCTGCTTCGAGTCGCGTAAAGATCCACCGGAGATTCGGATCAGTGGAATCACGAAGCCAATGATACAAGGCCCACTGCTGCGGCGTGGATCTCTTGCCTACACCTCCCGGATGAGCCAGATTCTTGTTCCCATCTTTGCACTGAATCCAGTGAATCCCTGAGGGGATAACATCACGTTTGTTGTGGATATGAAGCGCACTGTCAGACTGCGTATACCCATCATTCCAGCCGCTGTGTGAGATGCAATATACATATTGACGCTTGTCCGGATCAGATTTCATGATGCCTTGAAAAGGCACCTCCATGGGACCGGCCAGAACATAGTAAAGTCGATTGTCCACTGAGGAGGCATTGATCGCCTCTGTGATACTCTGGATCGCAGCTTCCAGGTCCGTTTGGCAGTCAAATAGAATTGATCGGTCGATCTTGTATCGATCAGCCGCCCCCAGAACACTGGTGACCATTTCTCTGTAAAATCGAGTATCATTTTTCGGAAGGATGTTGCAGTAATCCACATGCACCAACCTGTCCTTAACGCCAAATGAATCCAGCATAGCCACGGCCATGGGAAAAGCGCCCCAGTCGTCCTCGTCATTGTAGTTGCCGTCTGAACTGAAGGCGATTCGCCCCTTGAAAGACGTGCCGTCAAAGGGCCCGGATTGTGCGTGGACACTGCCTGCAAGCATAAGAATAAGCAGTGGAAATATGTACGAACCTGTTTTGGCATGGCTCATTGTCCATCTCCCAAAATCATACTTCCTCAATAAATCTATGGAACACGAAAAACATATTTACCCAACACCATCATGCCGAGATAGGCCACAATATAAACACCCAACCAACCCATATCCCAACCTGGTCCACCTATGGAGGCCAATGGGACCCAAAACACGGGTTTGATCAAGGCCCTGGGATACACCACTTCCAGGCCATAGAGTGGCTGATCATCCGGTTCAAGTTTCGAGGAAACTGGAGGCTGCTGATTGCCAAATGCCAGTGTCACGTCATACTGATGGTCTGGGCCGATGGCCAGAGACACCGGGTAATGTCCCTTGGCCTCTGCCGGGACTTGAATGGTCCAGGTCAGTTTTTGTGCAGGTATGTCAGAGGCCAGGTATTGATTCAAACTAGCCAGAAGGAGTTCTCGCGTATGGTCAGCCGCAGCCTGCAATTCCCACGGGTATTGAGACACGTCACTACCTGCCTGCCATTCGTCTCGCAAACCAATCAGTGTCTGGCGAATGGGCGGCAAAACCTGAGTGGCCTCTCCCACGAGCATCAAGTCATTGGGGCAGGCCAATGTCACAGGGTCCAGCGTATCTCCATTCAACTCGGCCACCACATACACGGACCGGCCTGGCTCAGCATTCCATACCGCCGGGTCCACCCGTTCAGGGAACCAGAGAAACACCATCATCATGGGCCCAATGATGAAGGCTAAAGCCGTCATGGAGGCCTTGAGTAACCTTGTGGATACGGGTTTGGCAGCCTGCTCCATGGCCAAACGCCGCGGACTCTCTTTGGGCAGCTTGTTGGCCAGCTTCTGCAGGACATTTGAACGCTTTTTGGCAGCATATAAACGGTCATTATCCGTGGCGTAACGCTGTATCAAAAGGGGCACGATGGCAAACACGCTGCCAACCAAGGCCACGGTCCAGACCATACCGATTCTGGGAATGAGAGGCCAGAGCAGGTGGTCCATGAGTGTAAAAAGGGGATCCTTCAGCGTCGCTGAAGGTAGACCATACACGGCACCCAGGAACACGCCCCAGACGATGGCAGCCATCAATCCCCATTTTCCAGAGGCGCGTTCTTTTTGGCTGACAATGGGCGGACACAGGTGACGTTCAATGTCGGGATCGTCTTCTCCGGACACATTGAGCGGATCATCACCCTGCCGACCAATTCGTCCTGTGCCTCCATCCAAGTTGAGTACTTCGCCCTCGGTGAAGATGTCCGTGGCACCCTCCAGGACCACTGCCGGCAATCCAAGCTCCCGAGCCACAATGGCGCCGTGTGACAACGAACCGCCCCGTTCCAGGATCAATCCAGCCGCATTGACGAACAAGGGTGTCCAGGACGGATCAGTAGACGGGCACACGAGAATATAGTCCCTGCCCAGGTCAGTGGCTGCTTCGGGACTGTGCACAATGCGTGCAGGACCGGAATTCACGCCACAGGAGATGGCGAAGCCCTGCCACTGAAGGTCATCAGATGTCTGCGGCGGGGAGCCCAGTGTGGCAATGTCCTTGGCTTCAATCACGTGACTGAGCCTGACACGGCTCTCTGCGGCATACCATCGACGCCGCTGGCGTATACGATCTTCAGGCACAAAGCCCGTGTGCAGAGCGGCCTTGATTTCATCTGGACGCAGAAAGAAGACGGCTTCATCCACACCCAGACGTCGCCCCATTTCCAGGGCTGTCTGGCGGAGTACTGCATACGCTTTCATCAGGTAATACTTGCCATTTTCACGAAACTGACAGTACCGCTGCAAGAGGTCAACATGTTCAGACAATGTGGCCCGAAGGGAGGGCTTCAGGGCTTGTTTTAATCGGTCTACACAGGCTCTGGCCTGTTCCACACGCTGTTCATGCAACGCCCCCATGGTCTGGTTGCCCTTGAGTGGCTCGGCCATCTGTTTCAGCTCATCCGGACGTTCTGACCAGCGCGGTGAGGCCAGATCAAATTCGCCCGGGCCTCTGTGTCCGTGGTCTGTCAACCACGCGTCCAGTGTGCGCGTGCCGTCAGCCAACTCGGCCAATTCTATATTTGCCAGAAGTGTCAAATCGGCCTTTGGGCTGACACTCAGACAATGGAGCAGTTCGTCTGGGTCTTCATCCCAGACATGCTCATCCAGAAAGGCCCGACATTCCGCCGTGGCCAGGGCCTCCACCATGCTGGGCAAAAAAGCCATCTTGCCAAACTCGTCCATGACAGTCCGTTGCTGCGCGTCCCAAAGCTCAAACAAGGCCAAGTTGTCCAGATCTGCTTTTTTAATGGCATCCTGTGCAGTGCACCAGGCCAAGAGATTTGCCACAAAAGGCCCCTCAAATTGAGCATCCAGATCACGCGCCAAACCATGCAGTTTTTCAGTGACCCTGGCACCCAACTTGCCTGCCGCGGCCAATTGGGAGAACGTGCCCTTGGCGATCGTCGGAGGTTGCTGGGCAGCATCAGGATTCGTACGCAACAGGTCCACATCATAGGCAAAGGGATAGTCCCTGCAGAACATTTCTGGCAAGCGTGAACAGTCCATATAGACCTGGCCCGCAATGCGTTCGAGGAATCCTCTTTCTTTTGCCAGGTCGGAAGGCTCAAACCCCACATCTTTGTGCATCAGACCAAAACCGCCGGCACCGCTCATGAACTGGCTCACCACGGACCAGGTCAATTCTGTGGGATGGGGCAGGGTCTCGCTGAGATTGTGACGTACCCAGGGCCCGCGGCCCTGGTGGGCGGCCTCTTGAAGCTGAGTTTTGGCATTGGCGAGGACCTGGTGATAGGCCTGGACATCTTCCAGTGTTGTGATGGGCCGTGCCTGCAGCACATACAGTTGATTCTCAACAAAGGCCCACTCCATGTCCTGGGGGCCTTGAAAGTGTTTGACTGCACGCTGTCCAATGCGCCAGAGCTGTTGGATCTGGTTATAGTTGAGACAGGCCTTTTTTTGCAGGGTCTCGGGCACGGGTTCCATGCCCACACCGCCAGGGCGTAACTGCTGTTGTTTGTCGGAGACCTGATACGCCCGCACCTCGCACGATTCATAGCCCACACGAATCACATCAGGCTGCACATCACCTGAGACCAGGGCCTCGCCCAGACCCCAACTCCCTTCAATCAACATCTCATCCATGGCGCCGGTACGTGGATGACAGGTAAACAGCACACCCGCACAATCAGCGTGCACCAGTTCCTGAACCACCACAGCCATGGCGACCTGCGCCACGGAAATGCCATGCTCCTGCAGGTAGCTGGTAATACGATCCCCCTTGACACTGGCCCAACACTTGCGGATAGCCTCTATCAGATCATCTGCGGTGCCCAGGTTGAGATACGTATCATACTGCCCTGCCATGGAGGCATCCGGCCGATCCTCAGCCGTGGCAGAGGAACGCGCCGCCACCAGAGGTTCGCCCATGGCCTTATACGCTGAACGAATGGCCTGGCTCAATGACGCAGGAAGTTCTGTCTCTTCTTCATAACGGCGATAGGCCGTGGTTGTCACCACGAATCCATTGGGCACAGGCAGTCCAGCATTCAGCATCTGGGCCAGATTGACGGCCTTGCCGCCGACCAGTTCAATGTCCACTGCGTCCGTCAGGGGGACCACCATAGGGGGCGTGCTCATGGCGTATGTCTCCCGACATAACACCGCAAGCCTCCGGTTTCACTGCCCACAAAGAGCCGCCCATGTGCGACCAACGGAGAGCTGATACTCAAGCCTTGTGCACCCGGACGATCCGTTGCATTCAAATAGGTTTTTTCCAGAACAGCACCTGAGTTTAAATCCAATTTGGCCAGATAACCGTCCTGGCTCACGGCATAGACATGGGATTCAGTGACCACCGGTGCCGCCAACACCGGGGCACGACCGCTTATTGATGCTGACCAGAGGATATCACCATTATCGGGATTTAGGGCCACCACCTCGCCACTGGCCACCGGACAGATCAAAACCTTGCCCGCGGCCACGGCGCCAAGCACTGCATCGGCCATGTCGGTCTGCCACAGGATTTTTCCGGTTTCCTTGTCCAGTGCCAACAAGATACCCTTGGGATCGGGATCTCTGTACACAAAGTCACCATTGCCGCCGCCCACAATCACCCTGTCCTGATGGACTGTCACGGCCCCGGTGATGGGATACGGCGCGGGCGTCTGCCACTTGATCCGGTTTTGGCCTGCTTCAGGGTCTGTGTGCAGAGCCACAATCGCATCCCCGTTAAAACCACTGCCAATATAGGCCACACCATGGGCGATGATGGGCGAACTCTCCGGATCCACCACATCTTGTTGCCATAAAAGCGTCCCGTCACTGATGCGCAGGGCCACGACAAACCCCGGATGACTGATCGGTTTGTGGGTGGCAGGATCTTCAATGGCCCCGGCCCCCACCACGACCATGTCCCCGTCAATGGCCGGGGAACTTTCAATATGCAGCGCGACTTGATGCGTCCATACAACCTCACCAGTCTGGGCCTTAACGCAGATGAGACGACACTGGCTGTCCGGGTGGAGGCCCTGCCCGATCAGCAAGTACTGACCATCTGCCGTCAGGGCCGGTGAACTGAAGAAGCCCTTGAGCTCTTGGCCCTCAAATTTGTCCAGGGACCAGATCTGCTTGCCGGTGGTCGCATCCACACAGAAGAGGACGCCAAAGCTGTCCGGGGGATCGAGCAAACAGGAGGCCCCATACACTCGATTGCCCCAGACCGCAGGACTCGACAGGATCATGGCCTCGGTATCCTCCTGTTCTGCGCCGGTCTCATCAATCCATCGGGGATAGAAGCTCCAGCTTAGCTCGAGTTCACCGGTGAGATCCTGTCCCAGGATACCGCGTCGCTGGGGTCCGCCTCGAAATACAAACGGGCCATCGCTCTGTGGTGCGGGGACGGGCAGGGTCTCGATAGTCTTCGTGGCCACAGCACCGTTGGACGCAGCAATACGGGCCAACGCAATCCTGGTCCAGTCCACGTAAATACCGTTTGAACTGTCACCACCCGTGGCACCGCCTCGGCTGCGCGCCCTGGAGGTGTCCGGTGCGCCTTGTCCTGACGACACCAGATGAATAGTCCCCCAGATACCCAGGCCCAGGAGGACCACTAATACAGGAACGAAAGGTTTCTCTCGACAGGTTCTGATCAGTTCTTTTGGCTTGAACAGCAGGGCAACAAAGGTTGTGATGCCGGCCAGAATGGCGGGGAGCAGCGCAGCCCCAGCATTGACCACAATGGGAACCACTGCAAGGTCTGTGGTGCAATACACGTCACTACCAAACATCATTGCCCCCCTCCCCGCGATCCACATTCAGAGTGGTGTAGGGCTCTACGGTCTTGGGAAGATCAACAGTACGTTCCAGACCGTCGGCGTAGCGCACCTGTACACGATGGGGAGTGTCACAGGCGCGCAGGGCGAACAGGGCTTCCTGAGGGCCGCATGATCCACTGCCTCCCACCAGGCCAATATCACACCGCGCCACAAGACGACCGTCTTCCGTGTATAAACGCACCGCTGCCTGAGTCACCCCTTTGCTGCCCAGGACACGCACCTTGAACAGACGAACCTGTTCCAAAATGGCAATTTCATGGGGCGGGTGCTCTATGGGGTTTCGCGTGGCCCGTGTATCATTTGAAATAATCACAATCTGTCCCTGGGCATTGCCCAACACCAGATCCGGCGCACCGTCGTCATTGAGATCTCCGCAGGCCACCGCCTGACCACCTCGCTGGTGGGCCGGACCGTTAAACATGGACTCGAAGTGCTTGTGTACGGAGGCCAGCATAAAGGAACCGTAACCACGATTCACGATAAAGCGATTGTGGCCATTGTCACTATTACTGATGGTATAGAAATCCCAATACCCATCCAGGTTGAGATCTGCACCAATGGTCGCCAGGTGAGCTTGTGATCCCTCACTGATTTCATTGCCCCATTCAGTGACATCGACCGGCAGGCCCTGTTGGTTGGCCACAATCAACCAGCCATCCTCCAGGGGCACCACGAGATCCATGGTCTCAGGCTGAAACAGCGGCAAAAATGCCCCTGCGCCGGTTTGCCCTGGCCGACCCAGCGGACCGGAGTTAAATGTAAATGCCACGGAATGGGGGATCGCTTGAAATTGTCCTTGCGCGGTCTGCTTCATGAGAAAGCCCCTGCCCGCAGCATAAAAGAGATCACAGCGTCCATCACCGTTCCAATCCCCTACCGTGACATATCCATCCTGGCCAGCACCACAGTCATCCCTGTCCAGGCCCATGGCCCGGGTCGTCTCGTTAAAACCTTGTCGTTCAGGCATGCCGTTCTGGAAGACACGCAGGCCCCCTCCACACAGACTCACCAGAACGTCCGGATAGCCATCCCCATTGAGTTCAACCCATTGGGCACTTTTGAGGGGTTTGTCACTCTTAAAAGGCAAGGGTCCGGCCCTGGAAAATTGAAATCTTCTATCAGCGAATCGCCCCATATAAAGGATCTGATCGAGCAACATGTCTGTTAGACCGTCTCCGTTCATATCCGCCAGAGAGCAGGTCCGACTGCGACTCTGGATGCCCATGGCATCCGTGGCATTGGCAAATTCATTGGGCTTCACTTGAAGGTAGATTTGATCCCCGGACAGGGAGCAGGCCACTATATCCAGATCACCATCGCCCTCCAGGTCATAAACACCAATACCTGTGACAGGTTTGTCCAGGTCATCGAGCAGTCGGTCCGCAGCAAAACGAGCGTAGGCCTTGCGTGGAAAGAAATCTCGACCTGCCGCAATGTCACGCACCATGCGAGCAAGCTGTTCCGTGGAGCCATTCCAGGTGCCAGCCAAAGTGTTGATGGCCTGGCCATCCACACCGGTCATGGCCTGGCTGCTCTCATTGAGTTCCCAATGCTCAGGATCTGTCATCTGGCCCAGGTAGAAACCATTGGCATAGACCATCAAGTCCTTGGTACGACGTGTGCGTCCAGCCAGACAGACAATGGGTTGTCCAGGCTTGAAATCTCCCTCTTCAGCATAACGCGCCACCATGCCACTCATGTCCCCGGTAAAGTGGAGCTCAATGGGCTGCCCGACAGCCATCTGGCCCTTTAACGATTCTGTGACGCGGCACTGCACGATCCCTGCCTGCGAGTCTACGGTATTGATGGTCAGGATCACCACCTGCTTGTACCGTGACTGAAACAGGTCATAGGGCTGCAAACCCACATTGATGACGGCCTGGGCGCAGTGACCACAGCAGATGAATACGCCGATTGCGAGGTGAAGTAGATGATGCGTTTTGGTCATGGTGGTCTCTTTCCGGAGTCAGTGGAGCGGCTATTTGAATACATACGTGGTGGAATAGGTGGGGCTAAAACCCATGCCCGGCTTGTAGGCCTTGACCAAAATCTTGGTGGTCTTGTCCAGTGTAATGGGATCCGTATATTGAGGTGACTCCTTGGTGGGCTCAGAGCCGTCCGTGGTGTAACGGATTCTGGCACCCGGCACCTTGCTGTGAATGGTCACGTGAATCGACTCTTCAAACATCACGGCCACTGGGACTTGAATCTGTTTGCCCTTTCCTATGGCGGCGGTCTGGGTGTTGGCTGGTTCTGTGCGCAAGGCAAAGGGATCGGCCTGCTCAAGATAGTCAGCCATGTTTTTCATGGCAGTCACGGTCAAGGCATATTCAGAGGCTTGATCAGCTCCCCGGTCATGATAATAGGCATTGGCATTCACAGTCAGTGGACTGACCAGTTTATCAGGCGTGGCCGCACAGTGTGGGCCATAGGTGACATGTTGCCACTGTTGAATGACATTGGGATCGGCCAGACTCATCCCGCCCAGGCTCACATAATCAAATACCACACCGTCCAACTGAATATCACCTGCCAATTGCATGGCAATCCCCTTATTGCCCTCAGCCTTTTGCGTTGGATTGCCCACGAGATCGCCCAGGCCAGTATAGAAATCTGCCACTGAAGAGGTCGAACTGATGACCAGACGAGCCCTGGTGGGATCTTCGGAATACACACGAATCATGGAACCTACCGCCGAGTAAAGGCCGGTGCGTCCGGACTTGTCATTTTCCGCGAATCCCAGTAACAGATAGGCATCTTCAGTCAGGGGGCGTTCCGGCGACCCTGCCTGAATCACACCGTTGCGATAAATATCCATGTTGTACACGCATTTTCGATTACTGGGATCAAAGGGTGCAATACGGGCTCCGGACTGCAATTCCAGGATACCGCCGTCATAGATTTCAAAGGCACCCTTGCCCGTGACACCACTAAACCGAAAGTCACCACTGATAATCATCTTGCCGTGCTGCAGCATGACCTCGTCACTGGCCCCGATGTTGCCGATCATTTCCACAGAGGCGGTGCCATACTTGCAGACCTGGAATTTATGAGAGATCTGACTTCGGCACTGCTTTTCAAAGGGCACACGTCTGCTGGGATGCATGTACTTCAGTCCATTGTCCGAGGTGGGAAACACGCCCTTGTCCAGACGAAAGAAGGTATGCTTGTCACCGCGTATGGACACATATTTGACATACCCTCCCGCCTTGACCCAGCAGTTGCCCCAGATTTCAACCTCGTTCCTGTGACTGCCGGTGAGCAAAGCCAGGTTTTCAATCGTGACATGGCGTACCTGATCAACACGCCCTCCCTTGACAATATAAAGCTGCTCAGCCGCAGGCAGCACAATGTCTGTGTTTCGATCCGGAGGTGTCGTCACGGCATCGCCGGACACGGTCGCCCAATTGTTGGGATCGTCAATCTGTCCCCCTTGACCAGGATGCGCCCAAACCAGGGTCCGACCTTCGAGCCAGACTTCTGTTTGATACGCAGGTTCCACGGCCCTGGTATGCCCTGTTAAGCATGTGACTAAAAAGACGATACAACTCAAGATCATTGCCAGGGTTGGTCTGCGTTTGCTCATGTGTACTCCTAATTGCCAAGGGTGAATTTCTAAATCCGAACACTGCCAATTGCCTGATCCCGCGCAAACGTGCACAAAAAACTGCTCCGCCTCAGGCCGACACAAACAGTCTTAAGCCTTGCAGGATCACAGGAGGCTGCTTCCTTGATTGTATCAATCCGGATCATCCTCATGGACGTAGGTTACAATCAATTTCGGAGGAAACGGGCTCTCACTGGAACCGAACCAGATATCATGCCCAAGACTTTCGTCCATGGTGACCACAAACGTATAGGTGGCATTGCCCCGCACCCTGTTTGACACGTCAACCTCAATGGTCTGCCTGGGCATGACCACACCCACATACCGAGCGCATTCATCCAGACCCTTCGGTGCAGTCTCAGGGGTCAGTTGATCTTCTGACCAGGTGTTGTCACTGCCGGTAAGAAAATGGAGAGTCCCGGATCCGGGATCGATCATCTGAGTGAGCTGGAGTCGAGCCCCGGTGATCTGCCCGGTCACATGCACGTTGAACTTCAAATAAAAGGTTCGGCGCTTTCCTTCCACCTTGAGGGTACTGTTGTTGTAACCCTTGTTATGATCGAGATACGCATCATCACTGGCCGGGATCTCCACGTAGACGGACGGAGGGACATCCAGCATTCTGTCTGCAAGATCGCCCACCTTCAGGGGGCCACTGCCGGTTTCAGCGTATTCTTCTGAACCGACCTGCACGGCCTGACCCGTGTTGATTTGCCTGAGTTCCACCAAACCCTCATACACCTTGAGCTGGGTATTGCCGGGGGCAGCGTCCAATGTAAACAGGGTACCAAAGACCTCTACCATGGCATCTGCAGTCTGCACCAACACAGGCGGCACACTGGGATCACGCGTTTCAACCTCAAACAAAGCATGACCTGCATCCAGCCTGATTTTAGTTTGCGCATCAGGGGTCTGATCCACCACAACCACAGAATCTTCCTCCAGCACAAGATTGGTCCCCTCATTGAGCTCTATGGTGGCTCTGGAGCGCTGGCTGCTGGCAATCATGTCCCCCCTGAAAATCACCGTACCAGCCTGCGCTATGGTGGTCTGCCCATGACGTATGATCCTGACAGGCTCACTGCCTGAAACATTCAGGCAAACACCAAACCCAGCGTCCTGCTGTTTCGGAAGATTAAACCATATCAATCCATAGAGCAGGCCTCCTGCAATCAGGCAGGCGGCTGCAGCATAGAGTCCACGGCTCCATCGAGTACGCACACGCGGCAAGCACGTGGGTGTCAGATCCTTTTGCGCCACCTGTTCCGTGGCAGCCTCACGCATGAGCGTATGCAAACGGAGTTCTTCTCGAAAGCGTTGACCATAGGCCGGAGTCTCCTGAATGGCCTTTTGAAGGCTCACCAGATCATCGTCGCTTATATCACCTTCCAAATATAGGGCCAGGTTTTGTTCAAATTCTTTTTCAGTCATGTTTAGTCAGCCATCTCTATGTGCATACTGATACACTGTCTTAGTTTCCCTCGCAGGCGTGCCAATGTCGTGCGAATCGACCCTGTGCGAATATCAACACGCTCTGAAAGGTCTTTGCCCTTATAATTGTGAGCGTACCGCAGAACAAAGAGCCGCTGAAAGCGATCCGGCATCTTTTTCAGGCAATGGTGCAGTGCCACACGTTCCTCTCGCCACAGGTCCGGGTCATCTTCCACAGCCAGTTCAGCCAGGTTGGACAAGGCCTCCTGCGCCATGGACAAGGGCTGTTTTTGTGACGTTCGCCAGTGCCGTTTTACTACATTACGGGCAATGCCGCAGGCCCAGGGCAGAAACGCCCTGTCCTGATCATACAGGTGATTGCTCCTGAGGATTTGAAGCACAGTTTCCTGAAACAGATCTTCAGCCACAGAAAAATCCTGGACCATGGCAATAATTACTGCCAGGATACGAGACCTGTTTTCCGTGATATTTAAAAAGGCCTCAAACTCTTGTTCTTTATGCATTAACAGACTCCGGACCTAAGGCGCTGCACGCAAATAACCAAACAAACTCGATTCTGCACCCATCCTATAAAGCCTGCACAAGAAAATCAATGGGCACAAAACCTCCACACCTGCGATCCCATTACAAACCGCCCTATTTCGATTGGAGGGTCTCTTGAGCTCAGGACTCTCAGTCCTTGATCCGTTCCACCAGACAGGCCCAATCCTGATCCTGTTGGGACGGTGCCCGACCCAGGGAGCGAATAGCGCCGCCAGAGATGGTCTTCACGTCTGAAGTCTGGAATGGTCCTCCATTTCGCGGGTCAAACCATGTGATCTTGAATTGGCCCGCAATGCCCTTTAGATCAAGGGAGAATCCCTGACCACAACTGTCATTGTACAGGGCGTACACGTCACCTGCCTGAGCCAGCACATACGTCTGTCCCTTGGCTGCTTGGGCCAACCCTTTTACGGGCTCCACCTTTTTTAAGGGCAAGGCATAAAGAAATCTGCGTGCATGATGAGCCCACTCGAGTGCGGCCTTCATCTGGCCAAAATCGTCAATGCGCTGATCCAGTCCGTGACCACCGCCGTCCTGTTGGATATACCATTCAAACCCAGCGCCTCCGCCCATATAACAGGGCCACATTTTTGTGCGGCGTGCATTAGGATACCCTTGCTTTTCATCAGATAGATCATTGTGAATAGGCTGCGGTTCGTCATAGGACATGACCCAGGGAGCCCCCGCATCTCTTGACCGGTTTCGAAAATGGATCATCAAGTCAGCCATGTGCTGACCTGACCTGCCCCCTTGGAAAGAGGTCATGTCCACACCGACCTCATCGCCATTTTTCAGCATCTCGATAAAAGGATCATAGGTAGTGT
This sequence comes from Phycisphaerae bacterium, assembly GCA_021736645.1. GTDB lineage: Bacteria > Planctomycetota > Phycisphaerae > Sedimentisphaerales > Anaerobacaceae > JAIPFM01. The sequence goes on along the minus strand of JAIPFM010000138.1, from coordinate 695 downwards.
ATTCTTTACCCCCATGTGTATGTACAGCCACTGGATGGCTATAGGGGTCCACAGCCTTGATAAAACGGGCAAACTGCACCCGGGTGGCAGTGGTATAATCATTCTCTTCGCCAAGATTGAATTCAATTCCATTGTGGTGGCCAAAACGTGCCACCAGTTCTCGATAATAAAGCTTTCGCTCCGGGCCCAGTGTTCCCTGGTCATGATAGTTTTCATTGGCATTCTCGGTTTCTGCCAACTGAAAGTGAAGGAAAATGCCCAAGGACTGGGCATGGGCAAATACAATCTCCCACTGATGCAGCTTGGCATTGTCGTACCGTGTCTTTTCATACGGGCCAATGGTGGGAAATGTATCCTTGCCGTCTCCTCCAATATTCATGGGCAGAAAATAAATACAATTACCCCCATGTTTGGCGATGTAGTTCAATGCCCCAATAATCCCCTTGCCCTGGCCCTGTCCCCAGTCCGGGTCACCAGGTCGCCAGTCCGCAGTATGGGCCAGATAGGTGTGCTCGCCATTGGGCGTATTCACAAAGCCTGTGTACCCCAGCAGGTTTTCAGGAATATCCGGTCCACCCTTGATCCAGGGCATGCCACTGCCGCCAAATGTCAGGTAGTGGTCGCCCCGATTGATCAAGAGACCATGCCCAGGTGCACGAAAGTCATCTCCACGCTTGTCCGAGGCCTGCACCAAA
>JAIPFM010000137.1 GCA_021736645.1 Phycisphaerae bacterium | reverse complement strand
ACAAATCATCTCTCACGGAGCTCGCAGAGAACGCAGAGAAAAACTGACTATTTGAAAATCTCAGCGCCCTCAGCGTGCTCGGCGAGAGACTATCTAACCTACACATTCAAAAGATGATACAAATCCAGACACTGCATTAACTGGAAAATAGCCTAAGTTCTTTCGACCCTGTAATACAGAGGGTAGAAAAGAGGTCCGGTTGTAATATGTAAAGTCACGATGTAGAAGAAGTAGTGGGTACTTTCTGAATTTCCTCTGCATTCAGCCTTCCTGCATCTCCATGCAGTGCTACGCTCTGCATTCAACCGGGACACATCACGGTCGCTTGAGGCTCCCTTAATGAAGGGCCCCTCGGTGGAATATCGTTCGAAACGATGGGGGCGTGTGACACCAGCCCCTCAAAGTAAAGTTGGGGATGGGACGATTCAGTGAGCCTCAGCGAGCGTGGATTGTCCCGGCTAAAAACGAGGCGGTAGCGGTTATCGCATGAGTCAAATGTTACGACAGCGTATCCCTTCAGTCTAAGCCCCTTCAGCCTCTAAAAAAAATAACAATGGAGGATTGCCGCACGGAGCCTGTCCCGAGTCAGGTCGAGAGATCTGCAATGACGACTGTTTTTAAGCCCCGTTCTTATCATCATTCAGGCTGGTATCGCAGCAACAGGCTGCACAAAGGAACCTTCGGTATCAGGGGCTAATCAATACCATGTCCTCTGGGCATGGATGTTAATTTGACATTGCCGCCTACGATGATAGCCAGCACTTTCACTGCAGACGCAGGGGCTATCCCAGGCATTGTTTCTGGAAGCCGTCTTTGTGGCTGGTGAGGAATTCAGTGAAGTCCCAGTCAGATGGGTCGAGATGGCGCAGGAATTCCGGTTTTATTACGTAGGTAGCTGCCGGCACGGTCGAACCATCCTGCAGGCCGATCTGCACGGACTGACGGGCATACATTTCGCCCTCGAATCGATCCAGACGCTGCCATGCCCAATCAGGGACATTCAGGTATACCAGGCCCTTGACTCGGCCTGGCCTGTGCTGCAGGATCGCGGGGTAGGACTCTCCTGTGACGGATCGTCGGCTGTAGCCTGTCAGGGTGCCGGGCACACAGGCCGGGGCGCAGCCTGAGACATGCTGCATGATGTCGTCACACATCAGCGTACCGTAGGTAAAGAGGTTGTTCCGGCATTCCTTCATGCGATGATGATTTACATCCAGACACCGAACCCTGAGAGACGCACCCTGCAGGCAGGGGATGCCTTAATGTTTATGCGAATGTCCGTGTTTGTCCGAGTGATCGTGTGAGTGGGCATGGCTGTGGCCATCAGCGTGAGTGTGTCCGTCATCGTCCGAGTGGTGGTGCTCATGGCCTCCCATACCGAGAAGCGCGAGCTCCTCCTGGGTGACCACGTTGTCCATGAAGCCTGAGAGGGATATAATGAGATTCAGCCCATGACGGAGTTTCTTCACCTTGTCCACTGTCATATCACCGTTCAATTCTGAAAACAGGTAGCCTGCAATATTGTGAATCTGATCAAAAACCTCGTTATTGGTGTCGCACATAAGGTGCCTCCATCATAATCATGGGTAAAAACTCATTAATCAACATCATGGCCTGGTCTGAACGGCTCACTGCCAGGGTCAGGCAAAGCCACTGGCATGCCGGTACTCATTGTCATTACAGGAGTTACTGCCCCAACGCCTCAATTGTTCGATTTAAGGCAGTACAGGTTCCGGTCACTGCGCAGAATGAGGCCATTATTTATGACAATCGGGCTGGCATTGAATTGGCCTTTGTCGGATAACTTATTGTGAGCTAAGAGTTTAAATTCTGGTTCGGCAGCCAGTACCAGGGTGCCGCCCGTTCTTGTCACCACGAAAAACTTGTTGTCCGCCATCATGATCGAGGCATAGGGTTGTTGTCTGACCTTCTCCTCAAATATCACGGACCCATCGGCCAGGCTGATACAGTAGGCTGTCTGGTTGCGATCGCTGACCCAGTAGAGATGCCCGTCATGGATCAACGGGGATGACACATTGGCGCCCACCTGGACATGCCAGAGCTTGTGCGTGTCCGTCACATCACCGCGTCCGCCGCTGCGTATGGCCACGGCCTGGGAGCTTCGTGCTCCAATGGCGTACAGAATGCCGTCCTGTGACACAATACTCGGGCAGATGTAGTCGGAGATAGCCTTGCATCGCCAGAGTTCCTTGCCCGTGGCAGGGTCAAAGCCCAGGACGAAGTCCTTGACCGTGACTGCCAGTTCATCTGTGCCTGCCGCGGTCTTGACCAGATGCGGTGTGTTCCAGGATGAATTCATGCCAGGGCTGCGCCAGACCTCATCCCCGGTCTGTTTGTCCAGGGCCACCAGGCTGCCGCTTTCCACGCTGGCATTGACAATCACCAGGTTTTTGTACAGGACCGGCGACGTGCCGCTTCCCCAGCCATGGGTCTTGGTGCCTACCGAAGTCTTCCAGGTCTGGTTGCCCTGCAGGTCGAACCTGAATACACCGGTCTTTCCCAGGAACAGGTAGATGCTTTTGCCGTCTGTGGCAGGGGTTTGAGCCGTGTATCCGTGATCCTTTACACTTTTTTCTTCTGGGAGAGCCGGTTGGATAGGTTTATCCCACAGTATTTGTCCTGTACCGGCGTCCAGGCAGACCAGATGCAGCATCAAGTTGGCCAGGTCCGTGCTGGCCCCTTCTACACCGTATCCGCTGTAGCAGGTCAGATACAGCTTCCCGTTCAGGGCAATCGGGCTGGACGATCCAGCTCCGGGAAGAGGCGTTTTCCAGGCCAGATTTTCTGTATCTGACCAGGTGAGAGGCAGATGAGTCGCCTGGCCTATACCCTGGCTGCCCGGTCCGCGAAACTGCGGCCAATCCTGGGCTGAGGTGATTGATGCCAGGGAGACTGTGATCAGTAACGATAAAGTCCATCCAAGATGACGCTGTCGCATGGTGTTGACCTTCCTTTCATAGGGTTTATTCTGGATATTTTTTTATACAGGATTTTCAAAGGCTATACTACCAAAATATCTGTGGTCCTGTGCCTTGGTTTCCGTTAAAATCACCCAAATTAAGGTAAGTGACCGCAGATGAGTTGGTTCGCGGTAAATTTGGCCAGATACCTATGGAAAGGGGTCAGCATGATACGTATTGGGATAGTCGGATTTGGATTCATGGGGCGCATGCATTATGCGAATTGGGGCAAATGTGCCCAGGCCAAGGTTGTGGCGATCTGCGACACAGACCCGGATATCATTGAGAATTCAAAAAAAGCAGGGGGCAATATTGAAGGTGCGGACCAGGCCGTTGATTTTGACGCACTTACCCTCTATGCAGACTATGACAAGATGCTGGCCGACAAACTTGTGGATGCCGTGTCCATCACACTGCCGACATTTCTACATGAATCTTTCAGTATCAAGGCACTTGAAGCAGGTGTGCACGTGCTCTGTGAAAAGCCCATGGCCCTGGATCTGGCGTCGTGCGACCGCATGATCGCAGCGGCCGACAAGAGCGGCAAGGTGCTGCAGATCGGTCATTGCATCCGGTTCTGGCCCGAGTATGTCAAGGCCAAGGAAATCATCGACAGCGGTGAGTATGGCAAGGTGGTCTCTGCCACGTTCCAGCGACTTGGCTCTGCGCCCACCTGGGGGGCCGAGGATTGGTTTGCCAAGGACGATCGCAGCGGGGGTGTGGCACTGGACCTTCACATCCACGATTCCGATTACGTGCAGCACCTTTTTGGTATGCCAAAAGGCGTGCAGAGCTTTGGGAGTCCAGCTTCAGGCAAGGGATTGAAATGTGTGGTGAGCCGATATGCCTATGACGACGACAAGCTGGTGACTGCAGAGGGCAGTTGGGCCATGTCGCCATCCTTTGGTTTTGAAATGAGCTTCAACATTGTCATGGAAAAGGCCACGATCGTGTATGACTGTTCACGGTCACCTGCATTCAGACTCTGCCCTGTGGGCGGCGACGCGTTGACACCGGACGTGCTCAAGGGGGATGGCTACTCGCTTGAGATCGAGCATTTTGCAGGGTTGGTCAGCGGCCAGATCATGCCCGAGGTCCTGACGCTCCAGCAGTCGGCAGATTCAATCCGGTTGGTAAATGCTGAAATCGAGTCCGTACAAAAACAAAAAGAGATCAGACTTTAGTGGGAACAGAGAATGACTATGAAAAATTCAAAGTGGCATATCAGTGTGTGCAGTTGGTCATTGCAGACAGGTCTTGACGAGGTGGCTGCTGCCATGAAGCAGATGAATGTGAATCATGTCCATCTGGGTGTGGGGCCGGCCCTGGGCGACGGCGGCAAGGAATACCTGGAAGCTATGGCACGGCAGGATTGGACTATCAGTTGTACGATGATCGGTTTTGACCAGGAAGACTACTCCACACTGGACACCATCAAGGCGACTGGCGGGGTGGTGCCGGACAAATACTGGCCAAGGAATAAAGCCCTGTTTTCAGGGGCTGCGGAATTGACACGGAAGCTGGGCGTCAAGAACCTCTCATTCCACGCGGGATTCATTGACCATCACGACCATGAAAAATATCAGACCATGTGCCAGCGCATCAAGAGTCTGGCAGATGTGGCCATGGAGAACGGTCTCATGCTCTTGTTGGAGACCGGCCAGGAAACGGCTGAGGAATTGTCGTCTTTTCTGAAGAAGATGGACCATCCTGCCCTGGGCGTCAATTATGACCCTGCCAACATGATCCTGTATGACAAGGGCAATCCCATAGAGGGCATCAAGGTGCTGGCCCCCTGGATCAAGCATATACACATCAAGGACGCCATGAAGACTGATACGCCGGGACAATGGGGCACAGAAGTGCCCTGGGGTGATGGGCAGGTTGATAGTGACAGATTTTTGGCCACGCTCAACGATATCGGGTATGAAGGCGCACTCGCCATTGAACGTGAAGCAGGTGACAACCGCGTCGCAGATATTACCCTGGCTGCAGCAAGACTGAGGCAGAGTGGTGTTGGCAAAGCATAAGGAGACAGTATGAACGAAAAGATCAGTGACAAGATCCTATCCAGGCGTGATTTTACAAAGGGCCTTTTGGCTGCGGGTTCTGCATTCAGCATTGTGCCGCGTCACGTGCTGGGCGGTCAGGGATATACGGCACCGAGTGACCAGTTGACCAAGGCGGTGATCGGAGTCGGCGGCATGGGTCAGGGACATCTTGGCTATCGCGATGGCAAGCTGCTTGCGATCTGCGATGTCGACAGGAATCATCTCACCAATACCCTGAAGAAGTGCAGCAGCGATGTCAAGGGCTACTCGGACTATCGTGAGATCCTGGCCCGGCCGGACATCGACATTGTGCATATTCCCACACCACCCCATTGGCATGGTCTGATGTCCATTGCCGCGGCTGAAGCGGGCAAGGACATCTGGTGTGAAAAGCCCATGACACGCACGATCGGTGAGGGCAAGAAGGTCGTGGAGGCCGTGCAGAGAAACGGACGGATTTTCAGGCTGAATACCTGGTTCCGATTTGACGGCGGTTTTTACGGATTCGGCACGACCGTGGCGCCCATCAAGAAACTGGTTGAAAGCGGCCTGCTTGGCTGGCCGCTCAAGGTCACGGTCAGCGGCGTCACCGGGTTCAACTGGAAATTCATGTGGAGCGGCAAGACCAATCTTGAGCCACAGGCCGTGCCTGCGGAACTGGACTATGACATGTGGCTGGGTCCGGCCCCATACAAACCCTATCATCCCCATCGCACACATGGTACCTTCCGTGGGTACTGGGACTATGACGGCGGCGGCCTGGGTGACATGGGGCAGCACTATCTGGACCCGGTGCAGTATCTGCTGGACAAGGATGACACCAGTCCGGTCTTTGTGGAAGCGGATACGCCGGTGCAGCACCCGGATGCGGTGGGACCCTGGCGTCGCATTTACATGCGATACGCGGACGGCTGCGAGATCATTCTCGATGGGGAAAACGCGGACAAGGACGCGGCCTTTATTGAAGGGCCCCTGGGCAAAGTATACCCGGGCATGAGATCGGACATCCCGAACTTGATGGAAAAGCTGGCTGCCTTTCCTGATCCTGCACCGCAGGTGACGGACTTTGCCCAGGCAGTACGCACACGTCAGAAGTTTGCGCTGAACGAAGCCAATGGTTTTCGTTCAGGCACGTTGATCAATCTGGGCAAGCTGGCCATTCGTCTCAGGCGGCCCCTGCATTTTGATCCGGTCAAACTGGAGTTTGTCAATGACGCACACGCCAACAGTCTGATCGACCAGCCCATGCGCGGCAAGTGGAGTGTTTGATCCAAGGGTGAAACTCTTAGGGCATTTAATTCAATCAAGATTCTGAGGATTAACATGAGAATCGATATAAAAAAAATAGCAGTGATAAGTGTGTTCGTAGGGGCCGTGCTGTTGCCTTGTGCTTTGGCTGAGGTCACCGACCCTGCGGCTGTCAATTGTCTGAAAAACATGCCGGCCGGTGATGCACAGCAGGAGCAGGCCTTGAATGCTGAATTGATCAAGGCCGGCCCGAATGCTGTGATGCAGCTTTGTGACGTGATCATTCCCCCGGGTACGGGTGACGACACCAAGGCCCGGTATGCACTGGGCAGCCTGACCAATTATGCGTCCAGGCCGGGGGCCGATCAGGAACGACAGATGGTCGAGACTGTGTTGGGCAAGGCCCTGACCAAATCATCGGATCAGGAGGTCAAGTTCTTCTTTATCGGTCAGCTTCAGTTTGTGGGCAGCGGGCAATCCGTGTCCGTGCTGAGCCAATACCTGGATGATGAAAGACTCTGTGACCAGGCAAGCGGTACTCTGCTGGTCATTGGCACTGCGGCCGCAGAACAGGCCTTTCTCAAGGCCCTGTCCACGGCATCGGCCACCCAACTGCCCATGATCATGCATGCCCTCGGGCAGATGCAAAGTCAGGGCGCTGTGCGTTCGATCACCCGACATGCCGCCAGTCAGGATGCAGTCATCAGGCGGGTGGCGATCCAGGCGCTGGGCAATATTGGCGATGAATCTTCCGTGGCGACCCTTGAAAAGGCCACCCGGGTTGACGACCCCTATGAAAAGGGGCTGGCCGTGTCTGCCTACCTGCGTCTGGCTGAAAGGCTGAACCAGACGGGAAAGAATCGGGTCTGTGTCAGGATGTGCCGACAGCTCATGGCGCAAGATGATGCGCCGCAGGGCAATGTGTCCTGTGGGGCATTGAGTCTTCTTTCAGAGGCCCTGGGTGACGGGGCGATCAAGGACCTGCTGGAGGCTGTCGACAGCGACAATCCGAAGGTTCAGGCCGCGGCCCTTGTCCTGGCCCAGAAAATTGAAGGCGCGCGAGCCACAACCCAATGGACCCAAAAGCTCAAATCCGTGTCTCCTGACCGGCAGGTCAAGATCATCGGCATGCTCGAGACCAGAGGGGACAGGGCAGCACTGCCGGCCTTATGGGCGTATATGGACCATGACAACACCGCCGTGAAGCTTTCCGCTTTAAAGGCCGTGGCTCAACTCGATGGGGCAGCGGCTGTGCCCGATTTGATGGCTGCCATGAAGAACGCTCAGGACGATGAGATTCAGGCCGTGACGTCACTGTTGATGCAGCTGCCCACTGCGCCGGTGGTCCAGGCCGTGATCAGCGCACTGCCCCAGATGTCTGCCAAAAAGCAGGTGGCCCTGATCGATATGCTCGCGGAACGCCGGGCACAGACCTCCGTGGACACGGTCTTTACGCTGACCGCCGCCTCTGACAGTGCTGTCAGCATTGCAGCCACCAGAGCCCTTGGCCAGATCGCGAGCCAGGACGACCTTTCTCGTGTGATTGACTTGATGTTGAATACCGAGAATTCCAGACTGCAGGCCGAAGCAGGCCGTGTGGTTGTCACCCTGTGCCAGCAAAACGAAGATTCCCAGAACCGGGCGTCACTGCTGCTGTCCGCACTGAACGACGCAGACAAGGCCCAGGAGATCGTCATCCTCAGTCTGCTCCCTGCCATTGGCGGCAGCGAGGCCTTTAAGGTGGTCCTCGCCAGTACCAAGAGTACCGATTCCAAGGTTCAGGATGCTGCGATTCGCGGCCTGGCCAAATGGAAGGATGCAGAGGCCCTGGACGCGTTGTTCGAGATCGCTTCAAGCACCCAGGCCATGAATTATCTCGTGATGACATTAAGGGGTGCGATAGACCTTGTGGTAGATGGTTCCCCGTATGAATCTGACAGAGTGGCACTGTACGGCAAGGCGCTGGCCATTGCAAGACGTCCAGATGAGAAAAAACTGGTACTGTCGAAGCTGGCCCTGATCAGAACCGAACAGGCCCTGGCCGTGGTGAGCCCGTTTGTGGGAGACAATGTGCTGGGCCAGGAGGCCACGCTGACCGTGATGAAGATCGTGTTCGGGGGCAGAAACGATGAGCCTTTGTCCGGTTCAGAGGTGATCACTGCACTGCAGAAGGTGGTTCAGGCCAATCCGGACGATGCCACAAAGAACAAGGCAGCATCGCATCTGGACGCGCTGGTCAAGGAACAGGCGAAGCTCAATCAGCCGCCCGAGGGGTTTGTGGCGTTGTTCAATGGCAAGGACCTGACCGGCTGGAAGGGCCTGCTTGCATCGCCCAATGACAATCCCATCAGGCGTGCCAGACTGTCGCCCGAGGCCCTGGCTGCAGAGCAGGCCAAGGCCGATGCAAAGATGCGCCAGCACTGGACTGTGAAAGATGGTGTCCTGCACTTTGATGGCGGCGGGTTCAGTCTGGCCACGGTCAAGAACTATGAAGACTTTGAGATGTGGGTGGACTGGAAGGTTCTCGAGCCGAATGGTGACAGCGGCATCTATCTGCGAGGCACACCCCAGGTGCAGATCTGGGACCCGGCCCACTGGAAGATCGGTTCGGGCGGCCTGTACAACAACCAGAAGAATCCGAGCAAGCCCACGAGCATTGCGGACAACCCCATAGGCCAGTGGAATACGTTCTACATCAAGATGGTCGGTGAGCGTGTGACTGTGCATCTCAATGGCAAGCTGGTCGTGGACAATGTCATCCTGGAGAATTACTGGGATCGCAAGCAGCCGATCTTTCCCTCGGAACAGATCGAGCTGCAGTGTCACGGCAACCCGATCGACTTCAGGAACATTTATATCCGCGAATTACCCACCGTCGAACCAGGCTTTGTGTCTCTGTTCAACAGCACCGATACCGATCTGACAGGCTGGGTCGGGGACACCAACGGGTATCTTGTCCAAGACGGCACGATCGTGTGCAAGCCTGGCGGCAATCTCTACACGGAAAAGCAGTACAGCGACTTTGTCTTCCGTTTCGAGTTCAAGCTGACACCCGGTGCCAACAACGGGCTCGGCATTCGGGCCCCGCTTACGGGTGACGCTGCGTATCAGGGCATGGAACTCCAGATCCTGGACGATACGGCAGATCAGTACAAAAATCTCCAGCCGTATCAATACCATGGATCGATTTACGGCGTGGTCCCGGTGAAACGGGGTCATCAGAAGCCAGTCGGTGAATGGAACACCCAGGAAGTCATTGCCAGGGGGAATCAGATCACCGTGATACTCAACGGTGTCACCGTGGTGGACGCAGACATCAAAGAAGCCAGTAAAAATGGCACGGAAACCATGGATCACAGACCCCACCCCGGACTCTTGCGCAAGACAGGCCACATCGGTTTTCTCGGTCACGGCTCTGTGGTGGAGTTCCGGAATATCAGAATCCAGGCAAACAATTAAAGACAAATTGACACATGTTTAGAACCCTGCTGCACAAATCCCCTCGAGGGGTTTGTGCAGCAGGCACAGGGGGTGTCGGCTTGATTGCCTGGTGTCCCTCACACTCGAATCCCGGATGTACAGGGATCACACAAAGGCAGTGACTCACCTTGTGACAGGTGAAGCTTCATGGCCACACCGTACTGAATCCGCGCTCGTTTCAAACCCTCATCCCATGCAGAGTCACCTTGTTTCTTTAAAGCATGGGGAGACAATCGCCTATTGACTTGGATCCTCGTGCTCTTCCTTCATGATGCGCGCCATGGACGCGATGATGTCGGGGTGTTCTGACGCCAGGTTCCTCTGTTCGGAGATGTCCCTGGAGATATCATAGAGCTCAATCGGGCCATCCGGTTTTCGCAAGGTGTTGAGGCGGATGCCTTTCCACTGTCCCTTCAGCACCGCCTGTTTGCCGCCGCCCTCGTAGAACTCCCAGAAGAGGTGATCGTGTTGCTTCTGCACGCCCTTGCCCAACAGGGTGGGGGCCATGGATATGCCGTCTGTGGTGGGGCACTGGGCGCCGGCAAGTTCGGCGAACGTGGGCATGATGTCCTGGAAGGCCGAGACATGGTCGGTTGTCTGGCCCGGTTTGATGACGCCCGGCCACCTGGCGATGGTGGGCACCCGAACACCGCCGTCATAGAGATCCCGTTTCATGCCGCGCAGCGATCCATTGGAGTTGAAGTACTCCATGGTGTGTCCGCCCTCCTGGTGCGGCCCGTTGTCACTGGTGAACATGACCAGCGTATTTTTGTCCAGGCCGGTCTCCTTCAGAGTCTCGAATATGGCCTTTACGTACCCATCGATATAGGTGATCATGGCAGCAAACCCCTTTTCCGAGTCCGGCCAGTCCTTGTCTGCATACTGTCCGTATGAAGGAACCTCCATACCCTTGGCACCCCCTTCATTATTGGCGTGGGGTATGTTCAGCGCATAGTAAAGGAAGAACGGATTGGCCCGGTTCCTGTCAATGAACTGGAGGACCTCTTTCTGGCAGAGGTGGGGGACAAAGTCGACTTTTTTGGCAGCCACGCCGGCCCCGGGAAGCACGTTGCGCGTCTTCCATGTTTCTTCCAGTACGTTGCGCAGCGGGACCTGTTTGCCGTTTCTGACGATCCATTCCGGGTAGCAGTTATGGGCATGGTTCATGCAGACATACCCATAGAAATAGTCAAAGCCGTGCTCGTTGGGATCGTCGAGCCCCGGTCTGCCCACGCCCCATTTGCCGATACAGCCGGTGCGATACCCGGCCTTCTTCAGGACCTGCGCCACGGTAATGTCCTCTTTCCTGAGCTTGACATTCCCGTTGGATCGCACTGTGCAGTGGCCGGTATGAAGACCGGTCAACAGCACGCACCGGGACGGGGCACAGACCGTGGAGCCCGCGTAGTGGTTTGTAAAGCGAAGCCCAGTGGCTGCCATGGCGTCAAGATTCGGCGTTTTCAGCGTGGTCTGTCCGAAACAACCAGGGTCACCGTATCCCATATCGTCCACGAGGATATAGATGATATTGGGCTTGGCCGCAGAGGCAGCCCTTGCCATCCGGGGTAACCCCAGTGTTGCGGCAAAGAGTCCGGCGCACTTGAGAAACTGTCGTCTATGCATGATGTCCTCCTTATCTATAGAACGCACGATATTCTACCACAGAGGACCCTGAGGGGCACGGAGAAAAGGGGGCTGAAAACTGTTTGAAGAACAAGCCATAGGGGGATAAGTTTATCACGTCTTAAATATTAATCATCGAGATAGTGACAATCCGAATAATGAACAATTAAGACGCGACCCCACGACCCCACGGAGATGTCTCGCCGTGCCAGCGAATTTGGTTTAAAGATTTACCATGAAGGGCAGGGAGACACATGGAGTGCTGTCGCAGGATTTGTGCGGCCCATTGCATGCGAGAATCTGCCCGAGCACTCGGAACCCAAAATCAAAAACTGCTCTCTTTGACACGGATTTCGTGGTTACTGAAATAATGGCGGTGGCCACCGCCCAGTTTGAACCACGGAAGCCGCTGTTTTCACAGATTACACGGATTTAAAACAAAACAAAAAAAGCGAGTAGCAAAAAAACTGCTTTGTCCACGAATTGGCACGAAAACAGCGGCTGCCTTGATTCAAACGCAGCTGCGATAGCGGCATAATATCCAGTTCAAGAATCTACACGAATAAACAACAATGAAAAGAAATCTCACGCGGAGATCGCGGTAGGGTGGCTCAGACGAACGATCAAATAAACAATGGAAGATTGCCACGTCGTTCCTCCTCGCAATGACGACTAGTTCTATTGGCAGAGCCGGACGCTAGGCTGAAAAGTTTGTGAGAAATCCGGGTTAGCAGTTCTATTTGAGCAAAGGAGTTGACTGTGCTATCATGTGGCCAGATATGATTGAGTGTACTCTATGCGTTTACGCCAGACCCAATGACAACAACTTCATAGGGATTTAGCATGGAAAAAATAAGAAGTGCCGGGCAGGACCAAGGCAAACCATGTCAACCCAGGAGTGTGTCGGAGAATCCCGTCGTCGGCCCGAGAGCGAGCGGTCTTGTGACTGACAAGGACGGCGAAGCAGGCGATATCGGTGCAAATCGTCGATGCAGCCGGACGCAGTCCAGTCGCAAGACAAGCCGCTCGAAGCCAGATCGGATTCTCCCACAGGTTCCTAACACCACACGACGCAAGTTTCTTGGTGGGATAGTCGCTGGCGCAGGCTTTGCCATTGTGCCCAGGCACGTACTTGGTGGGCAAGGCTATGTGACGCCCAGCGACAGGATCACCCTGGGTTTGATTGGTCTGGGTGGGCAGGGCCACGTGAACCTGTTTAACTTCCTCAAGATGAACGACGTCCAGGTGTCCGCGGTCTGCGATGTCAATCGCGAAGGCGGCGGATACATTTCCTGGGAATGGATGCAGGGCACGGGACGCAAGGTGGGCGGACGTGAGCCGGCCCGACGTCTGGTCGACGAACAGTACGCTCAGCAGCGGGGGACCGGGACGTATCGAGGCTGCAGGGCCTACGCCGACTACCGCGAGCTGCTGGCAAAGGAGGACGTGGACGCGGTGATGGTGGCCACGCCGGATCATACGCATGCGATGATTGTCATGGCGGCGTTGAAGCAGGGCAAGCATGTGTATTGCGAGAAACCGCTGGCCTATACGGTCCATGAGGCCCGCACGCTGGCTGAAGCCGCACGGCAAGCGAAGGTGGCCACACAATTGGGCAACCACGGGCAGGCCACTGAGAAGGCACGCTTGACACAAGAGATCATTCTCGACGGGGCTATTGGACACGTGCGTGAAGTGCACATTGATCAGGGCCGTCGATTCTGGGACCCGCCCACCTGGGGTGGTCGTCCTCCGGAGGCGCCCCCCCTCCCCGAGGGATTGGACTGGGATGCGTGGCTGGGTCCTGCACCGGCGCGACCCTTTCACCCGGCCTACCATCCCTGGCGCTGGCGTGACTGGCGGGATTTCGGCACCAGTCCGCTGGGCGATATGGGGTGCCATGTGCTCTCGACCGCATTCAAGGCCCTCAAGCTGCGCCACCCGAGCAGCGTCGAGGCCACCTGTACGGAGATTGGCCCGGAGATCTACCCGCGCAGCTTCAAGGTGAGCTATGAGTTTCCTGCACGCGGCGATATGCCGCCTGTCACACTGGTCTGGTACGACGAAGGCTATACACCGCCTCGGCCCAAGGCGCTTGAGCCGGGACGTCGCCTGATGTCTCCCATCTACATAGGCGATGGGGGCACACTCATCGATGACCTGCTGATCCCGGAGTCCAGGCGCAAGGCCTACGGCAAGGCGCCCCGCGTGCTGCCTCGTTCACCGGGTCAGTACCGGGAGTGGATCGATGCCTGCCGCGGCGGCGCACCAGCAGGCTCCGATTTCGTAAACCATAGCGGCCTGCTGACTGAGACGCCGCTGCTGGGCAACATTGCCATACGTACGGGCAAGAAGCTCCAGTGGGACGGGCCCAATCTGAGGTTCACAAATGATGACACATCGAATCAGTATCTGCACCGCACGTATCGCGAGGGCTGGTCACTTTGACAGAGAGTATCGGTGTGTACACGAACCTCATCCACCCGGACCCGGCAGAACGAAAGGCGAACCTGGCCTACTTTGAGGCCATGATGAAGGTCGGCGCCCACATGGATGTCAGCACATTCATCACAGAGGCCGGGTTCTACCGTAATCCGAACGAACCGGCGCCCCAAGTCGAGCACCATTTTCAGGAAGCGGTCTGGAAGACCATGGTGGTCACAGGCAGAGAGTTGGCTGCGCTGGCCGAGGATTACAGCGCCACGGTTCTGCTCGAGCCGTTCTTTCGCCACTTCCTGGCCAGCGCGAAACGGACGCGCCTGTACCTGGAGGAAGTCGGTTTACCACGCCTGCGCGCGCTGCTTGATCCAGCCAATCTATTGGAGGTGAATGACCTGAAAGAGATGTTTGATCAGTTGGGACCGTTTATCGACTGTCTGCACGCCAAAGACCGAAAGCTGCACGTGGACCGTGGTGTGCCCGCAGGTCAAGGGGATCTGGATTACCAGGCATTTGTCAGACTGGCGGCCCGTCATACGCCCCAAGGCCCCGCTGATCCTCGAATACGTGGGCCCGGACAACTACAAGCAGGCCCTGGCGCATCTCCGCCGCGCCATGGGTTGACGCCGGGCTTCGCTTGGATGTAAGCCAACACCACGCCAGCGACCGTGACTGACCGCTGATGGCTGATAGCTCTCTTTCGACACGGATACTGATATTCGGATAAAAAAACTGTCCTTACTTTTGTTTGCCGCGGATTCACGCAGATGTCGATACGGGATTGATGCAGCCAGGTTTTGCGTGGGGCGCAGTCATGGCCCGCTGCGCGTGCCGTCCCCTGAGGACCGTTCTGTGGCGGGCTCCACTTAGGCAAATACATTTGCCACGCAGTTCCCACCTTGAACTTGAATGACGGCTTGGATCTGCGATCATGGGTCCCCTTCAGTGCGTGGGTCAATCGGAAGGGATATCCTGGTTCTTATGCGCTGACGCGTCTTCGAATGGCCCGAGTGCTGCGAATAGGCTCAACGGATGGGACGATCCATTAAGCGAAGCATGAGCGTGGATTGTCCCGGCTGAATGCGAGGCGTAGGCACCTTTCGCACGGATCGGCCGGTATTGAAAGCGTGTCCATAATAGTGAAATACTAAAATCCGGGGACTGACTCCTTAGGTCACATTGGAGGCGATCGGTCATCACATCGTGACTCTTGCATCTTGCTGGTTGGATACGACCTCGGCAAGTGCATCATGTACCCAGGCATTGAGGCTTTTTTTCGAGAGTCGAGCCAGTACCGCCATCACTTTGTGGAGTTCGGGTTCAACGCGCACGATGAATTTTCCTGAGTATGGCTTTTCTGGGGAGTCTCCTCTTGCCTCACAAAACTCCAAATAGTCATCCACTGAATCATGAAAGGCCTGCTTGAGTTCCTGGACGGTTTCACCCTGGAAAGTGATCACATCTCGCAGGTTCAAAACTTCTCCGTGAAAGATGCTGGCTTCGTCGTCAAAATCAACCTTGGCCGTATATCCTTTGTATTCCATCATGGTTGTGCTCCTGCTTCAATCAAAAATCGTCGCACCGATTTAACAGCCCCTTTATCGGTCTCCCGTTCCGGGTGAGGCCTATGGAAAACCGCTCGAACGTCATTGAGGTACACACGTACACGCGAGCCCCGTCCTTCGGATATTTCAGCCCCCAGGGCCCGAAACAACGACTCAATATCCGTCCAAGGGATATCGGACCGCTCAGGACGTTCAAAGATCCATCTTAGAGTCTTCTGCTGTTTTCGATTC
The DNA here is from genome assembly GCA_021736645.1 of Phycisphaerae bacterium. GTDB lineage: Bacteria > Planctomycetota > Phycisphaerae > Sedimentisphaerales > Anaerobacaceae > JAIPFM01. The sequence goes on along the minus strand of JAIPFM010000137.1, from coordinate 263 downwards.
ACACTTTAATGATATCATAATTTGATACTAAGTCAAGGGGGATTTTGTTTTTTTGACCGAAAAATGGATGAGGCCCGCGCTGATGTTTCGCTGTGCCAGCAAATTGGGCTTGTCTCGCACAGAGACACAGAGTTAAAATGAGAAGGCTGTTCCCCTCGGGCCGGTTAGGCTCGATAATACGCACTCGTATTGTAAGGTGCAACTGACAACGTCAATATTGGAGAACAGCCATGACTAATGTAACAATTGGAATCGATTTGGGC
>JAIPFM010000136.1 GCA_021736645.1 Phycisphaerae bacterium | reverse complement strand
ACAGGTTATAATCCTCCCCATGAAAGAATTTCTCAAGAAACTGATTCAGGCGGATTCCGGGCCTGACAAGGGCGAGCTGGAAGCCTCCAAGGTCATCGAGCAGGCCTTCGCTCACTATGGCATTGCGTGTGAGATGGATATGTGGGACGGCAATCGGGCCAATGTCGTGGCGCGGGTCCGAACCTCGGGTCGAAAGAAAGCCCTGATGATCGTGTGTCACCATGATGTGGTGAGTCCCGGCAATGTCCCATGGGACCATGATCCGTTTTCCGGACTGGAACTGGATGGGACCATTTATGGACGCGGTGCCACAGACATGAAAGGCGGCATTGCCGCGTCGGTGACAGCCATGGGTGAGCTGATTCGCGATGGCATTGATCTTCAGGGTGACATCATCTTTGCGGCCACGGCCGGGGAGGAGACGGACAGCTGCGGGGTGGAGCGTTTCGTCGAACAGAGCACCGACCTGCCTGACCTGGCCGGCATTCTCATTCCTGAACCCACGGATTTTAATTTGATCAATGCGCATCGCGGTCTGCTCTGGCTGGAGATTGTCACGACAGGCAAGACCGCACATGGGTCGCAGGCCCATCTGGGTGTCAATGCCATTCGCAGTATGGCCCAGGTACTCAATCATCTGGAAAATGCATTTGACTTTTCCAGTGAGACGCATCCTCAGTTGGGGTCCGGCTGCATGAGTATCAATACGATTTCCGGCGGCAAGGCCTTGAACGTGGTGCCTGACGAGTGTCGTTTGGGCGTGGATATACGCACCTTGCCCGGCCAGGATCTTCATGCCTTGCTGGCACAGGTCCAGGCGCTGCTTGATGCGCTGGCGCAGAAAGATCCGAAGTTCAGCGCGCGCATGACCAAGCTGCGTTCCATGGATGCCCTCGAAACGGATCCCCAGTGCGCATTCGTCCGGGCCGTGTGTGAAGCCGTGAATATTCAAGAGACAAAAGCGGTGGGCTTCACCACGGATGGTCCGGCGCTTCTGCCCCTGGGTGCGCCCATCCTGATCTTTGGTCCGGGCGAGGGGGCCATGTGTCACAAACCCAATGAATTCATCCGCATCGCAGATCTTGAGCAGGGCGTCGCATACTACAAACAAATCATCCGGGCATTGTTGACCTAGCCAAACATCCCAAAGGAGACTGATTTTGAAAGAATTTTTGTTCGATATTATCAAACAGGCAGGCAAGATCAGTCTTGAGTACAGGCAGAAGCTATCCTCGATGAAGGTGTCAAAGAAGTCCGACAAGGACCTGGTGTCTGAGGCCGACCTGGCCGTAGAGTCGTATCTGATAGATCGCATCAAGCAGCGGTATCCGTCTCACGCCATTGTGGGAGAAGAAAGCGGCTCTTATGGTGACAATGCCTGCCGCTGGATCATCGATCCCATTGACGGGACCACCTCGTTTGTGCACGGCCAGCCCTTTTACAGTATCTCCGTGGCCCTCGAGAAGGAGGGTGACATTATTCTGGGCGCAGTCAATGCCCCGGTGTTGAATGAACTGTTTCACGCGGAGAAGGGCCAGGGTGCCTTCTGCAATGGCGAACCCATCAGTGTGTCCAGACGTGATCAACTGATCGACAGTGTGCTGGGCACGGGCTTCGCCTGTGTGCGCAGCGATCTGGAGCACGACAACCTGCCCTATTTCAACAGGATTGTCCCCCACATCCGAGGCATTCGCAGGTATGGTTCCTGTGCCGTTGATATGAGTTATGTGGCTGCGGGCCGAATGGAGGGGTTCTGGGAACTGAACCTCCATCTCTATGACATGGCTGCGGGATGGCTCATTCTCGAAGAAGCAGGGGGCCGCGTGACAGATTTTTCAGGCGGTACTTCGCATCTGCCGGGTCAGTTGGTGGCCACCAACGGATTGATCCACGAAGCACTTCTCAAGTATCTCACCTGATTCAACTTAGGAGTTGTCAATGAAGGAACAGGGCAAAGACAAAGGGAAAGCCACAGTGCGGCGAGGGCCGTACCCGGAACTCACAGTGACCTCCGTGGTGGTGGGCTACGCCATTGGCATTGTGATTGCCGTGAGTATTGGATATGCGTGCCTGATCCTGGGATTCAGTATTGAAGGGTCGGAGCTGGCTGCGATCCTGGGATTCGGCATACTTCGCGGTCTCCTGGGCCGCCACAGTATGGTGGAGAACAATATCAACCAGACCATCGCCAGTGCCGTGAACGGGGCCTCGTCCGGCATGATGTTCACGGTGCCTGCCCTGTACATCCTGCAGCATCCGGATTTCAGTCCTGTGCTGATGGTGTTTGCCTGCATTGCCGGAGGCATTCTGGGCATTGCATTTATCATTCCTCTGCGAAAGCAGATGATCGATTTCGAACGACTGACCTATCCCGGTGGTGTGGCTGTGGCCACGATTCTGAAGTCACCCGGCGCAGGCATGCACAAGGCCATGCTGATGGTGGTCGGGATCATGCTGAGCGGCGGCCTGCATTTTGCGAGTCAGTGCTTTGGATTTGAGTATTGGGATCTGGGTCGTGTGATCCATATGCCCGAGTACATGAATGGCATTTGGTTTGTCTCACTCATGACCATCGGCGTGGGATTCATCGCCGGAAAAGGGGGACTGAGTTTTATTGTGGGCGGGTATGTGTGCTGGTGGATTCTGGCACCCCTGCTCAATGGCATGGGTGAACTGCCGGGACCTGAGGTGTGGTCTGCCATCCCGGACATGACCCTGACCAAGTACATGCGTGTGGAGATGTTCCGGCCCGTGGGTATCGGCATGCTTATCGGCGGCGCCATTACCGGTATTGTCCTGGCCCTGCCCCTGATGGTCAGTGCCATCAATGCCATGCGTACGGCCTCGAAGATGAAGACGGCCCATTCTCGGGATGAAATGCCCATCCATCTGCTCTATGTGGGGATCGTCGGGGCGGCTGTGCTGCTGTTCATTGTGGCGGTGATGAGTACGGAGGCCATGGGGTGGGGACGCGGTTTGATCATGGCATTGGTCGGAACGCTCTGGGTCTGGATTGCCGGTGTGATTTTGTCGGAGTGTATTGGCCGCACCAACTGGTCACCTCTCAGCGGCATGACGTTGATTGCCGTGACCATCCTGGTGATCATTTCCTCCGGTCTGGGTACCTCGGCCGCCATTATCTCTTCGATCATGGTCGGGGCTGCTGCGTGCGTGGCCATGTCCCAGGCCACGGACCTGATGATGGATCTCAAGACCGGGTATCTGGTGGGTGCCACGCCGCGCAAGCAGCAGATCGGTCAGTTTCTGGCAGTCTGGCTTGGCCCCATTGTGGTCATGGGCCTGATCTATGTCTTGAACAAGGCCTATGGCCTGGGTGGTGACAAGCTGCCCGCACCCCAGGGACAGGCCCTGGCAGCCACCATCGAGGGCATTCTCGGGGGCGATGTGCCGCTGAACAAATACATTGCCGGCGCAGGACTCGGCGCCCTGCTCAGCAGCTCGGGCGTGGGAGGGCTCGGTATTCTGGTGGGGCTCGGTTTCTACCTGCCGTTTGACGTGGTGCTCACCTACTCGATCGGCACGGTACTGCGACTGGCGGTAGACCGAGTCAAGGGCAATGAGTTCAGCGAGGATGTCGGCATTCCTGTGGCGGCCGGTTTTATTGTGGGAGAGGCCCTGGTGGGTGTGGGATTTGCCATGTACTTTGTGTTCAAAGGAGCCGTGTCATGAAAAAGGGTCTGGGTTATGGTATGGTGACAGTCGGATTTTTGGGGGCTGCTCTGGTGTCCGTGCGGAACGTGGAGACACTCACATGGGCGCATTATGCGATTTGTCTGGGACTGGGCATCACCGGTGTCTTTCTGGTTCGAAGCCACATGCACGCGGAAAGATCTTCACAGCATACCCTGGCAGGGAATATGAAGTCCCTGGTCGACAGCATGACACGGGTGGTCCAGGGTTGTGGGACGTACCAGGGCCAAACACTGACACACGACACCTGCCTGGCCATGCATGGCACCATCGACAGGGTCTTTGTCCAGGATCTGCGCATCTTTGCAGACGCACGCGAGAGTATCAGCCACCTCTACGGACTTCAGACGTATGCGGATATCATGAGCCACTTTGCCACGGGCGAACGCTACCTCAATCGCGTGTGGTCCGCCTCGGCGGATGGGTACGTGGACGAAGTGGCACTCTACATGCCGCAGGTTCAAGAGCAGTTCACCCAATGTCTTGACAAGCTGAAGAATCTGACATTGAAAGACTGATGTTCGCCGAGGATAAGGCGGCTCAATGGAGTCTGAAACCCCGCTGTATTGACAGGTGCGCCCATGCAAGAGAACCACACAGGCCGTGACAAGCAACGTTCGGAGAATATGCGATCGACCATGACACCGATGAACTGGGCGGTGAAGCGGTTCCTGCCGGTGCTTCTCATCACAGTCGGTGTGGCCGTGGGACTGGCCTTCCTCCGGGCATCGCAGGTGTTTCTCATCGGGCTTCAAGGTATGTTCGCAGGGGGCCTGATCGGCTGGTTGGCCGGACGTTTGGGGCGCCGGGATTCCGGTGTGTACTGGACCTTTCCACAGCGATGCTGGCTGGGGGTGAGCATGATGTTGATCTATGTCGTCACGCATCTTGTGACACTCAGTATCCTGAACGCCGGGCCCGTGGATACACCCTTATACTGGCTTGGAGAGGTGGTTCAGGGCTTCCAGGAGGAAGGCTTCGCCAGTGCCGGGCGATTCCAGTCGTATCAGGGCAAAATCGAGTCGGGCTGGTGGGTGTTTATGAATGCGCTGGATGCCGGGTTGTTCTGGTTTTTGTTCATCGCGTTCTGTGTTATGGGGGTATGCCCGGATAGAAACCCTGCAGCCACGGATGCCTCTCAAAGCGGGCAGGCCTTGCCGGAGCGTGACGTGGATTCGGGGGAGGCATACGGTGATCCTGGTGCCACTTTACAGCCCGGCTCAAAGGCTGCGTTTTACGCGATGGTCTTTGTCCTGGCCGGATTGGGGGTGGCCGGTGTCCTGTACCGGCAATTCATGAATGCACCTCAGTCTCGGATGACCTATTCAGAGGAGTTGGCAGCCCTGACACAGTATGAGGGACAATGGCGTTTCAAGGAAGGCCGGAGACTGCTGCCGGACGACGCAGACGCCCGGTCCTTCACCATCATGCCGCTTGGCTTTGGCAGTCTCTCATTGAAAGGCGACACCGGCAATTTTACGTTGTCACTCAATCAGGATGGACGTGCCTTCAGCGGCCTGTTGTTCATGATGCGTGAGTCCGGGGGGATGGGGCAGTTCTCTGCACGCATCAAGTTCGCCCCGGACGGAAACAGCCTGACCATGTCTGTGACCAATTTTGAAATTGGCGGAAGGCGTGACATTGTACTTGAAGCGAAGAAGATCGTTACGGAGCCTTGAGGATCTTGATATCGAGGACGACGTCACCGTCTTCCTGGAGGGCGTTCCATTGGGGCATGAGCATGAGCCAGGCCGGGCTCTGTTTGCAGGCAAGGTAGGCGTGTTCGTTTTCCCAGTGCATGAGGATATATAATTCATCACCATCCTTGACCTGGTACTGTTTGACACTGATAAAGCCCTCGTACTGCTGGCACAGCTTGATCGCTTCCTCGCTTAATTCCTGAACCTCGTCTTCCACGAATTCATCGTACTTCACATGCATCAGGACCATGGCCTGCGCGCAGGTGACAGCATCCGCCGCATCCGTGATTGCGTTTCCGGCAGGTATGATGTCGTTGACAATGGCTTGCGCCTGTTCCGTGAAGGACTCCGGGACACATACCCTGGGCGCCGTGCTGCCATCCAGGGGCAGCAGACCCAATGCGTTTTGCAGAAACTCGTTCTCAACGTGAACCGGGATGCCTGCATTCTCCAGGGCACATTTAATCACATAGGCCTGAGCCACATCGTACGCTGTAAACACATTTACGCAATCATCCATTATCAAGGGTCCTCAATTCCATGTCCTGTGTTCTATGTTCCAAATCTAGAACTGCCAAACGCCACCGAGTTCAATATAACTGCCATTACCGTAGGTCTCACCAGGATGGCCCCATCGGAACATGCCTGCCCCGACCTGAGCCCGGACGTGTTCGACCAGTTCCATGCCGAGTGCGATGCGGGCCAGGCCTGCGATGCCGTCTGCACTCTGGTAATGCTGGGGCAGGTCAAAGACCATGCCGCCCACGCCGAGACCGACTTCCGTATAGACCCGGGAATCAAACCACTTTCGAGTGGCACCTTCCAGAAACAATGCGTCCATGCGTGCCTCCTCACCGGTTTGAGTTTCAGTATGCCGTGTGGTCATATAGGCAAATCCGAGGCTGTTCTTTTTGTCACCCAGACCCAATCGAAGTATGTAGCCACTGCCGCTATTGAGGTTGGCGTCGAATTCCACACCTTCATTGATTTCTCCTCCGTCTTTGTCTGCATAGAAAGACAAGGTTGGAATGAGGGTGGCGCTGAAAATAAGTTCGTGGCCCTCAAGGTTGAACAGGACCGGCTCCAGATCTTTGTCTGGCAAGATTCGAAGCACATCAGGTGCCTCATTGGGGTCGGCCAGGGCCATGGTGCACAGCGTCAGAATTATCAGTACCGCAGACCGTGGTGTCATTGTATTTGCCCCTTCCACAGGCATTGTGTCCTTGAGTTCACAGCGTATCCTGGAAATCCGGCTGTGTCAAATCCAATTCAAAAAGACGCGATTCAACAAGGGGTGTCGAAATTGGGGCGAGTAAGTTCTTGACTTGTCTGGGCGCGGGGCGGATAATTTGTCGAGGTTTTATTCTCAAAAGAAGGCCTATTGGCCATTGGATAGATGCACAGAGAACCACTTGGATCTGTTCTGCAATTCAGTAAGAAGTTCGACCGTTCGTTAAATGTGAGATTCTTGGGACTATGATCAATCATATCATCATTCGTTTGGGAGAGATGTCAGACTTGTCTTCACTGGTTGACTTCAATGTGGCCATGGCCAAGGAGACTGAAAATATAGATCTGGACCCGGAGATAGTCGCCCATGGTGTGAAAACCGTGATCATGGGGAGTGTCCATGGTTTCTATATGGTGGCAGAGTATGAAGAGCAGGTCCTCGGTTCATTGCTGGTGACCTTTGAGTGGAGCGATTGGCGGAGCGCTCGCTTCTGGTGGATTCAGAGCGTGTACGTCAGACCCGAATTTCGCAAGCTGGGTGTGTACCGCACACTCTATGCCCACACCAAGGTACTGGCCAAGCAGCAACCCGGTGTGTGCGGACTGCGCCTGTACGCTGAACGGTCTAATGAACAGGCCCAAAAGACGTACACACAACTTGGTATGCATAAAACCGGATACGAAGTCTTCGAAGAGGCAATTTCTATGGAGGGGTAAAAAAAACACCCCCTGGGTGCGGAGGAGAGAGAGAGAGAGGGAAGCGAGATATACCGCAGGGGGCTGAGTTTCATCGAATGCCAAAGGCTATCGAAGGTAACCAATATTCATAAATATAAGAGCCGGAAACCGAAGAAAGTCAAATGTAGTTACTCAAATCTTTGCATCATTCCGCAGGTTTCTGACATACATACGCCAGAACAGCGACCGAGGTGCTCGAGGTTTTCACTTGAATTTGAAGAGTGAAATACTTGAGGGCCTGAAACGCGATCTTTTCGTGACGCAGAGAACAGGGCCTGCAGGATGAGGGAAAAGGATACAGATGTGACGACAACAGAGATGAGGGGGTCGCCATGGTGAATGTGAAGCCTGTGCATCAGGGGCAAACACGATCTCTGGCTGATTTGATCACCCCGGGCGGAAAAAAAGCGGTTTCGGGCCAAAAATTGAGCATAAATCCCATAAAAGGCTGGCAATCTGGGGTATCTAGGGTTATGTATGATGGTCGCTTTACTTGTCAACCGGTCTTGGTCCGGGGATTTTGGTGAGGCGCAAACCGTGAGATAATTGTAAGTATCAAGGATCTGATCATGAAACAACTACTGACTCTCCTCCTCCTTTCATTGCTTGCCCAGGCCGTCGGTGCTGTGGAACTCGAATCCCTGCCTGGTGATCCCTACTTTGAACCGTTCAAGCCGATCAAGATCCCCGTACGCGAGGGCGCCGTAATACAGAAGGGGGATAGCCTGGCCATTTGCGGTGATTCCATTACTGAGCAGAAGATGTATTCCCGCATCATGGAGACCTATCTGACCGTGTGCGTACCTCAGCTCGAGGTCACGGTCAGGCAGTTTGGCTGGAGCGGTGAGCGGGCCCCCGGGTTTTATGCACGCATGGCCAATGACGTCCAGCGCTTCAAGCCCACCCTGGCCACGACCTGCTACGGTATGAACGATCACCTGTACCGGTCCTATACCGAGGAAATCGGACGGGTGTATCGTGACAATGCATTGGCTATTATCAAGGACTTCAAACGCCAGGGCGTGCGTGTGATCCAGGGCTCTGCCGGCACGGTTGGCAAGATGCCCTCGTGGGTCAGGACAGCGCAGGGCACCGTGCTGGATCTCAACCTCGGACTGCTCGAATTGCGCAATATTGACGTGCAACTTGCCGAGCAGGAACAGGTCTCGTTTGCAGACGTGTATCTGCCCATGCTCGTCCAGGGATTTTATGCGAAGCAGAAATATGGCGAAGACTACATGATCTCTGGCAAGGACGGCGTCCATCCGGGTTGGGCCGGGCAATTGGTCATGGCCTACGCCTTTCTGGAGGCCATGGGGCTTGAGGGTGAAATTGCCAGGATAGAGTGGGATGCCGATACCCAGAAAGTCACGGTATCACAGGGTCATCGTGTCCTGTCTGTCAAGGACAACATCGTGACATTCAAGAGCCACGCCTATCCCTTCTGCGCCACAGGTCCCCTGGACAATGACGGCAGCGTTCGCTCCGGCATGACCCTCGTGCCGTTCAATGAACGTCTCAATCGATTCATACTGATGGTTCGCAATCTGTCCTCGGGGAAGTACAAAGTGTCCTGGGGAGACACGGTCCGAACCTACACGGCGGAGGCCCTGGCCCGGGGTGTGAATCTGGCAGCCGACTATGAGGTCAATCCCTTTAGCGAGGCCTTCCAGCGGGTCGACAATGCCGTCGGCAAAAAACAGGAATATGAAACCCGTCAGGTCAAGACCCTGTTCCACGGCCCGGAAGGCCGTGTCAACATGGACGCCACGGTCGAGCTCACTGAAGAGACCAGGGCGCCGCTGGTCCAGGCCGTTCGTGACGCATTCAAGCCAGTGGAGCATTCGATTCAGATTAAGGCATTCTAACAAAACCCTGCTGGCTTCGGTTGGCTGCAGCGGCCATCTGCTACGTTGGCCTGCATCGATCCCCAGGGGACCTGTTTCGGCCGCCTTGCATCTGACCGCTTCGCTCAGCCTCCCCCTGGGGGCAGGCGGGCCGACGCGACGGTTTTGTTAGAGAGCCTAAGGTAATTCCTTAAAAGTACGTGAGAAAAAGTGTTGTAAAATTCTTCAAAATGACGATTTATGGACACTGAAACAGCGCATGAATTGCAATTAACACCGATACCAGTATTGTTAACAAGGGTCAATCATTCGTACTGTTAATATTTGAAAGGAGAAGTGAATGGGACATTCAAAATTCTGGGGGCGTTTTGTGGTTGTGGTCATGGCGTGTGGGCTTTTGACACCGGCCATGGGCTTTGATCAACCCTTGATCAATCTGGGCTTTACAAGTTTTGTGGACGGAGGACCTCCTTCAGGCCCGGGCCATTATTTCCAGCAATATATCCAGTACATCACTGCTTCTTCGCTGCCGAATTTTCCGGCTCCACCATCTCGATCGGCGGATGTGGAAATCTGGGGCAGCCTCAGCCAGTATGTCTACCAGTCCGATCAGCCGGTCTTGCTTGGCGGCAAGTGGGGCATTGACGTGATCCAGCCGATGGGCAGCATTGACAGTACCGATCCCGCGGGTAATGTGACGGACAATGGCTCCGCGTTTGGTGATCTCTTGATCGGTCCTTATCTGCAGTGGGATCCCATCATGGGTGACGACGGCCCTGTGTTCATGCATCGCATTGAACTCCAGACGGTCTGGCCCACAGGGGACTATGACAGGACCCGGGGTCTCAACATAGCCAGTAACCACTTCTCTTTCAATCCCTACTGGGCCGCCACCTATTTCGTGACGCCCAAATGGACGGCCACATGTCGTCTGCACTGGCTGTGGAACGACAAGAACGATGACCCCTATACGGGTGGCGCGTCACCCGCAACCGATTACACGCAGGCAGGGCAGGTGTTTCACATGAACTTCGCCAGTTCCTACGAAGTTCAGCCCAAGAAGCTGCGTGTGGGCGTCAACGGCTATTATATGAAGCAGATTACGGATTCCAAGAAGGACGGCGTTTCACAGGATGGCAGAGAACAGGTCCTGGGCATTGGCCCGGGTGCCCTGGTCAGCCTGTCAGGTGACACGCATCTGTTTTTCAATGCCTATTTTGAGTCAAATGTCAGGTACCGTGGGGATGGGAGTCGCTACACCTTCCGCCTGGTACACCACTTTAATTAATGAATGAATGAATCTATCTGATTGATGTCTGGGGACACAACTGTGGTGACACGGTCGTGTCCCCAGTTCCATTTTGAGAAGCGCGGATTACAGAGAGGCTGCATCTGAGGGGGCGGAGGCCCTGGCTCTGTGGTTCAGGGCAGGCAGTTCCTGCACGTCGATTGTATCTGTGTCCTGATTCGCGTCAAGGGTCTGACTGGCCAGTCTGGCCTTGGTCAGGGCGGCCAGTGTGAAGGTCACGGGATAGAGCTCTTCATAGTATCGGAGGCCCACAAAGGAGTTTCCAATGGGACTGGGGTCAAAAGTGGTCCCTTGGTTCGTGGCGTTGATGAGCCAGGCTGCGCCCTTTTCAATGGCACGTTGGATGGCCAGTGTCTGGTCGTCAAAGAGCAGGAGGTCGTGACTCAGGAGTGTGGTGGCCAGGGCATCTACGGCCAGCGCCGACTCCTCCAGAGACGCATGGATCCCGGCATCTGCGCCCCAGGGGCCAGTGGCATGCTGAACGGCAAGCAGCCATTCCGTCGCACGACCCAACTCGTCCTTCATGCAGCCCTTGAACGACTGCGGCACATGGCCCAGGTGCGTGAGTACCCGGCTGGTGCCATAGACCGGATTGGTCTGGTTCGTGGTTTGTTCATGGCCGCACCACAGGGGTGTCCAGAATCCCTGTCTGTGCTGCGTGGTCTTGAGGTAAATCACGGCCCGCTGCATGGCCCTGGTGGTACGCTGCTTCAGGCGCCTTGGCAGGCTGTCCCACCAGCATCCCATGGCACCGAGCGCGTGGGCTGTGACGTCCGGGCAGCTCTGGTCAAGGGGTAATCGGGTCCAGCCCTTACCGAATGTGGGGATGCCGCCGTCCTTGTTTTGAAGTTCCACGAGCCATTGAATGCCCTTGGCAGCGGCCATGTGACTTCGTGATGCGCCTGGTGACAGGCGATGCAGTGCAATCAGGACGCCGGCCGTGTCGTCTCCATTGGCGACGGCCCCCGGCAGGTCGCTCCAGGCCCAGCCGCCCGGTGCGGTCAGGTTGTAGGCACGGGCTCTCCTGTGCTGCTGGGTGAGCAGCCAGTCCCGTGTGACAGTCAAGTGGTCCGGGATGTCCATGTCACCGGTGGTCAGGGCATTGGCAGAGAGGGTCGTCACCGAGGTCGTCAGATTCGACGCCGCGGGCCAACTGCCGTCGTCTCGTACTGAATCGACCAGGAAATAGGCGCCCCGGGTCACGATCGGGTGATTCACCAGACCGGTGCGTGCCAGACTCATGACCACAAAGGAGGTCATGGAGGCCGCCTCGAGAAATCCCCCGTTTTCAGGCTGCAGGGTCTTGAGCATCTGCAGGGTTTTTGTGATGCAGGCCTGACGCAGTCTGCGTGTCACAGGGCTGCTGGGCTTCTTGAAATGAAACCGGGCCTGGCCAACGGCAATCAGGATTGGCAAGGCCGTGCTGAGCACGGGCCACCGCAGGGATTTAAAGAGTTGTGGCGGTACGGCGGCCCGTTCAAATGGCAGGGAGGGGACATGCTGCCAGCCCGTGTCCCTGGGACCGAGCCGCTTGGCCATGGCGCACATCATGAGGATGGGCGCCGACATGCTTTTGTCCTGGCCATAGGCCTGGCTCACCGCTTGAGCCACGGCCCTGGGGTCAAGCGATCCGACCCGGTGTTTGATCCAGGCTTCGGCCCGGGCCATGGTGTCGTTATGGGTGAAGCTGCCGTCCGATACTGAAAATGCGCTCAGGCACAATAACGTGGTGCCAAGGCGACTCTCACTCTTGATGGTGTCACCCCAGCCGCCATCTTTATTCTGATTGTCTTTGAGCCAGTACAGACCGCCCTCGATCAGGTTCTGGTAGGTCCGACGATTCACGGATCCCAGGGCAAACACGGCTGCGGCCGTGGACAGGGCACTGCTGCTGAGTCTGCCCGCCCAGAAGCCGCCTGCGTGACGCTGCTGCAGCAGGTTTGCTTGTGTGTGGGTGATGGTCTGTTCCATTGTAGTTTTCATGGTCGTCATGATATCTGACTCAGGTGTCTCAGTACGAATAAACCACCATAGGTATACTCGCAATTCAGGCACCTGTCTATTAAGTTTCCGCAAAAACCGCCTTTCCGGTCCCAAAGTATATTCAGGTAATTCAGGCAAGATTCACGAAGCAAGGAATGGTTGGATTGCATGGGATAACATCAAATACAATGGCGGGCGTCACGCCCCTGGGTTTTGTTGCTGGGGGGACTGTTCATCCCCATACATAAAGACCTCTTCGATAGTGAGATTGAATGTGCGTGCGATTCGAAAAGCCAGTGGCAATGAGGGCGCATATTTGTCGGCTTCCATGGCGATGATGGTCTGGCGTGTGACGCCTACCCTGTCTGCGAGCTGTTGTTGTGTCATCTCACCATGATTAAAACGGTGCCTTCGAATCTGATTGGTCAGGCCATTTTTAGTCATTGCCCACCCCCCTTCCCATATTGCACCAGAATCGCAACGGAATGGGCGAGATAGTGACTCAGACCGCCGCCCATAAAAATCATGGGTAGCCACTGCACGGACGCAGTACCCCTGGGGCCCAGGATGAAGAAGGGCAGCATGCAGGCCAGTCCCATGACCAGATAGGCTGTGCAAAAGCCGATCAAAGCGGCCCTGCGGTTGATCTCAATGTCCCGCTCATCGCACCAGACCTTGCCACGGTCTTTTCTGTACATGAAGGGCGTTAATCCCAGTAGACCACAAATACCCAAAAATGCCAGCCCAGCACCTGCTTTGGCGAGTCCCAACTTTAGATAAATGATAAGGCATGCCGTGCCGCTGAGCACACAGCTTGCCAGAATGACAATGACCGTGAACCTCGCAATTTTGTAGGCCCTGTTCATGGGTGTTCTCCTTAATCATGATTCATGGTTCAATATACATTACAAAAAGTAATAAAAATCATACATTTAGTAAAGATAATATTACTTGAAAATACGGAAAAATTGAAAACTTGCCAAAAATTCTCTTGCCGCAAATCTGTGTAATAGTAATATAGTACAATAACATAATAGAGTACCATCACACTGTAAATGTCGTGGAGGCAGACAATGATTGAGTTTGGATTGGACGTTAAGAGCGGCATGCCCTTCCACCGGCAGATTGTGGATCAGATCAAATACGGTATAGCATCCAAACGATTGCTTCCGGGGGAGCAGTTGCCCACGGTGCGGGAATTGGCTGTAATCCTGCAGGTCAATCCGAACACGATCCGAAAGGCCTATTCTGAATTGGAGATACTAGGGGTACTGACCACGCAGCAGGGAACCGGCACCTTTGTAGGTGATCAGTCCATCGAGATTGGCCCCGCTGAAAAGGACAAGATGCTAAAACAGATCTGCGATGAACTGGTTGCTCGTGGCCATCAATATGGCTTGACACTCATAGAGATAGTAAGTCACTTGAATAGGAGAATGTAAGATGGCAAACAAGAATAAGGCCCAGCCTGCATTGGTGTCACAGTACAAGACGACCATCCAGTTGGGGGCGGAAGCAGCCTCACTGAATTGGGTGGCCGTGTTGGCTGCAGTATTTGTCCTGTCAGTTGGCTGTATTATAAATCGGTTGGTGACGGGTTATTGGGATCGGTTGGATGGCTATGGCGTGGTTCCTACGGTCTTGCTTGCAGCGATTTGCCTGTTCGGCATCAAGATTGCCGACCAATGGGAACGTGCTGTCCTCCTGCGACTGGGACGATTCAAATGCTTGAAGGGTCCGGGCCCCTTTTTCATCATTCCGATTATCGATACCATCGCCAAGAGTGTGGACATGCGCATTCGTTCCACTGACTTCAATTCAGAGTCGACCCTGACTAAAGATACGGTGCCAGTGAATGTGGATGCTATCTGCTTCTGGATGGTGTGGGACGCCAAGAAGGCGATTCTGGAGGTGGAGGATTTTTACTTGGCCATCGTGTTGTCCGCGCAGACGGCGTTGCGTGACATCATAGGCACCCACCAGTTGACCGAACTGCTCAGCCAGCGTGAAGACCTGGGCAACAAGCTCCAGGCAATCCTGGATGAAAAGACCAATCCCTGGGGCATCACCATTCAATCCGTGGAGATCCGTGACATCATCCTGCCCAAGGCCCTGGAAGATGCCATGTCCAAGGAGGCTCAGGCCGAACGCGAACGTCACGCCCGTGTCATTCTGGGTACGGCAGAGACCGAAATCGCCAAAAAATTCGTGGAAGCTGCAGAGCAATACGAGTCCTGTCCCGGGGCCATGCACCTGCGCGGTATGAACATGCTGTTCGAAGGCCTGAAGGAACGCGGCTCCATGATCATCGTACCCAGTTCGGCCCTGGAGACCATGAACCTTGGCGCCATAGGCGGCCTGGCCGCGGCCACCCAGGTCAGAGATAACGGGAGCCAAAAGACAGAGCCATGATCACCTGCGAAAGGTGTCATGGCTCCCATTGTACCATAAAAACAGTCCGTCTGTATTCTCTATAGAGCCTTCTCCAGGATGCGGTTGAGACGCTTGACGAAGTCCGCAGGCTTCTTGACTTCCGCGCCCTCCACGAGCATGGCCTGTTCCAGGAGCAGGTTGCTGACGTCCTCCAGCAGGGCCTTGTCCTTCATCTTCTCCAGAAGCTTGACCACGATGGGATGAGTCGGATTGACCTCGAGGATTGGCTTGATCTCGGGCATGTCAGTCTGGCCCATGGCCCTGAGCATTTGCTGCATCTGGAGGGTGGGATCGTTTTCGTCCGCCACAATGCAGGAAGGCGAGTCAGTCAGGCGATTCGAGGCGACCACGTCCTTGACACGGTCTCCCAGGATCTTCTTGATCTTCTTCATGAGCGGCTTGACTTCTTTTTCCTTATCCTTGTCCTCGTCGGTCTTGAGGTCGTCGGCCGTACCGCTCTTGTTGACGGCCTTGAGGTCCGTGTCTTTGTATTTGGGGACGCTCTGGATCACGATCTCATCGATCTCGTCGTCCAGGATGAGCACCTCAATGTCCCTGGCCTGGTAGGTCTCCAGGAGGGGCGAGTTCTTCAGGGTGTCTTCCCGACCGCCTGTGATGTAGTAGATGGCCTTCTGGTCGTCCTTCATGCGCTCTTTGTACGCAGCCAGACTGGTGAGACCGTCCTCCTTGGTGGATTTGAATCGGACCAGTTCGAGCAGGGTGTCTCTGTTGTCAAAGTCACCATACAGACCCTCCTTGAGGGGACGGTTGTACTGTTCAATAAATGTCTGGTACTGTTCCTGATTGTTCTTGGCAATGTTTTCAAATTCGCCCAGGAGCTTCTTGACGGACGATTTTGTGATACCGGCCAGTGTCTGGTTCTTCTGCAGGATCTCACGGCTGACATTAAGCGGCAGGTCTTCGGAATCGATGACGCCCCTGACAAATCGCAGATACGAGGGCAGCAGACCCTTTTCATCGTC
>JAIPFM010000135.1 GCA_021736645.1 Phycisphaerae bacterium | reverse complement strand
AATCCCCTGGAAATGAACCCGCCCAAATCCGACGACGAGGGTGTGGTCTACTTTGGGCCTGGCATGCACAAGCCTGAGAAGATCGTGCTGCAGGAGAATCAAACCCTGTATCTCGCAGGCGGTGCCGTGGTCAAGGCCGAGGTCCTGGCTCAAGGCGACCACATTCGCATACGCGGACGCGGCATTCTGGACGGCTCGGACTGGCAGTGGCGTTCCGGTCCGGTGGGAAACCTGATTGCCGTTCGAAACAGTGCGGACGTGCAGATCAGCGGCATCACACTCCGCGGGTCGTCCCACTGGACGATTGTGCCCAAGGGCTGCAGGCGCGTCGTCATCCGCAATGTGAAGCTCTGCAACTCCCGTGTGCAGAATGACGACGGTATCAATCCGTGCAACTCCCAGGATGTCCTGATTACAGACTGCTTCATACGCAGCGATGACGATTGTATCGCCCTCAAGGGCCTTGACTTCGAAGACTCCAACAGCAATGTGGAAAACATCACCGTGGAAAATTCCATCCTATGGTGCGACCGGGCCCGCATCTTCCTGCTGGGCCATGAGAGCCGCGCAGAGTTCATGCGGAACATTACACTGCGCAATCTCGACATCATCCATTTCACCATGACACCCTTTCTCCTGGAACCTGGAGAGGACATGCGTCTCGAGGATGTCACCATCGAGGACATCCGCATGCATGGGGAGGGCCAAAGAGAGTTGATGCGCCTGCGTCCCGTGGTGAATCAGTATATGCGAAAAAAGGTACCGGGGCATATTCGCAGCATCCGGGTCAAAAATCTCACGGTGACTGGCCGTCCAGGTGAGTATCTTGTGCAGATCCAGGGCGCAGATACCGACCATCTGGTCCAGGACGTGACCTTTTCAGATGTCTCGATTATGGGTTCGCCCCTGACACAGGACGCCAAAAGAGTCCAGATCGGCCAGCACACAGGTAATATAACTTTCCAGGTCAAACCCTGAATGACAACTCCATATCATTGGACACTTTCAGGTGCAGGCCAAAGTCATTCATTTCAGGGCTCGCATTGGCCTCCGGCGCATGGCCCTGTAACCGCCTGAAATCCCTGTCGGTCCGGCAGCGCGACAGTTGCCATATGCCCCATGGCTCAGTACAATACTGAAAACAACCTTTGGAAAGGACACACTATGAAAACGATGTCGTGCTGCCTGATGGTCTGCTGCCTGGTCGCTGTGGGCGCCGGTGCCCAGGCCGCAGAAAAACCCAACATTGTCTTTATCCTGGCCGATGACATGGGGTATTCTGACCTGGGGTGCTATGGCGGCGAGATCGAAACACCAAATCTCGATCGCCTGGCAGCCGGCGGGCTGAGGTTCACGCAGTTCTACAATACGGCGCGCTGCTGGCCCACACGAGGGGCGCTGATGACCGGGTATTACGCACAGCAGGTACATCGAGACCGCCTGCCTGACCTGGGCGGCGGCAACAGCGGTAAACGACAGACCTGGGCAAGACTCCTTCCAGACTTCCTCAAGCCTTATGGCTATCGCAATTATCACAGCGGCAAGTGGCACATAGACGGCAAGGTGCTTGCCGGCGGATTCGATCATTCGCTGGACATGAGAAATCAGGGCAACTTCTTCACCGCCAAGGGCAATACACGCGATGACGTGCGGGTCGTACCGGCAGCGGATGAATCGGGCTACTACTCCACGATCGCCATCGCAGATCATGCCATTGAATGCCTCAAGGAACACGCGGACAAATACGCAGATCGTCCCTTCTTCCATTATGTAGCGTTCATTGCACCGCATTTCCCCTTGCACGCATTGCCCGAGGACATCGCCCGCTACAGAGACAGGTATCTCGAGGGCTGGGATGTGATGCGTGAGCAGCGATTTGCCCGGCAGCAACAGATGCACCTGGTCAATACCACGCTGTCCAAGCTGGAACCTGATGTGGGACCGCCCTACCATTTTCCTGACGCATTGAAGAAGCTGGGACCCGGCGAGATCAATCGCCCGCTGCCCTGGACCGAATTGACGGATGAGCAGCGCATGTTTCAGGCAACCAAGATGGCGATCCATGCGGCCATGGTCGATCGCATGGACCAAGAGATCGGGCGCGTGATCGAGCAGCTCAAGGCCATGGGCGCATACGAGAACACACTGATCTTCTTTGCCTCGGACAACGGGGCCAGCGCGGAGATCATGGTGCGTGACGGCGGACATGACCCGCAAGCCGCACCGGGCAGCGCAGCCACGTATCTCTGTCTCGGCCCGGGCTTCTCCAGCGCGTCGAATACACCATTCCGCAGGCACAAGACCTGGGTTCACGAAGGGGGCATCAGCACGCCCCTGGTGGTGCACTGGCCTGCCGGCATCCAGGCACGCGGTGAGTTCAGGCACACACCGGCCCACGTCATCGACATCGTGCCCACCATTCTGGACATCGCTGGCATCGAGAAGCCCACCCAATGGGACGGTGAGCCGATCCCGCAGGCACCTGGCCGCAGCCTTGCGCCTGCATTCCAAAGGGATATCACCATCGATCGCGACTTCCTGTGGTGGCTCCACGAGGACAATCGAGCCATTCAAGCTGGCGACTGGAAGCTGGTCGCTGCCAAGGGCGACCCTTGGGAACTGTACGACCTGCGCACCGACCGCGCAGAATCCCATGACCTGGCACAGGCGCACCCCGAGAAAGTAAAGGAACTGGCGGCCCTGTGGAACCGTCAGTTTGAAGCCACGACTCGCCTGGCAGCCAAGACCGCACCCAAGCCGAATCAAAAGAAAAGGGCGGCGAGTCCGGAACCCCGCAAACAATAGGCTCTGAAGCCGTCACCCACCGGACCAAGACACTATAAAGAGGTTTTCTATGCCATCGAGCTGCCCTGGAGGATTCACGCCTCCGGGGCAGCCTCATGGCTCATCCTAAAACAACTGGCTCACATCTGTAAAGGATTCGGGTTTGGTCAGGTGATAGGCGTAGTTGAGGTAACGCAAGGCAGCTGCCATCTCCTCACTGTTCATCAAGGCATCCTCCACCCGATGAGCCAGGAGTGCCTTGCGGCGATTGGGCTCCTTGCAGTTGGCCTCCACGTACTTGGCCCATTTCCGATTATATTCGGTGCTGGTATTTTCAAAGTTGGGGATATTGATACCGTACTGCTCATCAGCCCCCAGCCACTCTCTGATGCTTTCATCCGAAATCGGGGGATCCTGCTCCAGGATTCCCCGATAGGTTTTGACAAATTCCTGCATGTCCGAGCGCCGCTGCTGCCAGCACAAACGAAGATAGTTGACAATGGCTGCCTGCACATCCGGCACGAGCAAGACCGAGGTTTCCACATAGATGGACAGTGAAAAGAAGGCTGTGGTCCCCCAGCTGATGGCACTTCGAGTCTGGATCAGATTCGGAAAGGCCCATTCAATCAACTGATTGAGACGCTCCTTGAAGGTATTGGGGATATCTTTTTTCTGCGGAGATGTCAACGAATACACAATGCGGGGACAGCGTTCAAAAAAGGGAATGGCCCTCAGCTTTTCAAATGATTCCTGAGTCAGGCAGGACGAGTCATCCGCCTGCAACTGACTCTGCAGTGTCTGAATGATACCGGCATACAGCGCCTTGTCAAAGGGCGCAATGGAAATGCCCTCGATCAGGGGACTGCCCTTGCTTCCATCCACATCATGACGGCAGGCCAGAGACAGGGATCTGAGAAACATCTCATCGATACCGCGGATATCCTGCTCAATCCCGGCATCCACAGGGGCCGCTGCAAAACACACGGCATAGGGCCCGGTCAGGCCTGCCTTGAGGTCATTGGGATCCAGACGAATTTCCTGATAGTTCTTTTTCTTGATAGAATTCTTGTCGCCGTTCTTCTCGAATTCAGCGGAAGGGAACTGCGCAGCAGCCAGATTGAATATCTGTTGTGCAATATACTGATTGGCATTGGATTCGGCCTCATTGAACGTGAGCACCTGGTCCTCGGGAATGTCCATCACATCGTTCGATATCAAGGCCATGGCGTTCCAGGGCATCAACGGACGTTTGGCCAGCACGTTCTCCTCCCCTTCCGCTCCGGGCCCCATGGACCTCTGGGGCATCTCAAGAAACGAACCCGCCTGGCAGGCAGGGGCACGATCATAAGCACCTCTATCATCAAGACATAGATTGAGATCTGCCAGGTAGCGCAAGAGTGTTCGACCCGTGTTGATCAACTGGGTCTGGTCCCGGACAATATTGGAGGGCAAAATACCGACCCCGGTAAAGTACATCTCTCGGTCAATATTCAGGACGGCCTTGGCATAACTCTGCGCACGGATGACTTCCGGGGCACTGCCCGCGCCGGTCCCCCCCCCGGTACTGAAGATATAAAAAGCCAGACGCGGGACCTGCTCACGCTGGGAGTGGAAGTTCAGCAGCAGTCGCCGAGCTGCACCCCAGATCGGCATGCCTTCCTCATTGATCTCGGGAAGGAGCATCAAAGACCGCGAAACAAATTCAGCAAACACAGGCACGTGGCCCACGCCCCCCTCTGCCAGGGGCTGATAGTGCAGTTTCATGATATTCTGACGAATGTCTTGAGGCACGCCCCCCTCCTTCATGATGCCCTCTACGTCGGGAAATGTGGTTTCGTCAATGTCACCCACCAGGATGATCGGTTCAAACCGCAGCGCAGGCGACCCATTGCCGGAGCTGTAAAAGCTGCTCATCCACTTACTCTTCGAATCCGCCTTGGGTGCCTTATGTCCCCGAGGCCGGTTTGCAGTCACGATCTCGGCCAATTCCGTGGATACGTGACAACCGCAGCGCCCCAGTCCCACCACCACAAAGGGCGGGACCCCCTGATCACTCATGCTGTCAGGAGATGCGGGGACCGAAGCCGCAGCGCCCTGAGGATCTATCCAATAGGCAATAAGGGGTTTACCGAAACGGGAGACCAAACGCCCCATCTCGCTGCCCCTGGGATTGCGCACAGAATTCCGATCAAGACTCGTATAGGTCCCGACTTTCGTGCGTTCATTTTCCTGCTGTAATAGGGGGGATATGGTTTTTTCAGACATGAGAAACTCCTTTTTTAGGGACCACCGAAATCTGCTCCATCGTAAACTGACACATGCAATGGCGATCCTGTTGGCCCCCTCTCTTTGACAGCTCATGAAGAACTGAATTCCCACGGAAAACCTACAGGATTGCCAGGAATATCAAGCGTTTGGATCCTCCCACCCAATATCATAATGGTGAGAGGGCAATGTCAGACATGCACCTCACGATATGTTCAGTTCTTCCTTGTCCAGACACGCCATCTACTTATATATAGTGCCGTTTTCAGTCGGCAAGTTTCGGAATTTTTCTCACTTTAGGCCGAATGACGGCTAATTTTTGGCACGACATTTTTGTTCACTCAGTGAGGGTTGGCAGGCGCTGACTTAAGATGCTTCACAGCCGCCATGAACAATCCGCACATCCTGACCAGAGTCCGGTTTTTAATTTGCCTTGCAGCACCTGTCAGTTTATAAAAGCAAACAGAACTTTGAGAGAGAAAAACTAACCTATGTTGGAAGTACCCTCATGACAACCCATTGCCTTTGGCTGTTGTTTTCGGTGTTTTGTCTGCAGGAAACCAAACCTCCTGACTTTACTCCCTATGTAAACCCCCAAATAGGCTCAGTACACGGACGTTGGTTTTTTTATACCCCTGCAGCGCTGCCTTTTGGCATGGCAAAGCTGGCGCCCCACACCAATGCCTATGGCAGTCCGGGATCATGGCTGCCGTGCGGGTACGACGACAGGCATACCTCCATTGAAGGATTTGGCAATCTGCATGAGTTTCAGATAGGCGGGATTGTACTGATGCCCACGGTCGGTACATTGCAGGTCGTACCTGGCAGCCTTGAAGACCCTGAACAGGGATACCGCTCCCGATTTGACAAGTCGAGTGAACAGGCCAGAGCCGGCTACTACACCGTGCTGCTGAAGGATTACCATATTAAAGCCGAGCTGACGGCCACGCGCAGGGTCGGTTTTCACCGGTATACCTTTCCTGAATCGACAGAGTCACATATTATCTTTGATATCGGCCACCGTCAGGGAGAGAGCGGCAGAATCATCGATGCGCAAATCGCCCAGGTCGGAGAACGTGCCATCAGCGGCAAGGTCATCACCTATCCCTTTTATGTCCATCTCAACGATACAGGACGACATGTTACGTTGTACTTTTACGCAGAGTTGAGCAAGACCCCCAGCGCTGTGGGGACTTTCACGGCCAAGGAAGACAAGCCCTCGGACTCGTACCCATTGGACTGGTACAAAAAGTTGAACACGCAACTGTTCCCACAGAAAAACAGTATACAGGGACGAGGGTCAGGGCTGTATGTCTCCTTTTCGACTCACCAAGACGAGGCGGTCGTGGTCAAGGTCGGCGTTTCCTACACCAGCATAGACAATGCCAAGGCGAATTTGACTGCTGAGGCTGCGGATTTGACATTTGATGCAGCCTATGCTCAGGCGCACGACACCTGGCAGAAGATGCTGGGACGCATTGAAATAGAGGATGCCAATACCCTCAACAAACAAAAGTTCTATACAGGTCTGTACCATGCCCTGTTGGGACGCGGCATGTCCAGTGACAGTCTTGGTGCGTATCCTGCAAAAAACGGGTCCATAGGATCATTGCCCATGCAGGATGGCAGACCTGTGCACAACCAGTACAATACGGACGGGCTCTGGGAATCCTGCTGGAATTTGTTTCAATTGTGGAACATGGTCTATCCTGATGTGTCGAGCGATTTTCTGCAGGGCATCCTGGGCTACTACAAGGAGTGCGCATGGACCCACGATGGCATGGCGGCCGGGGCCTTTGTGCCAGGTGTCCCCTCCAACTTTTCAGGGTTGCTGCTGGCCTCCGCGTATCAATGCGGCATCCGGGATTATGATGTTGAACTGGCATACCAGGCAGCTCGCAATGCAGAATTGGTGTACAAGGATCGTCCCTTTGGTGTGGGCAAATATGATCTGGAAGAGTTCATAACTCAGGGGTATATCGCTTTAGATGAATACACAACCAACGTGGGCTGGGTCTTTAATTTTGGTGCCTCTCATACCCTGGAATACAGCTTTACAAGTTCAGCCGTGGCAAAGTTCGCTCACGCCCTGGGTAAAGAGGACGATGCGCGGCAGCTCACCCTGATGTCAAAGCACTACCAAAACCTGTTTGACCCTGACACCAAGTTCATGCGCCCGCGTGAGAAGGACGGTACGTTTTTAAAGGCGTTCGATCCCATGAAGGCCTGGATCGGTTTTCAGGAAGGGAATTCCTATCAATATACCTGGCTGGCGCCCCATGATATTGACCGCCTCATTGAGATGATGGGACGAGATGTGTTCAATGAAAGGCTGGAGAACACCTTTAGAGAGTCTCGCAAGAGCCTGTTCGGGGGTGGTCAGGAAATCGACAGCTTTTCAGGCCTGGAAAAGCTCTACAACCACGGCAATCAACCCTGCCTGTTTCAACCGTGGCTCTTTAATTACAGCGGCAGACCCGAGTTGACTCAGTTGTATACCCGGGCCATCTGTGATGAGTTTTATGGGGCAACACCTGAGCATGGCTATGGTTATGGACAGGATGAGGATCAAGGCCAATTGGGTGCCTGGTTTGTACTGGCCTCAATGGGCCTGTTCGACATCAAGGGCCTGACAGATGTGAATCCTGCGCTGCGCATCGGCAGTCCGATGTTTCGTAAAATCACGATTCACCTCAATGCGGACTATGACAGGGGTAGCCAGTTTGTCATAAAAACTGTCAATAATAGCTCAAAAAATGTGTATGTACAGTCAGCCACGCTCAATGGCATGGCATTGCAGGACGGCATTTTACCTTGGGCTGCATTTGTGAAAGGCGGACAGTTGGAACTGTCCATGGGAAAAACGCCTCCTGAATAACAGGTCATACCAAAACTAAGAGATTCTGGACAACACGAGCTGTATAGTTTGACATCCTGAGATGACAGTCGATATACTAGACAGCATACACCTGGTGCGAATGCTTAGAACTGAAGTCAACGATGCCGCTTTCTATGTAGACGGGTGGCATATTCATTATCCTTATATTGAGGGAGGATGATCATGAGACGGGGTCTGATTCGGGGGAGTTTTGTTTTATTTGTTGTGATGGCCGCTTCTGTGGGCAAGGGCGCTGAACCGATCAGCCACTGGTCCTTCAATGGCAACTTGAATGACGTTGTTGGTTCGCTGGATGGTACCTTCAACGGGGGTGAACCCATCTATGTCAATGGCAAAAGCGGAAAGGGGCTGGAGTTTGACGGTATCGATGACTCTGTAAGCATCGCGTATGCCAACCCGTCTGCCTATACCATCAGTGCCTGGGTCAAACCCGCGCGTGTGGAGGCCATGAGTATTATAGCGCATACTGCGGGTGACCCGACCAACACCTGGTCGCACCAGATAAGAATCGCGGCTGGCGGTGTGTTCGAACATTACCTCTATGACGGTGCTGCCAAAAGTGTCATGGGTACCACTCAGATCGAGGCAGACACCTGGTATCACGTGGCGATTACAGCGGAGCATAACAGCACCATGCACCTGTATGTGAACGGCCAGGAAGAGGGAAGTCCCGTGGCCGTGGGCACCCTGTGGGGAGCCGGCAGCGTATTTCTCATGGGCTCCAACTCAGGCAATGCCATGGGCTGGTTCCAGGGCGTGATAGACGATATGCGAATCTATGATGTGATAGTACCCCAGGGAGAGATCATGCCAGCGCTTGGCACGGCAACCAGTCCAGGTCCTGATGATACGGCTGTGGATGTGCTTCGTGACAGTGTCTTGTCATGGACACCCGGTGAGTTTGCTGCGTCGCATCATGTGTACTTTGACACGAGTTTTGAAGATGTGAATGCTGGAACCGTGCCGACCGCGTCAGGGCTGGATGTCAATTCACTGGAACTGGAACGCCTCGATTTTGGTCAGACCTATTTCTGGCGCGTGGATGAAGTCAATGGCACACCGGACAAGACTGTGTTCAAGGGAGATGTCTGGAGTTTCACGGCTGAGCCCTATGCCATTGTCATTCCTGTGGACGTCAATCATGTCACAGCGTCAAGTGCCACGGCAGCCAATACACCGGGCATGATTGTGAACGGGTCCGGCCTCACAGGCAGCACGCATTCCACAGACAGCGAGGACATGTGGCTCAGTATGCCGGGAGATTTATCCCCTTGGTTGATGTTTGAATTTGCCGAGATCCAGAAACTCGATCAGATGCTGATCTGGAACTCAAACAGCAGTTCTGAAGGATTCATTGGCTGGGGCCTCAAGGACGTAACCATTGAAACCTCCATAGACGGCGTGGATTGGACAGGTCTTTCAGACGCCACGCAGATCAGCAAGGCGCCGGGTCTTCCAACCTACAGCGAACCCCAGGCCATTGACTTCGGGCTGGTGCAAACCCGGTATGTGAGGATCAACGTCCTGAGCAACTGGGGCGGCCTGTTGAAGCAATACGGCGTGTCTGAAGTCCAGTTCTACGGCCTGCCGGTCCGGGCGCGTACACCCGTGCCTGCATCCGGGTCGGCGGATGTCCTTCCCAATTCAGTCGTGACCTGGCGCGCAGGGCGCGAGGCAGGTCAGCACACCCTCTACGTGGGGACTGAGGCGGAGGCCGTGGCTGCGGATCTGGCTCCGTCTGTGACATCAAATACAAACAGCCTGAACCTCGCCTCGCTGGATCTTCAGTTGGGTACGACCTATTACTGGCGCGTGGATGAAGTCAACGAAGCAGAAACCCTGTCGGTCTGGCCTGGCCCTGTGTGGAGCTTCACAACCGTGCCTTACGTGACCATCGATGATTTCGAAAGCTATGGCAATCTCAGTCCGAATCGTCCGTTCCAGGCGTGGCTCGATGGCTATGGCTATTCAGCGGACGAGTTCTTCCCTGTTGCGTACGGCGGTAATGGCACCGGGGCGGGTGTGGGCCATGACATCTGGGGGCCAGGCAGCCCCTACTTTGATGGAGAGATCATGGAATCAGGCATCACCCTGCCAGGCAGTGGTCAGTCGCTGCCGTTCTATTACAGCAACACCGGCGGCACGGCCTCGGAGATTGAACGCAAATTTGCAGCGGCGCAGGACTGGACTGTCAACGGGATTCAGACACTGGTGATCCCTGTGTTCGGGGCGGCCAATAACACGGGACAATTGTACCTCAAAATCAACAACACCAAGATCGTTGCGCCGAGTGATATGGTCGATATTCAGAAAGCCGGGTGGCAACTGTGGCCCATTGATCTGTCCACGGTAAACGAAACTCTTGGGAATGTAACATCACTGACGATCGGCGTGGAAAACACCGCTGCTTCCGGCCTCTTGTATATCGATGATATAGGGCTGTATCCCGGAGGCATTGACTATGTGACACCCACAGAACCGGACAGTGCGAATCTGCTGGCGCATTACACCTTTGACGGCCATGCCAGAGACAGCTCGGGCAATGGCTTTGATGGTGAAGAAATTGGCGCCCCCACCTATGCAGATGGTGTGTCAGGTCAGGGAATCCAGTTCAACGGCATTGACGACTACGTCAATGTGGTCATTGATGTCCCTGAAAACAGCTGCACCGTGGCATTCTGGTTCAAAACCCTAGATCCCGACTGCGGCTTGTACAGTGTCGTGCAGAATCTCCTGGGCGGCGGCGGCAACGACCGCAACATCTACCTCACCGACGGAAATGTCAACGCCCGAATCTGGGATACTGAGGTGCTTACAGGCGCTGGCCTGAATGCAGCAGATGGACAATGGCACCATGTGGTGCACACATACGGCGATGCGGTGGGCGGCCAGAGACTCTATGTCGATGGCCTGCTCCAGGCCGGCGGGACCAAGGCCCAATCAGACTTCGACTGGCAGGAACGCGTCCATTTCGGCTGGTCGACCAATGTGACAAATGAATTCGAAGACGGCATGATCGATGAGGCTCGCATCTATGACAGGACTCTCTCTCCGGCCGAGGTCGCCTGGCTGTATGGTCGGACCGACCCCATGGTCAAACCGTTCTAGGGCGTTGTCCGAGGCACGGGTAAATTCGCATTCAAGCGTCCCACACTCGGGTGTGGGACGCTTTTTAAACATGGCTTTATTCGAACACGAGACAAGTGAAAAGGATTGATATTGACGGACAACTGCCTGTTGAAAACCGGGCACAGCAGGACTCCGTCAAAAGTCCTGATTAAAGAATGAGGGGCCGAGGTCATGAACCGCTACAAAGGATTCACGCTCATAGAGCTGTTAGTCGTGATTGCGATTATTGCCGTGCTCATGGGCATCCTCATGCCAGCCTTGACCATGGCCCGAGAACAGGGCAAACGGGCCGCTTGCCTCAACACACTCAGGCAGCTCGCCATGACCTGGATCATCTATGCGGATGAGAATGACGACAAACTGGTGAGCAGCGAAGCCGGCGGCATGGGCGGCGCCTTTCCTGATGCCTGGGTCGGTGTGACCTGGGCATCTGATTGGAGTCAGGGCGGTGTGCTGCCCAAGGATCAGCAGATCAAAGGCATACAGGACGGTGCCCTCTGGCCCTACTGTAAAGACGTGGATCTGTACTCGTGCCCCACAGGGTTTCGCGGCGAGCTGCTCACCTACGCCATGATGATCTCCATCAACGGCCGGTCCGTCCAGGGCAGTCCGGTGTACAAAAAGCGAATCAAGATTCCCCAACCCGCAGATCGCCTCGTTTTCATTGATGAAGGTCTGGCCTCACCTGATGCCTATGCCGTTCAATACAACACAGCGCAGTGGTGGGACCAGCCTGTCACGCGGCACAGTTCCGGCACCAACTTCACCTATGCAGACGGCCACGCCGGGTATCACAAATGGAGAGGCAGCGATACAGTCAAGCAGGGCAAGGACCAGGTACGGACCTGGTCCGGCAGCTTTATACCCACCACGGAAGCAGGCATCGAAGATGTACAGTGGGTTCAAAAAGGCATCTGGGGAAAACTCGGCTATAAGACATTCTAATAACCGCGTACAAAAGACAAGCGGTTCTTCGCTTGAATGGTCCTGTGCTTCTCAGTATACTCAAGTCTGGATGCTGAAACCCAATCTCCTTAATGTCAGGAGGCCTATATGTATTTGGCCTTTGCTTACAAGACCAGGGTGAATAGTGGCCGCCCTCTCCTGGCTGCGATCATTGTGTGCATCATGTCAGGCACCGCTCTGGCACAGACTGTGGCAGACCGCCAAAAGCCCGGGCATCTCATCGCGCACTGGACTTTTGATGAGGCGTCCGGTCAGGTTTGTGCTGACACATCTCCGAATGGGCATCACGCAGTGCAGGGAGACTTGGGTGCAGGACCTCTGGAGAGGATTCAGGGTGTATTCGGCAATGCGCTGCATTTTTCCGGGCAGCACGCCTTGCAGATACCGGGCAAGTTGGACGTATCCTCGATCCAGAAGATCACACTGTGCGCGTGGGTCAAGCCGGCCGGTTTCACCCCCTATAATGAGATCTTCCGAAAGGAAGACGGTGACAATCGCATCCTGTTTTCGTTTCAGCACCACGGCTCCATCTTGTCCTTCGGCATTCATGTGGCAGGCAGGGGCTACCAGGAACTCGATGCCCCCATAGACCCGACAGATCTCCTGGACTGGCAGTGGCACCACGTGGCCGGTGTGTTTGACGGCAAGACCATGCGCGTGTATCTTGACGGCAGGGAGATCGGTACCTTGGCGTATCCCGGTCATCTTGTTTCAGGAGGCAGCGCGTCTGCCTATATTGGATCGTCAGGCGGGCATGGGGAATTCTTTCAGGGTGCCATGGACGATCTTCAGATCTGGGGCACAGCGATCGGGACCGAGCAAATCGCAGCCTGGCATGAACACGGAATCCAGGCCGCACTCGCCCGAGTGACACAGCCCCATGAACAACTCACAGGCATGTATGTTGAGGCACCGACATTCTCCGAGACGCTGGCCGGAACCCGGAGAAATCTGATCAAAGCCAATCGCCAGTTGACCCCTGCACTGACGGACAACCTCTTGATGAGGCTGTTCGCCAAATTCAAGGATGACATGCATGAGTTCATGCAATGCACCCAGTCGCAGCCCCTTGACTACCTGGGCGCAGAGGACAATGCGTGGAACCTCAGGCAGGCGCAGAGACTCCACGATCTCCTGACAGAATACAAACCGCTGACCGAGGCCCAATGGGCAAAGCAGACGTCAACACAGCGAAAGCAGTGGCAGGACGTGGAGAGGCTGGAAGCCGTATTGAATCGACTCAAGACCCTGGGAGGCGAGGCCACGTTCTCGCCGGCATGGATCGATTTCATGCTCCAGGCACACAGACGCATCCAGTACCGTCCCACGGTGAATGAAGCGGTTGCGCCGTATATCAAACCCTACACCCCGGACACCCGAGATCTTTCGCGCGCAGAGGCAGAGCAGAGACTGAAGCAAGACTGGCTGCATCAGGCCGACAACACGCCGTCAGCGCAAAGGATCATGGACGAAATCACCTGGACAAAACAGATCATGTCGAGGATTCAGAAAGAGGCGACTGCCCCTGTAGATTTCACCGGAGCAGGGTCAGACCTGGAGACTCTGGAAACCAGGGCCAGAGCAGTATCCGGGTCTGACGAGGCCCTTTACTTTGCAGTGCGACGCGTTAAACGCCGCGTGATGTTCAAAAATCCCTGTGTGGATTTTGACACCCTGCTGTTTGTTGACATACCGTTCCCGCAGGGATCCGAGTGGCCGCACGAAACGCGCCACCGTCTTGGCTACATGGGCGTCCCAGGCGGACGATTATTGACACTCCGGGGATTGTCACCAGCAGGGCATGTCACGAAGCTGTGGCCAAAGGAACCGCTTCATGGAACATTCTGGCGTCCGGATGTGTCGTTCGATGCACAGCGGGTGCTGTTCTCTTTTAAACCGGCCAATGAAAAGAACTTCCACCTGTATGAAATGAACATCGACGGTACAGGATTTCGTCAGATTACGGACGGACTCTATGATGACGTGGATCCCATTTACCTTTCGGACGGTGAAAACATCGCATTTGTGAGTACGCGCGGGCACAATTATGTGCGATGCATGCCCCCCACGAATTCGTTTACCCTGACACGCTGCGGGCTCGATGGAAAAGACATGTACCTCATTTCACGCAACAATGAACCCGATTATTTGCCCGCGCTGCTCAACGATGGGCGCATCATCTACACGCGCTGGGAATACACGGACAAACCGCTCTGGCGGTCACAGTCGTTATGGACCATGAATCCGGATGGCATCGGTCCCTCCACATTCTGGGGCAATCAGAGTGTGTGGCCGGATCTTCTGAAAGACGCACGGCCCATTCCGGGCTCTGCGCGTGTCATGTTTACAGGCGCTGCGCACCACAACTGGTTTTCCGGAAGCATCGGAATTATTGACCCGAGGAAGGAACTGAATTTCCCCAACGGCCTGACCAAGGTCACCGCAGAGGTGGCCTGGCCGGAATCGGGAAACGGTCCGGTCGATCCTGTGGAATCACCCAGGTACCACCGGAGCGGCACGTACCGCGCCTACCAGAACCCGTATCCCATAGGTCCCCATGATTTTATCGTGTCAGCCCAGAGACAAGACACCTTCGTGCTCTATCTGATGGACACGGACGGCAATCGAGAACTCCTGTATGAAGGGGTTCATCATATTTTGCACGCCATGCCGGTGAAGCCGAGGCCAGCGCCGCCCACACTCCCTGACGCTGTGGCCTGGCCGACCCTGGCCGACCGTCTGACGCCGAAGCCCGGCATCATTTACAGCAGTAATGTCTATCACAATTCAGCCCCGGAACTGCAGGGCAAGGCAAAACATCTGCGTCTCTTGACCATTGATGCGAAAACCTATTCCACCTGGTACAAACGCCCCTATGCGTCCACAGGACCGGTGGTGTCGATCGTTCAGTCCGAAGGTGTCAAGCGCATACTCGGAACCGTGCCGATCGAAGCCGATGGTTCCGTGTCGTTCACGGTGCCGTCCGGGATCCCGATTCACTTCCAGCTCCTGGATGCCAACTACTGTGCCCTGCAGACCATGCGTTCCTTTACAGGGGTCATGCCCGGTGAGACACGGGGGTGTCTCGGCTGTCACGAGATGCACAGTGTGGCGCCGACCACGGGTCATTACGCCAAGGCCCTGGCGCGTTCCCCCTCGGACATCGTACCGCCGCCCTGGGGCCATGAAACGGTGAGTTATCTGCGGTTTGTGCAGCCAGTCCTGGACACCTACTGTGGAGACTGCCATCAGGGTGAGGGAAAAGCACGCCACACACTCGACCTGACGCTCCGTCCAGGATATTCAGTGTTCAAGGAGCCCTATGTGCTGCTCACCGGCCATCCGACCTGGGGGCAGCCCTACAATCCACCCGAACATCCGGTGCCGGGATTTGGTATTGCAGATACCCTCATGGTCGAGGCCTTTGACCAGCGCGACCCTGCAGCGTATGTCACGCCAAATCCCATGACCAGGCTGTCATTCAAGAGCCGTCTGATCGACATCGCATCCAGCGGCACACACAACGACGTGAAGGTCGATCCGGTGAACCTGCGAAAACTGATCGCGTGGGTGGACACCATGTGTCCCTTCCTGGGGGACGAGGAGGTCCGCGAGATGCCTGACCCCGAGTTTCAGGGTGTAGACTGGCTGTCCATACGCCCGCAAATAGAAAATGCGCCTGTGGTGGTGCGTCCCGGTCCCATAGAGGCAGGCATCGGGTATCATCCTTCAACCTCTTCGATGCAATAGTGGTCCCGCTCACCGTGTGACGGCACGCTACTCCAAAGAGATATCGAGATAGTCTTCGATGTTTTCCTGAGTCACGAGTTCAAAGGGGATCAAGGTCTCTGACTGATACGCATGACCCTCGAGGATCTGAAGTACGGTCTCCACGGCAGTCGCGCCCTGGGCCCGGGCATTCTGAAAGACCGTGGCATCCAGACGACCTGCCTTGACGGCCTGCAGGGCATCGGCAATGGCATCCACACTCAC
>JAIPFM010000134.1 GCA_021736645.1 Phycisphaerae bacterium | reverse complement strand
AATATCCAACACGGAAAACAGCGGCTTCCCTGGAGCAAATTCAGCTGCGACAGCGGCGTAGAACAACTCAGGAATGTCCAATGTCCAAGTGGGCTGTCGCCATTTTCGATACGGAAATACATTCGAAGGATATTGCCGGATGGGACGATCCAGTAAGCGACGCAGGAGTTTGGATTGTCCCGGCTGAAAGCGAGGCGGCAGCACCTTGCGTAGGGATTGGCTGGTAACGAAAGTATGGCCATTCGACGTGGGGCGCTCGACGTTCGATGTTCATCTTTTCCCCCACCCCTAATCCCTAAATAAAAAAAGCGGCATTGCTCAAAGAACAATGCCGCTGTATGGATACAATCTTAAACGCGTGTTGGGTCAGACTAGCGACCACCACCTGTTGTGGTAGTACCACCACTCACACCAGAGCCTTCATTGATCAGGAAGGAATCCTTGCGATTGACGGGCTTCTGTGCGATGCCTGCGAAGGGCACGCCTGTGTAGTACTGCATGGTTGTCTTGGCAGCATTCGCGATTGCCATGGTGTAGATGTTGTCCATCTCTGTACCACAGTAAGCGCGTTTTTCCAGAGACACATGGCTGTCCAGGAACAGCACGTTCTGGCCTTCCAGCTGATGTGCATCGGTGTTGCCGACACGGGCAGACTCAGAAGATCCTGAAGTGCCGACAATTTTATCCTCATCAGGGATAAAATCTGTAAACAGCATACCGTCACCACGCTCTGTCCCTGTGGTCATCCACGGGTTGCGGTCTGCGGCCACGGCCATGGTCGGTTCGTGGGTTGTGGTCAAGGCATAGTTCGCAAACGGATGGTGGTAGGAATAGCTGCAGAAGCTGTATGTGGGGGTCGCTGTGCCACCAGGACCAAAGTCCCAGGCATCGGTCAATGTGATATTGCCGGTGGTGGTGGTCCCTGTCACTTCTGCCAGGGTGAATTCACGGGTATCGCTCTCACCCTTGCACACAAACTGCTTTGGCGTGACTTCTGCGTACTTGACCAGCAGATAGAAGCTGGAGCTCACAGTCACTTTACCGGTGTTGTTGGTAATGCCATACGCCACTTGACGCAGCGGGGCCATCCAGGCTGCACCCAGACCGGTGGACAACCAGGTATTGGTGCGTCCGCCTGCCTTGGGCAGTTCATCGTCATTGTCATTGGCATACAGCAGCATGGCCTTGCCGATACCTGACAGATTCGTGCCACAGGTCATTCTGAAGGCCAATTGGCGAACTCGTGCCAACGCGGGCATCAGAATACCCATCAACAGAGCGATGATTGCAATCACAACCAACAGCTCGACCAGTGTAAAACCTTTACGTTTCATGTTCTTCTCCTTATAAAAAGGTGTCCAAGATTCGCTTGCTTGACCTTACTTGTTCAGCCCACACAGGCCATATACAAATAAAAATAGCACCTTCTGCCTGGATTTGCAGCGAATCAATGCGCAAATATTAGGTCAATTTACGCAAATCCATTAGGTTTATTGAGTTTGCACGGTCCACCCAAGCCATAGGACGGAACGCTAAAGTAACGGCCTCAACTCCATCAAGGCAGGCAGGTTTGGAGGTATGAAGAACTTAAATATGATAGCCTACTATATAAATGGTATTCCAAAACCAACCTGTCACCCTGACATGCTAATCAATGCTCCAAGTTTTGTCAAATTAATTTCGTCAATTGAGTGAACAACCTTGAATATTTTCGGTAGTTTCTCTAAAATGCCCCCTCTTACAATAATTGTAATAGGATCTGCACCCATGAGCAATGAACAGGCATTTGAGCGTCTCCAATCACATCTTCAAGCACACCAACAGGCACACTTGATTCATTTCTGGCCCGGTCTCAGTCCAGAGGAACGGGAAAAACTCTGCAATCAAATAGGAAAACTGGACCTTGATCGCATTGACCGATGGGTCAAGGACTACGTGATTCATGACCAGAGTGCCAAAATACCGGATCATTTTGGCCCGGCCATGGCTTATGCAGCCCAACCTGACACCCCGGATATGACTGAAAAGTATGTAAGAGCCACGGCCTTGGGTGAAGACCTGCTGCGTCAGGGCAGGGTCGGCGCCTTTGTGGTGGCGGGTGGACAGGGCACGCGCCTTGGTTTCGAGGGTCCCAAAGGCAATTTTCCCATCAGCCCGATCAAGCAGAAGACACTGTTCCAGCTCTTTGCCGAGACAATTTTGGCCACGTCCCTGAAATATGGCACGCGCTGCCCCTGGTACATCATGACCAGCCCCCTGAATCATGAGCCCACCCGAGACACGCTCGAGGCCAACCACTATTTTGGCCTGCCTGAGGAGGATGTCTTCATCTTCCAGCAGGGGACTCTGCCCAATTTCGCCCTGGATGGACAGATCCTCTTGTCTAACAAGCATACCCTGGCCACCTCGCCGGATGGGCACGGCGGCAGCCTCAAGGCCCTGTTCGAGGGCGGCGCAGTGGCCCATATGCAGGCCCGCGGTGTGGAATATATCAGTTACTGGCAGGTGGACAATCCCCTGATCAACATCTTCGACCCCCTCTTTATTGGCCTGCATGCCCTGGACGGCTCCCAGATGTCCTCCAAGTCCCTGGTCAAGACCGGCCCCATGGAAAAAGTGGGCAACTTCTGCCTGGTCGACAACAAGGTCACGGTGATCGAATACAGCGATCTTCCGGATGAAGCGGCCTTGAGAAGGCATCCGGACGGCTCCCTGGTCTTTGAACTGGGCAGCATCGGTATTCATCTGGTCAACCGCACCTTTGTGGAGCAGCTGAATGCCGGGGAATTCTCCCTGCCGTTTCACAGGGCCGTGAAGAAGATTCCCCACATCACCCCCGAAGGCAAGTATGTCGAGCCGGACGAGCCCAACGGGATCAAGCTGGAGACCTTTGTGTTTGACGCCCTGCCCCTGGCCAGCCACTCCATGATCCTCAAGACCATTCGAAGCGAGGAATTCGGCCCAGTGAAGAACGCCACAGGTGTGGACAGCGCGGAAACCTCGCGACAGATGATCATTGATCGGGCAGGCGCCTGGCTGGAATCGATCGGCACCGCAGTCCCCAGGAAAGACAACGGTCAGATCGACTGCGTGCTGGAGATTGCCCCGTCATTTGCCCTCACGCCGGAAGATCTCTGCAAGAAAGCCGATCGGATCCCCGAAATCAAACCGGGCGATTCGGTGTATCTGAGCGACTAATCACCTGACTGATCTGAGGGTGTATTGGGATCCCGTGCAGGGCGTCGATTGTAGGATCGCCGTCTATTTTGGGGTGCCTGGCGCGGCGGCGATTCATGGGTTTCGACGAATCCTTCGAACTTGCCGAAAATCATCTTGCCGGCAGAGGTTTGCAGAGAACTCGTCACATTGATGGAAATGTCACGACCAATCTTATTGCGTGCCCCCTCCACCACCACCATGGTGCCGTCTTCCAGATAGCCGATGCCCTGATCAGATTCTTCCCCCGGTTTGATGATCTTGATCCTCATGGGCTCGCCGGGCAAGGCCACCACCTTCAGCATGCTGGCCAGATCATTGATGTTCAGGACATCCACGCCGCGGACCTGAGCCACCTTGCTCAAGTTATAATCCGTGGTCACCACACGCCCGTTGTTGATCTTGGCAAAGGACACGATCTTCTGATCCACACCGCGCAGTTCTTCCACCTCCGCAATCACGGAATCATCGATCTCCACGTCCATGCCGGGATCACTTTGCATCTTGTTGAGGATATCCAATCCGCGGCGTCCGCGCTGACGTTTGAGCTTGTCTGCGGAATCGGCAATCAGCTGGAGTTCGTTCAGCACAAAACGCGGTACCAGCACTGTGGAGTCAAAGAGCTTACTCTGACACATCTCCGAAATGCGCCCGTCCACAATGGCCGACGTATCGAGAACCAGGGGACGCATGCCCTTGGTCTGTTTGGCGAATTCGACATACGGAATGACAAAACGGACATCATCCTTGGTGCGCATGATAATACTGATCGTCAGGTAACAGATACAGATCGCCATCATGGTGCGAATGGCCACCACCACCTCCGGCGCCAGGCCCAGACCCCAGGATTCGTTGATCATATTCACCACATCCGCCAGGGCGCTGCTGAGAAACAGTCCCACCAGTAGACCGAAAAATACGCCGGCCAGGGCCCCAAGTTTTTTCTTGGGTGTAAACACGTCCAGCATGAAGACCAGAATGGCCATCCCCATACCCGTGAAGACCAGGGCGTAAAATCCTCTGTCGGGATTCTCATCACGACTGCTGTAATCAGTCAACATAGGCCTATAGGCCGGGCGCCTGGGGCCGTTGGCATCCTGGAGACGATAGCCTGATGCATTGACATCCGGTGTCTGTCTGGGTGGATATGTCTGCTGACCCATGCCCTGGTCATTTGGCCGGGATTCATGCCTGGAGGCCTCGCTGCTCACATACGTAAACAGCGCCGCCACGATGATGACAAGAAAAATGCCGCGAAACGCCCAATTCAACATACTATCAGCCTCCAAAACACAGGCTTTAATTCAAATATATATAATCAGTTATGAGACTGCGTCAAATTATACAGGCGTACACAATCCTCTTCAACTGAATAACCGCCTGCCCGGCAAACGGCCTCAATCCGAGAGATGTCACAAACCCAATCCACGACTTTTCCACAATGCCCACTTGCATCGTGTATAACTTGTTTACAAGATTTTTTTTTTTCGCGCAAAGCCAACAACGGCAACGTCCTCACGACAGTGGAAAACAAAGAAAGCAAAACACAGTTGATTCGTGGCGCATTCTCTCGATAATAGGCCGCATCAGGACTGAGAGATTGTTTTTAATCGGACGCTTTGATTAAATAGACCTTTCAGCCGTGAGTGACCCGAATCGTGTTAGCCAAACTTGGAGTATTTGAATGCAAGAAACAATCATGGATGAGAGTTCCATTGCAGCCCCGACAACCCTGGATGCGATTGAGCAGGAATTAACACGCAAGATCGGATCACAAAAGTTTCGAATTTGGTTCAAGGATTCTGCCAGCATCACGTTGGATGATGGATACCTCAAGATTGGCGTACCCAATACCTTCACTGCCCGCTGGATAGAGAATCACTTTCTCACAGAGCTTCAATCTGTCACTGAACGTGTCACTGGCCAGCGTCACAAGGTCACCTTCTCGGTCACTCAGCCCCCGACTGTCAACACACCCACCACCATCAGTGCAGCGCCAAGAACAAAATCGGCTCACCCCTCTCAGGCAACACAAAGGCCCGCGCGTCCCAGACATGATGCCTCGCAGCCCAGACTCCGTCTCACCCTGGACTCCTTTGTCATCGGACAATCCAATGAACTGGCTTACAATGCAGCACAGGTCGTGATCAGAGAACAGCACAGCCCGTTCAATCCGCTGTTTATTCACGGAGGCTACGGCGTGGGCAAGACCCATCTGTTGCAGGGTGCGTGCAATGCTATTCGTCAGGCCAGACCCAATACCCAGTGGATGTACCTGTCCGCAGAGGACTTTGCCAATCACTTTGTCCTGGCCCTGAAGACAAAAAAACTCGAGGCCTTCAGGCAGCGCATGAGGAACACGGACCTCCTGGCCATTGACGATATTCACTTTCTGGCCAACAAACCCTCGACCCAGGAAGAATTTCTCCACACCTTCAATTCCATCAACCTGGCAGGCAAACAGGTCATTCTTGTGTCTGATGCAGCGCCCAAGCAGATCAAACAGTTGTCCGACAAGCTGGTCAACCGCTTCGTGTCGGGCATGGTGGTCAAGATTGACGCCCCGGATTTTGCCACGCGATGTAAAATCTGTGAGCAATGTGCACGCACCATGGTACCCACCACCTACAAAGGCATGATGCCAAAGACCGACAAGACCCCCAAGGTGCCTGAGAGCGTGATCCATTTTATCGCACAGAATGTCCGTTCCAATGTGCGGGAACTGGAAGGCGCCCTGCTCAAGGTCATTGCATTTTCAGCACTGCAAAACGGGCCCATCACCCTGGCGCTGGCCAAGGAAGTCCTGGCTGACCATGTCGAGCGTTGCGACCCGGTGGTGCACCTGTCCAGCATCGAGTCTTCCGTGGCTGAATACTTCGGCACCACACCTGCCATTATCCATTCGGCCAAAAAGGACAAGACCGTGGCCATGGCACGTCACTTCACCATGTATCTGGTACGCAAACACACCAAGATGTCGTCTTCTGAAATCGGGCGTCTCATGGGCAACAAGAACCACGCCACCGTGCTGGTCGCCTGCAAGAAGGTGGAAGACATGTTCAAGTGTGATGCCGAACTCCATTGGCAGGGCCCCACGGGCAACAGGGTTTCCACCACCAAAACCACACTCATGGCCCTGGAAAACAGTATCTCGAAGTGAAGTCCTATGAACTTCACGTTTTCGGTTTTCGGTTTTCAGTTTTCGGCATGGCATCGCTTTCTTCTGAACACTGAACACCGAAAACTGAAAACCACAGGACTTCCAGCGAAAGTCCTGTTCAATATCTGATTCGAAAATCCCGGTGCCTGGGGTCAGGGGTGATGTCTGCGGCCTTGATCTCACGGATGGAGCGGCCGAAGTATTCCTGGATTTCTTCAATGCAGTTCCGGAGGTCTGACTCAGGCCCTTGAATCAGCATCTCGACGGTTCCGTCCGGGAGATTGCGGACAAATCCGGTAATGTCATATCCTCCGGCGATCCGATACGCGGTATAGCGAAACCCCACACCCTGCACGCGACCGATAAAAATCAACTGCTTAGCCTTGTCATTCATTTTTGGGTCAATCTGAGTGATTGTTGTTGACGCGTCTATTCAGAACACTATGCTCTTGACCATCATAAACCAGTGAATGGCAAGGTTCAAGAGATGACTGAACTGAAGAGGACACAAAATCACATCCAACGCATTCTGGCGCATCGGGCGTGGCCCATGATCATGGCAATCCTGGCCATGGTGACATGCGTGCCTGCCCTGTGGACCGGCCTGTTTAACGACGACTTTCTGCAGCGTGCAGAACTCATCGCCCCAAACGAGGCGCACCAGGCCCTGGCACACGTGAATCTGGATGTGAACGAACCAGGTCGTCTGCGCACCTGCCTGTCCGACCTGTTCATCGCCGTGGGGCCCCACAAGAACCGCACTGCCCTGCTCAACTACGGGGCACTGCCCTGGTGGACCGGCCCGAACTACAAGGTGGCCCTGCTGCGCCCCGTGGCCACGCTCACCCACTGGCTGGACAGTCACTGGCTCGGTGACAGTATCACCTGGATGCACCTGCACAATGTGATGTGGCTGGGTCTGGTCATGCTCACGGCCAGTGCTGTGTACAGAACACTCATGCCCGCGCATCTGGTGGCTGCAGGTCTGGCCCTGCTGTTTCTGGCCCTGGATTCCAATCACTATTTCCCTGCGCTGTGGATCGCCAACCGCAACCAGCTCATGGCCCTTGTGTTTGCGCTGCTGAGTCTGATCATGCACCATCAGTGGCGCATCGCACACCGTGCCTGGGCTGCGGTTCTATCCGCCCTGGGACTGCTCGCCTCGCTGTTGTGCGCAGAGGGCGGCGTGGCCGGCTTCGCCTTTTTGTTTGCCTACGCCCTGTGTCTGGATCGGGACACCTGGATCAAGCGCGCCCTGAGCCTGATGCCGGCCTTTGTTGTGATTGTCCTGTGGCGCCTGGCCTACAGCCATTTCGGGTACGGCGCCCAGGGCGGCGGATTCTACTTTGACCCTGCAGGCCAGCCCCTGGCCTTTGCCCAGGCAGCCCTGCAGCGAGGCCCCTTTCTCCTGGCAGGCCTGTGGTATGCCATCCCCCCGGACCTGTTCGCCTTTATGCATGATGCGGTTCGCTGGCCCTATACGGCATCGCTCTGGGGCCTCGTGATGATTGCAGGGGTCCTGTTGATCCCGCTTCTGCGCCACGATCGAACGGCCCGC
Source organism: Phycisphaerae bacterium (assembly GCA_021736645.1). GTDB lineage: Bacteria > Planctomycetota > Phycisphaerae > Sedimentisphaerales > Anaerobacaceae > JAIPFM01. Next base: position 8,267 of record JAIPFM010000134.1, on the reverse strand, counting down.
TTCTGGTGTGTGGCCATGGGCGTGGCCATTGTCCCGGTCTGCGCAGCCGTGCCCATGGGACGCAACCTGCTTTTTGCATCGATTGCCGGATTCGCGCTCATGGCCCAGTTCATCTGCGGGGTTCTGACCAAGGGCCCCTGGCTGCCTGAGGCCGGGACCTGGCGACGGTTCATCAGCCCCATGGCCTGGTTTCTGCTTCTGGTCCATGGCGTATCCGGCATCGCAGCCACAGGCGCCATACCCAAGATCACACAAACCATGATGGCCCAGATGGATGCGACGTATGACCTGAGCAGGTCGCAGACCCCGAACCACCAGGATCTGGTGATCGTCAATGCACCCAACCCGGCCTCCATGATCTATATGCCCTACAGGCAGGCCCTCACACACCAATCCCTGCCGGCACGCCTCCACATGCTGGCCCCGGGCTATGGCCCTTTACAGGTCACACGCCCGGACGATCACAGTCTGCGCATCAAGGCACTGGAAGCGAGCCTCCTGACCTGCCGACCCACATCACGACTCGAGATCGTCCATCTCTACAGGTACCTGAGCGACTTCAGGGCAGCAAAGGATCGTTTTGCACCCGGTGAGGCCCTGCCTCTGCCCGGCCTGTCCGTGACCGTTGAGTCCATGGACACCCAGGGCCAACCCATAGAGATCCTGGTCCGGTTCGACACCCCACTGACTGAGCCCACGCGATCCTGGCTCAGATGGGATTGGCAGCTCGAACACTACGAGCCCTTTGTCCTGCCTGCTGTGGGCCAGACCCTCGTATTGAAGGGACCGTATTAGGCCTTCTTGAGAGTAGATTTTTGACTTACCCTGTCGTATAATCTTGTGTTTATTCGACGACAGACAGAATGAAGTATTGAGAAATGCCAAAGAAATCCAAAAAAGAGATTGAACTCGGCGAGCAGATCTACCAGTTGTCCTCCCTTGTGGCAGGTGAGTTTTCCCTACAGGAGGTCTTGGACAAACTGGCCGAGGCGGCCGTCAATATTGTGGGAGTGAAGGCCTGTTCCATTCGCCTGCTCGATGAGGACACCAATGACCTGAAGATGCGGAGTACCTACGGTTTGAGCGAGGTCTACCGCAACAAGGGCGTGGTGTCCAAAACGGACCCGGTCATTGAAGCGGCATTCAAAGGCAAAGCTGTCGTGGTGGACAACATGGCGGAAGACCCACGCATTCGTTATCCGGAAGCCACGCTCCGAGAGGGCCTGGTGAGCCAGCTTACCGTGGCCATGACCTTTCGCAATGAATCCATCGGCGTGTTGAGATTGTACAGTCCACAGCCCAAGCATTTTGACAGGGACGACATCAACCTGGCCCGCGCAGTGGCCTCCCAGTGTGCCGTGGCCATCACCAATGCCAGGTTTTATTCGCAGGCCCTGGCAGGGGCGCGCTCCACAGAGCAGATGCGCCTGGCAGGTCTGATCCAGCGGCGCATGATCCCTGAAAAGGTCCCAAGCCTGTGCGGATTCGACATTGCAGCCACGTACATCCCCTGTTTTGATGTGGGGGGTGACTTTTACGATTTCCTGCCGCTGGGCGAGAACAAACTCGGGATTGTCATTGCGGACGTCATGGGCAAGGGCATGCCCGCAGCCCTGATGATGAGCTGGTTCAGGGGGGTCATCCGCGCCTATACAGACAGCTTTGGCCGGGATGCCCAGTCCGAAGCGGCAGACTGGGATCACCCTGCAGACGCAGAGACTGATTCGGCAGTGAACGAGGCGTACGTAAAAAGAGCCATTGCCAAATTCAACCGGATGGCCTGTCAGGAATGTCATGTCGGGGAATTCATCACACTCTTCTATGCCATCCTGGACTGCACCACAAAGACCATGACCTACGCCAGTTGCGGGCACGAGCCCACCCTGCTCCTGCGGGACGGCGAGTTCAAAGACCTTGCCACAGGCGGTCTGGTCCTGGGTGTGATACCGGAAGCCCGTTACGACATAGAAACCATTGCATTACACGACGGGGACTGTCTTGTCTTTTACACGGACGGCCTGATCGACGCGGTGAATTTTGACGACGACATGTGGACGCGGGGACAGATGATCCTATCGGCCCAGAAGGCAGTGCGCTGTTCGGCCGACCATGTGGCCAAGAATATCCTGAGATACAGGCGCCGCTTCGTGGGACTGGCCCGCCAGATCGATGACACCAGCATTGTGGTGGCCAAGGTGGGCGAACCTGAAAAGGACGCCACCTGCAAGGAATGCAGGGACCTGGGTAAGGAACCTTTATGAGCCAAGCCATTATCACCATTGACGGCCCCGCTGCCAGTGGCAAAAGCACTGTGGCCAAACGTGTGGCCCAGGCCCTGGGGTGCGTGTTCCTGGACACCGGGGCCATGTATCGTACAGTCACACTGGCCTGCATGACCGCAGGCATTGACCTGCGGGACCCGGAGGCTGTGCTCCGTGTCATGGACTCTCACACCTTTGAATTCGACCAGGTCTCTGCAAAGATTGACGATCAGACTGTGTCAGAGGCCATTCGCGATCCCAAGGTCACGGACCATGTAAAATTCATTGCAGGGGCCCCGACTATCCGCGGCAGACTCGTGGAGATGCAGCGCCGGTTTGCCGAGACCCACCCCGTCTTTGTGACAGAAGGCCGGGACCAGGGCACGGTGGCCTTCCCCAACGCCCAGGTCAAGATCTTCCTCACAGCCGATCCCGTGGAAAGGGCCAAACGCCGTCTGGCAGAATTGCAGGCCAGGGGCCTCGACCAGGACCTCGACAGTCTGGTGCAGGCAGTGAATGACCGGGACCGCAGTGACGAACAGCGCGACACAGGCCCCTTGAAAGCGGCCCATGACGCCAGACTGGTGGACACTACGGGGCTGACCGTGGATGGTGTGGTTGATCTCATCCTTGGCCACGTGCGTGATCTGTGCCCTGCTCTATTTCCCTCGGAGACTGCATGAAAGTCATTGTGGCCAACAAGTGCGGATTTTGCCCGGGCGTGCGCAACGCCATCAGTACGGCGGAGAAGCTCCTCGAGGAGGCCTCGGATACGGAGTGTGTGTGCAGCCTGGGCCCGGTGATCCACAACCGCGATGAAGTCAATCGGCTGGAACAGGCGGGCCTGACCGTGGTAGAGTCAGTGGAGGATATCCAGGGCGGCAGTGTGCTGATCAGGTCCCACGGCGCCGCCCCAAACCAGTTCGACAAAATCAAGGCAAGGGGCGCAAACATCGTGGACGCCACCTGTGTGCTGGTCAAACGCCTCCAGGAAATTGCCAGGCAACTGGAAGACGACGGGCTCCAGGTCATTATCATCGGCGAGAAAAACCACCCCGAAGTCCAGGCCGTGGTGGGTGGACTGAAACAGGCCATTGTAATCGCCGTGCAGGAAGACCTCGCCAGGATCCCGGATGGGGCACGACTCGGTATTGTCAGCCAAACCACACAGAGTCCGGAGCAGTTCAGCGCCATGCTGGGCGCCATTGCCGGGGGAAATTTCCGAGAGTTGCATGTGATCAACACCCTGTGCAGGGAATCCAGGAAGCGACAGGAAGCCGCAGTTGCCCTGTGCAAAAAGGTGGACATCATGTTCGTACTGGGTGGGTTGCACAGCGCCAACACGGCCAGACTCGCAGAAATGTGCCAGAAGTTCAACCGGCATACCTACCATCTCCAGAACTGGACAGACCTGGATACCGGCCTTTTAACCGGAAAATCCAGTGTCGGTGTCACAGCCGGCGCCTCGACACCGGACCGGATTATCGATGAATTCGTCCGTCACCTCGAATCCCTGGCAGATCAGGACCCGGACGCCTCAGTTCCTGCCTCAGAAAATTCACGATAAGCACTTGCAAACACAATACTTTTATGCTAAAAGCGGTGGTTTGATATAGTGTGTTTGTGCGCATACTGCGTGGGTATGCGACAGAATTTATCACGAGTGTGTAAACAACACCTGGACCATGAGCGTGTCTGCGGGGCGCTGATCGGTCGAGACTAAAGACGCCGCATGGGATTAAAGTAGTATGGTAGATAGAAATCTAATTAACCAGTTGGGTTTGTCGGATGACCTGATCGACGAACAAATCAATCAAATGTTTGGTGATACGGAGCACGAGCACCTTGAAAACGTACTCCAGACTAAGGTAGACTCCAAACTGCCCGGCACCATCCTCAAGGGCATCATTGCACAGCAGATCGGCAACGACGTGATTGTGGAAGTGGGCCTCAAGAGCGAAGGCGTGGTGGATGCCGGTGAATTCGGCGACCCCTCGGAAATCGTACCCGGCCGGGAAATCGAAGTTTTGCTGGAAGACACGGACTCCGAAAGCGGACTCGTCGTGCTGAGCAAACGCAAGGCAGACACGATTCGTGGCTGGGAAACCATTATCAACACCAAGAATGAAGGTGATGTGGTGGTGGGTAAAGTCATTCGTCGTATCAAGGGCGGTCTGCTCGTGGATATCGGCGTGCCCGTGTTCCTGCCGGCCTCTCAGGTGGATATTCGCAAACCGGGTGACATCAGTCGCTTTATTGGCAAGGACGTGGAATGCAAGATCCTCAAGATCGACGTGGAAAGCCGCAATATCGTGGTGTCCCGTAGAAAGCTTGTGGAAGAAGAACGCAAGAGCAGCAAGGAAAAGATTCTCAATGACATCGAGATCGGCCAGCTGCGCAAGGGTGTGGTCAAGAACATCGCAGACTTCGGCGTGTTCGTGGACCTCGGAGGCCTGGACGGTCTGCTCCATATCTCGGACCTCAGTTGGGGCCGAATCTCTCATCCGTCCGAGGTCGTGCACCTGGATCAGGAGATTGACTGCATTGTCATCGGCGTGGACAAGGAAAACGAGAAGATCTCTCTGGGTCTCAAGCAAAAGACCTCCTGCCCATGGGACGACGTGGAGAACCGATACCCTGTGGGATCTCGCGTGCAGGGCAAGGTCGTCAATGTTATGAATTACGGCGTGTTCGTGCGTCTGGAAGACGGCATCGAGGGCCTGGTTCACATCAGCGAAATGAGCTGGACCAAGCGACTGGCGCACCCCAGCGAAATGGTCAACCTGGGCGACGACATCGAAGTCGTGGTACTCAGCGTGAACAAGGAAAAACAGGAGATCTCTCTGGGTCTCAAGCAGACAGAGACCAATCCCTGGTCCGTGGCTGCCCAGAAATATCCTGCAGGCACCATTGTCAATGCCGTGGTTCGCAGCTTGACCAATTTTGGGGCCTTTGTGGAGATCGAGCCGGGTATCGACGGCATGATCCACGTGTCGGACCTGAGTTGGACACGCAAGTACGGGCATCCGCGTGAAGTCCTGGACAAGGATCAGGAACTCAAATGCGTGGTCCTGGAAGTCAACGAAGAAAAACGCCGCGTGTCCCTGGGTGTCAAGCAAATGACGGAAGATCCCTGGATCCATGCCATCCCTGCGACCTATATCCCGGGTCACATTATCAAGGGCAAGATTGCCAAGCTCACCAACTTCGGCGCCTTCGTGGAACTGGAAGACGAACTCGAAGGTCTGCTGCACATCTCCGAACTGGCTGATCACAAGATTGAAAAGCCCCAGGATGTGGTGGAGCCCGGCCAGGAAGTGGAAGTCAAGATCCTCAAGGTTGACACTGAAGCCCGCAAAATCGGCTTGAGTCTGCGTCGTGTGCAATGGGCTGCTGAAGATCAGGCCAAGGCGGCTGACGGTGACACCATCAAGGACATCGGTGATGCCCCGGATGAGCGTTCAGGGCCCTATACGGATACCTTCCAGATCCCCATGCCCCCATCAGGAGAATAAGGCGATCGCCTGATTCTCACTGGATGACATAACCAACCCCTTGTGCTGAAACCCTCTGCACAAGGGGTTTTCTTTTCACGTCCCACGGCCGTTTTTTTTCTTTATTATCTGGGGCCATGCCCTACAATCTGGACATCCATATTGTGGTTGAATCATATACAGTCAGTAGGAGTTTCAGCATGCCAACGGTCAAGGATATCCTGGTCAGTCAACCCACGTCGGAACAAAAGTCTAAGTGCTGCACCTGGCCCATCTGGCGTCATGACCCGAGTACGTTCGAATGGACCTATACAGACAAGGAAACCTGTCTGCTGCTTGAAGGCAGGGTCACGGTCTCGGACAGCCATGATTCGGTCTCATTTCAGGCCGGAGACAGGGTCGAATTCCCCAGGGGTCTGGTCTGCACCTGGACCATCCATGAGACCGTGGTCAAGCATTTCAACTTTGGCTGAGATGGGTTTAGGATTTGGGGGTTAGGGGTTAGGGGCTGGTTCTTCTTTTTTATGTCATAGAAATCGAAGGCCAGATCTGGTATGCTTCTCATCTTTGTTCACATGTTCGTTTCTATGAGGTATTTGAAATGGCCCCCAAGGCTGTGACACTATTAGACTACGGTGCTGGCAATGTCAGGAGTGTCGTCAACGCGATTGGCAAGCTGGGCTGCACAGTCCACATGGCCCAAAACGCCGACGACATCCTGAATGCAGACAAACTGGTCTGCCCTGGCGTGGGTGACTTTGGCCACATGATGACGGCCTTGAACGACAAGGGCTATACGGCGCCGCTCAAAGCGTACCTCCGACAAGACAGACCTTATCTCGGTATCTGCCTGGGCCTTCAGGTCCTGTTTGATTCCAGCGAAGAGGCGCCGGGCGTTCCGGGTTTGGGCATCATTCCGGGCACAGTCAAACGGTTTAGCACAGAGCTATCCGTGCCTCACATCGGTTGGAATGGCCTGCGTGCCAGACAATCCTCCAGACTGCTCAACGACCTCACCGGTCAGGAGAAATTCTATTTTGTCCACTCCTTTCACGTGGTCCCAGACAGCGACAGTGTCGTTTTGACCTTCACTGACTATGCCTATGCATTTGCCAGCAGTGTCCAGGTCGGCAATATCGTGGCCACTCAGTTTCACCCGGAAAAGAGCGGTCAGCTCGGTCTTCAGCTCTTCCGCAACTTCCTTGAGACGGACGCGCAGCCCAACAACACCATGCCGCTCCACGGCCCTGCCACACAGCTGGCCAAGCGCGTCATTGCCTGCCTGGATGTGCGCTCCAATGATGCCGGGGACCTTGTGGTCACCAAGGGTGACCAGTATGACGTGCGCGAGGGCGGCGAAGTCCGCAATCTCGGCAAGCCCGTGGAACTGGCAGGCCGCTACTACCAGGAGGGCGCGGACGAAGTCACTTTCTTGAACATCACGGGTTTCCGGGACTTTCCCCTGGAAGACATGCCCATGATCGAGGTGCTCAAGCAGACCTCGGAAAACGTGTTCGTCCCCCTGACCATCGGCGGCGGCATCCGGGCCTTTACGGACAAGGACGGTCACACCTACAGCGCCCTGGACGTGGCGCACGAGTACTTCCGGTCCGGCGCGGACAAGATCTCCATTGGCAGTGACGCAGTCACCATCGTGGAAGACTATCTCCGCACCGGCATCAAGACAGGGACCAGTTCCATAGAACAGATCTCCCGCAAATACGGCAACCAGGCCGTGGTCATCTCCGTGGATCCGAGACGCGTGTATGTCACCAGCCCGGAAGCAGCACCCCACCACGTGATTGAAACGGCCGAACCCGGTCCCAATGGCGAGCGCTACTGCTGGTATCAATGCACCGTCAAGGGCGGCAGAGAAGGCCGAGACCTCGACGCAGTGACCTTTGCCAGGGCCTGTGAAGACCTCGGTGCCGGGGAGATCCTGCTCAACTGCATTGACAGGGACGGGACCAACTCGGGCTTTGATATCGAGTTGATCCGGGCGGTCAGCGATGCGGTCACCATCCCGGTCATTGCCTCCAGCGGCGCAGGCACGGTTGAGCACTTCACTGAGGTCTTTGAAAAAACGGACGTGGAAGCGGCACTCGCAGCCGGTATCTTCCACAGACAGGAAGTCCCCATCCACGCAGTCAAGGCACACCTCAAGGACGCAGGCGTCGAGATCCGGTAGGTCTGAGTCGCTTCGCTCAGGTGTTAGGTGTTAGGTGTTAGGTGTTAGGTGTTAGGTGTTAGGTGTTAGGTGTTAGGTAGTTGAACCGCTTCGCGGGCTGTCTATATTTGCTACGCAATAGGCCAAGGTCCGTGGCTACACCTCCTGCAGCAAAGCGCTTCGTACCGTTCGGCCTTTGCGCGGGCTTCTAATCGACTGCGATTAGCCGGGACAGTCATCGTTCGTGCCTCACTGAAATGACAGTCCCTCCGCCTTCCGCTTTCAGTTCTCAGCTTCCGACCTTCTTACCCTCTGAGCTTCTTAGCGTCAGCTATCCGCAGCCCC
>JAIPFM010000133.1 GCA_021736645.1 Phycisphaerae bacterium | reverse complement strand
GGCGCCTCTGCCGGGGGACTGGAGGCCTTGGAGCGGTTCCTCAGACATGTGCCCAGCGCGAGCGGCATGGCCTTTGTCATTGTTCAGCATCTGGATCCGACGCGCAAAGGCATCATGCCCGAACTCCTCCAGCAAGCCACTGACATGAAAGTCATGCAGGTCAAGGATCGCACCAAGGTGCGACCGGACTGCGTGTATGTCATCCCGCCCAATAAAGACATGTCTATCCTGCATGGGGTTCTGCACCTGCTCGCGCCGGCCGCCCCCCGGGGACTGCGTCTGCCCATCGATTTCTTTTTGCGTGCCCTGGCCCAGGACCAGCAGGGACGCAGCATCGGCGTGATTCTTTCGGGTATGGGCTCAGACGGCACATTGGGCCTGCGCGCCCTTAAGGAGAGGGCAGGCGTCGTATTGGTACAGGAGCCCACTACAGCCCAGTTCGACGGCATGCCTCGCAGTGCGATTGAGGCAGGCCTGGCCGATATTGTGGCTCCGGTGGACGAGTTGCCTGGGAGGATCATGGCCTACCTGCAGCGTACCCCTCTGATCACCAGGCCCGAGCACCCCCTGGAAGACAAGACCCAGAGCGCCTTGGAGAAGACCGTGATCCTGTTGAGATCGCATACGGGCCACGACTTTTCCCTGTACAAGAAGAACACCCTGTACCGCCGGATCGAGCGTCGCATGCACCTTCACCAGATTGACAAGATTGCCTCTTATGTGCGCTACCTGCAGGAAAACTCCCAGGAGTTGGAGCTTCTTTTCAAGGAATTGTTGATCGGCGTGACCAGTTTTTTCCGCGATCCCGTGGCCTGGGAACAGTTGCGTGAACAGGTCCTGCCGGAACTGATTACGAGCAGACTGCCCGGCCAGGCCATGCGCGCCTGGGTGCCGGGCTGCTCCACCGGGGAGGAGGCCTATTCCCTGGCCATGGTGTTTAAGGAGGCCATGGAGCAGGCCAGACCCAAAGGTCGCTTTACCCTGCAGATCTTTGCGACCGATTTGGATCGGGATGCCATTGACAAGGCCCGCCAGGGGCTTTTTCCCAACAATATTGCCGCGGATGTGTCACCGGAGCGACTGAGCCGATTCTTTTCCAAGGAGGATGGTGGCTACCGAGTCCACAAGGACATCCGGGAGATGGTGATCTTTGCGCCGCAGAACCTTATCATGGACCCGCCCTTTACCAAGCTGGATCTTTTGAGTTGCCGAAACCTGTTGATCTACCTGGCCTCGGAGATGCAGAAAAAGCTTTTTCCGCTCTTTCACTACAGCCTCAATCCCGGCGGTATCCTGTTTCTCGGCAGTGCAGAAACCATCGGCAATTGTACAGACCTGTTTGCACCACTCGTCGGCCAATCAAGGATCTTCCAGCGGAGCAAGTCCACCCTGCACCAGACGCCTGTCGAGTTTCCCTCGTCGTTTACCCCAGGGGTACACAGCGCGACTGAAATGCCCCCAGTGACACGCCCCCCCCTGAGTCTCCAGTCCCTGGCGGATCAGTTGATCCTGCAGCGTTTTGCCCCGCCTGCGGTGCTCGTCAACGATCAGGGTGACATCCTGTATGTCAGCGGCAGGACCGGCAAGTATCTGGAACCCGCAGCCGGCAAGGCCAACTGGAATATCTTTGCCATGGCCCGTGAAGGCCTTCGCTTTGAAGTCGCCAATGCCTTTCAAGCGGCGCTCTTGCAGAAAGATGCCGTGACACTCCGGGGACTCAAGGTGGGGACCAACGGTGGGCAACAGTGCCTGGATCTGACGGTCCAGACGCTCGATGAACCTGAGGCACTTCGGGGATTGATCATGATCGTCTTTACCGACGTGGCCGCACCTGCAGAAACCAGAGAACCGGACCGGTCGCGTAAGACGTCTGCACGCCGCACCGCTAGAACGGCAGAACTGGAGATGGAGCTCCAGCAGGTCCGCCAGATGTTGCAGATCACACGCAAAGAGATGCAGACCTCGCACGAGGAACTCAAATCCACCAACGAGGAATTGCAGTCCACCAATGAAGAACTCCAGTCCACCAACGAAGAACTCACCACCTCCAAGGAAGAGATGCAATCCCTGAACGAGGAACTTCAGACGGTAAACACCGAGTTGCAGGCCAAGGTGGACGATCTCTCTGCGACCAACAGCGACATGAAGAATTTACTCGACAGCACGGATATTGCCACCATGTTCCTGGACAACGACCTTCACATACGACGCTTCACCACTCAGGCCTCGAAGATCATCAAGCTCATTGCCGCTGACGTGGGTCGACCGATTACCGACCTCGCCTCGGATTTGCACTATCCGGATCTGGCCGCTGATGCATTTGAGGTGCTGCGCACGCTGGCATCCACAGAAAAATCGATTGCCACGCATGATGGACGCTGGTTCACAGTCAGGATCATGCCCTATCGCACCCTGGACAACCGGATTGACGGCGTGGTGATCACCTTTGCGGACATCACCCGGGCGAAGTCGCTCGAAGCGGAATTGCGGGACAAGCAAGATGGTCTGGAAAGACGTGTGGCCCAACAATCTGCGCGTCTGGATAAGGCAAAGAATCGCGTCCGTAAAGCACCGAAATCCGACAAGCCATAGAGGCCTCACCATGAGTGCAAAGCCAAACACCTTTACCGATGCCGCCGAACTGCGACGACGTGCGGAGGCTCTCCTCAAAAAGCAGCAGAAGAAGAAGACAGGCCAGCCCCAAACCGAAGCCGACTTGCAGCGGCTCCTTCATGAACTGCAGGTCCACCAGATCGAACTGGAACTGCAGAACGCAGAACTCCAGCATGCCAGGGATGAGGTGGAGGCGGGACTGGAAAAATACACCGACCTCTACGATTTTGCCCCGGTGGGCTATTTCTCCATCGATGAACAGGGTCTGATCCATGAGGTGAACCTGACAGGCGCTGCCTTGCTCGGTGTGGAACGGTCCCGATTGGTCAAGCGGCGATTATCACGTTTTGTGGTGCCGACAAGTCAGCCGATCTTGCCGTTCTTTCTTGAGAGAGTCTTCACCAGGTCCGGAAAACAGGTGTGCGAAGTTGAACTTCAAAGAGAGGATGGCACTTCTTTCTGGGCCGACCTTCAGGCCGTATCCGCAGCCTCCCTCGGAGGATCTCAATGCAGACTGGCAGTCTCGGACATTACGCCTTTAAAACGGGGTGAGGAGGCACAACGCCGCATGGAGACGCTGGCCACTGCGAACCGAGAGTTGACCCAGGAAATCAATCGGCGCAAGGCAGTGGAAAGCGCCCTCAAGAAAAGTGAGCAGCAATCCGGTCGGCTGTTAACGAAGTCTCTTAAATTGCAGAACCAGTTGCGGCACCTGTCCCATCAAGTTTTGCAGGCGCAGGAGGACGAGCGACGTCGAATCAGCCGTCAACTTCATGATGAAATCCTCCAGATATTGGCAGGCGTCAATGTTCATCTGGAAAGCTTGAAGCAAGAGGCCGGACTCGGCTCCAGAGGCTGCCAGGAAAAAATCACTGCCACGCAACGAGTCGTGGGGAAATCGGTAGACATTGTGCATCAATTCGCCCGAGAATTGCGTCCCACACTCCTGGATGATCTGGGCCTGATCCCCGCGCTGCGATCCTATATAAAGGACGTGATGACACGCACGGGTCTCCATATCCAATTCACGAGCTTCACCCGCGGCAAGGTTGAGGAATTGGACAATGACAAACGGACGGTGCTCTATCGTGTCGCTCAGGAGGCCATCACCAATGTGGTTCGCCACGCTCAAGCCAGCCTGGTTACAGTGAACCTCCGGAGGACCGAGGGCGCTGTCTGTCTGGAAATAAAAGATAATGGCCGGTCCTTTCAGGTCAAACGTATATTATCCGCTGCCAAGTACAAACGATTGGGATTGCTCTGTATGCGCGAGCGCGTGGAGATGATCTGCGGCACTTTTGTCATTGAATCCAAAGCCGGGCTGGGCACGTTAATTCGCGTTGAAATACCATTTGTAACCAGCATTAAAGGGTAGGTTCCATGCAGCAAATTACCGTTCTATTGGCTGACGATCACACGATAGTCCGACAAGGGCTTCTGGCCTTACTGGAGGCCGAGTCCGACATCACAGTCGTGGGTGAGGCAGACAATGGCCATCAGGCCGTGTCCCTCACCAAAAAACTCCGGCCGGAAGTCGTTGTGATGGACATTGCCATGCCGCGGCTCAATGGCATGGAGGCCACGCGGCAAATCGTCAAATTGCTGCCTGCAACCAAGGTACTCATCCTCTCTGCGCACAGTGATGACGAGTACATTGAGCAGGTCATCCGGGCCGGTGCAGCAGGTTACCTTATCAAGCAAACCTCCGCCCTTGTCCTGTCCAAGGCAATCCGGGAAGTTCATCAGGGAAAACCCTTTTTCAGCCCCTCCATTGCCAGCCGCCTGAGCGAGCTCTATCCCGACTTACCTGATCAAGGTACAGGGATCAAGCGGAGGCGTCCCACGCTGACATCTCGTGAAATGGAGGTGCTGCAACTGGTTGCCGAAGGCAAGGCAAACAAACAAGTTGCCAAAGCACTTGACATCAGTATCAAGACCGTGGAAAAGCACAGACAACACCTCATGAAGAAGCTGGGCCTGCATGACACAGCGGGCCTCACTCGGTACGCCATTGGAGCGGGCATTATTGAAAATCGGGTTCAGGTCACCACCCATCGTGAATCAGGTTCAGGTTCAAAAGACCCATCTTGAGATGACGTGTTTTCTACTTTGGCAATATCACTCAAATGGCTTTTGCCACAGGGTCGAACTCTAGTTTTTCAGGCCTTGGCATGTAGAATCGCCAAAGGTGTCTGCCCTCAAGTGTGCAGGGAGTCTTGCCGCTACCTAAACATATTGAACAGCGTGGCCATTATAAATATATCGAATTCACTGTCCAAGGACGTGACGGTCGCCCCATACTGTAATTGGGCAAGTTTATCTTTAACGCGCTCAGCGTGTCCCTGAGGTCTCACCTCTGGCCAATGGTAGGCAATATGTCCATTCTGGTCGATAAGGCATGTACTTCGGACTATGCGTGTGGCATTAGTGTTTCCAAAAGGTGTATCAACGTGGGCACCGTACTGTCGCATCGTTCGGTACTCCGGATCGCTGAGAAGGTCCAATTCCAATCCGTATTTATGTCGAAAATTCAGATGGCTTTCAACGGTGTCCGCATTTACCCCGAAGACACGGGCGTTCATTTTTCGAAACTCTGAAAGCCGATCCGTGAACTCTGTTGCCTCACACACGCATTCGGGCGTATCCTCTTCAGGATAGAAGTGCAGAACTATCCAAGATCCCTTCAAATTGGCAGACGATACCGCTTTTCCATCTTGATTTGGCAAGGAAAAGAAGGGGGCGGGTTGCCCGACCGCCATCGAGGCAGTCACAGTTTCGGCTTCAGTTGTCTCATAGATTGTGGGTGAAACAATGCCCACCCTATGCTGTTTGGTGCTGCAACCTGGCATGACAGCAGCAACGGTAAGACTCAGTGTGGCCATGACCGTGAACCGAAGAAGGCGTGCAGAGGTTCTAATATTATTCATGCTCATGTCTCAACACTCCTTAAGGAACTCTCATTTCTATCCAAATTGGCGGGATATACCCATGTGCCTCCTTAATATGTAAGTACCTTTGATCCTATGCCAGGGGCCACCCTTTGTATATGGGGTATAACCCTACCCTGTAAGTGTGTACATAAGGGGGGGCGTTAACCAAAGAAGACACCCAGGTTACGGGGGATTAACCGTGCTTGTCAATCGTCATTGGGCTTTGTGTGTTGACGGCTACTATTAGTTCCCCTTTTGTCCAGACCTGGTATCCGTGTTCAGCCAGATACAGAGACCGGTCCAGGTCGATCAGGGCCCTGCAGATGTCACTGTCTACGGAATGTTGGCAAATTTCCAGGAATTCACCGCTATGACTGAGTTTCCCGGCTGCCTGGCTGCGGGGATAGTCATGCCATGTATATTGGCTGGAAAAGTAGTGCCCCGGTACATGATGGGTCCATGTCTGATGAATAAGATTCTTGAGGCGGAACAATCGATTGATGGTGCTGGGTCTCTTCACAATGACCGTATTGCCGCCAATGTTGTCGTGACAACAGGTACGACACAGGATGTGTTGTGCGCCCGATTGAACAGCAAAGTCCATGGCGGCATCGGACAGAGAACCGCAGGCACCAAAAAAGACCACGGCGCAGGCCCGGACATTCAGCTTGGGCTCAAAGATATTGTCTTGAACAAAGCTGTAGTTCCCAGGTGTTTTGCCAGGCCGGACATAATGGTACAGGTAAATGAATGCAAAACATCAATGGCTGTGCCTATTGCAGCAGTCTGCAGCAGAATCTCCATCTCTCGGTTCTGTTCTGAATTTTGATGACCAGTTGGTTGCTGCCCCTGCGCAGCAGGGCTTCCACGACATCAGAGTCAGGCACTGCCATACGGTTGATCCAGTGGTCATGGATCAGGTCGCCATTGAGCCAGACCTTCACTGCATCGTTGGATCCAATGCCCAGACGCACGGGCGTGTCCTCGGGCATGTCGATCTGGGCCCAGGCATAGGCTGCCACCTGTTCGTTTACCGCCTCCTGGGGCCAGGCGCGATGGATGTCCACGATACCGGTGTAGGACTGGTACGCCTGCCAGGTGAAGGTCTGGTCATTGATGTCGACGGCAGGGACAAACGTGTCATAGGCTGGCAGATGGTCGATCTTGAACGCGGCTTCTTCCAGCGCCTTGTCCTGAAAGTTGGGATCATCAAACAGGGGGATGGGCCCCAGCAGGAGCCACTGTTTCATGAATTCACCGGGGTTGAGCCCGTGGTAGGTCACTGACTCGGGCGTGGGCGATTTGATCAGGGCCAGGGGATTGTAGTCGGCGTCAAAGATCCTGAACGTGAATTGCCATTCTGTGATGCCGTTCTGGATCTTGAGCAGGATGTCATTGGTACCCTGTTTCAGGGTCGCGGGCACGAACGCCTTGTCCGGTACGAGATGACCCCCATCCCGGTCTTCGTGCACGAGTTCTTCATTGACCCAGACCTTGATACGATCGTCGTCACCCACGGCCAGGAGCACGGGTGTGTCTTCGGTCATTTCGATACGTGCCAGGGCATAGGCATTGGCGAAGTTCTGCTGTCCCAGGGGCCAGGCCAGATCCACGATGTCAGCAGGGGACCTGTAGTGTTCCCAGTAACGGGTCTGGTCCTGGACCGTGACCGAGGGTTCGAAGGCATGGATGTCAAAGGGGTCCTGGTCAAAGGCCAAGAGCTGTGTGTCATTATCGCTGAAATTCTCCGTGAAATTCGGTTCTCCCTCAAATACGGGGAAGGATCCCAGCACGAGCCAGTCCTTCAGGAATTCACCGGGTACAAATCCCTGATACGTGGCTGCATCCAGGTCTGTGTTCATGTACCAGTCCACCTGGGCATCGGGATCGGATGCCAGGGCTGCAGGCACCAGTGTCCCGATCAGGGCCTTGAGTTCCTGATCCGTGACCTGTCCGTTGACACACAGGACCAGGTTGGTATTCAAGGGGGATTCAAGCACATACGTGCTGCACGCTTGCGCCACCTCCACACCGTACGACTTGAATGCCAGACCTGCCCACCACTGTTGCGAACGCCCGTAGCCGGTATTGCGTACCTTGAACCGATTGTTTGTGAACAGCGTGGGTGTCCAACGGAAAGCGGCCTTTTGGGCCATGCTAAAGGCCGATTCTATGTATTGATGGACTGTCGGGCCCTGGATGAGGACCGCGTCAAGGCCGTGGCCTGTCTGGCCGAACACCGTGAATATGCGGCCCAGGGGACTGGCCTTGTCCAGGGTCTCTGTGATGGTTTGGTCCTCGATCAAGTCAGGACGCCTGCCAAACACGAACATGTCGATGTCCGACCGGTTCACCATCTGTTGCGGTGTGATGGTGACCGATCCCTCGATCATCACGGCATCGGAAGGGTGTGACGTACTTTGGCCCGCAAGTTCGGTCAGATGCCACGAGCATTCCAGGGACTCTGCGGTATCGGACGAGATTCTCCGGACCTGCTGCACGCGCGTCTGCTTCACGTAGGATTCGATCTGTTCGATTCTTCGGGTCTGGGCATCCACCGTGAAAACGTGAGAGGCGTCCGTGTCCGGCCATCGCAGGGTATACACGTCAGCCTCGTGTCCGTCTGTCAGGGGGCTGCGCGCTCGCGCCTCCACAGGCGGCAGATTCATCATGTCCACGGTATCCTGGAACGTGGTGGCAATCCCCAGATACTCTGCAGGGTTGTCCGGCAGCCTGAAGGACTCGGTAATGGGGTCACGCAGAATCTTCAACTTCCCATCCTCGTCAGCCTGCGCTGAATAGAGGGCTTCACCATCAAAACCCACGGCCAGGAGGATGAGATCTGCCTGCTTGAAAAGGCGTGCAAAACAGCCCGTGTCCGGATCATACCACACATGCTCCTGAACGATGCAGGCCTGGTCCGTGGCCTCGGACAGTT
Organism: Phycisphaerae bacterium; assembly: GCA_021736645.1. Lineage (GTDB taxonomy): Bacteria > Planctomycetota > Phycisphaerae > Sedimentisphaerales > Anaerobacaceae > JAIPFM01. The sequence goes on along the minus strand of JAIPFM010000133.1, from coordinate 7,763 downwards.
CGAGCAGATGCCAGCCCAGTCTGCCGTCCGGCTTGAGTGTGTGAATGGGCAGTTGGGCATAACTGGTAAACCAGGCGCGCCAAAAGGTCTCGTTCTTGTCGAGCTGGAAGTTGGATCTGACGAGTTCTTTGAGCTGGGCAGGGACGTCCGATGCATCAGGGTTGGGATACAATGTGATTTCGTGGGTGATGTGCACCACAGTATCACCTGCAAACAGGCCCTGTTCAGCAGCACAGGCTGTGGTGATCAATTTAAAGAATGACAAGGTCGAGGCTGTTTCATTGGAGTGGCTGGACGGGCTCTGCCAGCTCATCCAGATCAGGCCTGTACACAGTGTCAACACGGCCGCTGCTTTTGTGATGGGGTGTCTCATAATACGTCTCCATACTGAAACAGTGCTCACAGGTCGGTTGGCCTGGTGTGCCTGTTTCATGATTGTGGAGGCTTCGTTGAGAATTCGCTCATCCATGGCAGACCGTTCGTCGGCCTGCCTGTAGGTCTGCTCGAGGAGTTGTTCTATTCGCTTGGGTTTAGTCATGGGCGACCTTCCCGTTCAACAGAGACTGCAGCTTCTTCAATCCATAACGATATCGACTCTGAACAGTATGAATAGACTCCTTGTGCGTCTTGGCGATCTCACGAAAACGCAGTGCGCCCAACACATGCAGGACAATCACCTGACGCTGGGCATCAGGCAGGTCAGCCAGGGCCAGGCTGATGGCCTGGTGCTGTTCTGCTTGCGAGGCAGTCTGTGCAGGGGTCTCGGATGTCTGACCGCCCGCCGGTTGAAGCCGTTCGGTCGCCCTGGGGCGGCCTGTGCGATTCATGTTCCTGGCCCGATTGGCCACGCAAATCGCCAGATACGCCTTGAGTGCTCCCTTGAGCTTAAAACGACCGGACAGTCCGGCAAACTGCACAAACACGTCATGAAGCACATCTTCCACCAGGGTTTGATCATTCAACAAAGCCCTGGCCACGGCCATAAGATCTGTCTTGTACTGCATATAAATGGCCTTGAGTGCCTCTGTATCGCCTGCGTTAAACCTCCGGATTAATAGGTCATCTTGGGTCACAACACACTCTTTGTCAGAATTCCAACATCTGTTCATGAACTAGACTAGAAACACCTGTGCACAGGGTTTTAGTCTATCCGAATGTAGTTTTTGCTGAAAGAAATTGTTGAAGAGGCCCTTGAGCCATACGCAAACCATGCTTGTCAGGTGAACTGCAATATTTGACCACCAAAGATGTGTGGTTTCATTTCAGTACAGCGATGGTCTCAGGATCTGATCACTCTTTGATTGAGTGTCTTGACATCGTTTGCAAGACCTCGGCTTCGGCCGTATACTGATATAGTGAATGGTATTGTGCCATCATCTTTGGGACGAATCAACCGTCAATTCAAGGAGTCAAAGAAATGGGTATACTGAAGAAGCACAAATTCAACGTATTGATGGGGCTCGCCCTGATGATCTGTACAGGGCTTGTCATGCAGGCTCTGGCCCAAGACCAGGGGCAAGACATTCGCCAGCCGCCCGCAACCCGTTGGCAACATCTTGCACTCACCCAAACCCTGGGTGAGACACTGGAGAGCGAACTTGGCAGGAATATTAATAGGCTGGGACGTGAGGGCTGGGAACTGGTGTCAGTGGCAGGCATCACCAAAGCGGGAACCACCACAAAGACTGTCTTTTACTTCAAGAAACCACTTTGAGGCTGTCCAGACTTGCTCATGAGCGGCAACGTGTGAAGGGGACTGAATTCACACAGACAAATCCCGTCGCTGCCAGACGATACCTCCCAGGACTGTGGCTGCGATCATGACTGTCACGAGCACCGCCATGTCACGAACAGGCCACACGTGTTTGACAAAGATGTCAAAGCCGTTGATGTAGTGGAACAGTGTGGCGGGGCTGAGAAAGGCCAGGCGGGGCCACCATTCCGACACAAAGGACGTAAAATACATGAGTACGAGGTATGTCACTGTCACGCTCACGGCCACAGGGCGTCTGAAGCAGGCCGCTGCAAGCAGGGCAATACCGCCCACGGCACTGGCCATGAGTCCGCCGTTTATGGCGATCTTGAAGAAATCATCCAGGGGCACATCCTGTTTGAACGTATACATATGGGTGCCTGCTGTGGTGCCCAGGAACATGACCAGGACCATGGCAAACATGCCGATCACCGTGATCAGACCGACACAGGTATAGACCTGTGTTTTGGTGGTCTGTCGACTGAGTATGAGCTCCATGGTGCCTCGCTGCACCTCGCCTGCCAGGAGACTGGTGGGCACGCCCACGGCATAGAGCATGTACAGGATCATCACCAGGGGGTGGTTGTATCCAATGGCGATGAGCCCGGAGATATTGCCTGCCTGCAGGGTCTCGCCACCCAACATGGATTTGATAAAGGGCGGCAAGAACTTCAAAAGTTGGAGAAACGCCTGCACTCTGTTGTCATCATGGACAATGGTGCAGACCGCAATCTGAAACAAAAAGATCACCCCGGCCATGCCAAACCACGTGGGAAAGGTCTGGCGTGTCCAGAATCTCAGCAGGGGCCAGGGAAACGGAGTGTGTTTATCATGAGCCATGCCGGGCCTCCTTGTGGTAATACTGCATAAAGGCATTTTCCAGAGAGGTCTCCGGCGTGGTCACACGTTCCACTGGATACTGGGCGAGCCATTTCAGGATTCTGTCCGCGGATCCTTGATAGGCAATCTCCAGGCAGTTGGCACTGCGTTCGACAATACCGGCGTCCTTTATGTCACCTGGCAGGTTGGGCAGGGGTGTGTTCTGCGCGAACCAGACTTTCAAATGCCTCTGGCCCTGCTGTACGATACTGGAAATCGGGGCCAGTTCAATGAGCCTGCCTTCACGCAGGATGGCGGCCTCGTGACACACGGCAGCCACTTCACTGAGGTCATGGGATGACAGCAGGACCGTGGCGCCGGCCTCGGCCGCTTCCCGGATCAGATCCAGGACCACTTGACGCATGAGCGGATCCAGGCCGCTGGTGGGTTCGTCCAGGATCAGCAGATCCGGCTGGTGCTGGAAGGCATAGACCAGGCCAATCTTCTGGCGGTTGCCCTTGGACAGGGTGCGCACACGGCGATCCATGTTGAGATCCAGACGTTCGGCCAGTTCTGCCTGGCGCTTGAGAAACGCCTTGGCGCGACCCAGTGATCCGAGCATTTTCAGGGCCCGTCGCGCAGTGTGCTGTTCCCAGATCTTGAAGTCGCCCGGCAGATAGCCTATGCGGTCGTGGCCTGTGGCCCTGCCTGGTATAACGTGTTCGCCCAGGACTGCGCACGCTCCGTGCGTGGCACGGAGCATCCCCATCAGGCAGCGAATGGTCGTGGTCTTGCCTGACCCATTGGGTCCCAGGTAGCCAAAGATTTCGCCTGATTCAACACTGAAGGTCAAATTATCTATGCCCCTGGCTGATCCGTACAGTTTGGTGAGTGATTGTACATCTATGGCCTTCACATCTATCCTTCCATTGGATTTTGCGAACCGATATTATGTCATGCATCCTGCCAAATGTCCATACAACAAAGACGCCCGTCAGGCTGAAAGGTTACCGACTGACGGACATTATTGTATATCGGTCGCCTTCCAGGGCACGGATACGCCTCGCTCCCGCATACGCTGTTCCAATGCAGGGAGGTTCTTACGCATCTTGGCTCGGGTGTAGGGATCGACATGCTCCAGGAACTGTTTGAAGCGATCCGGATCGAATCCCTCTGAGCCATTGGATTGCATTTGTTTGATGCGGTCTACGAACAGATCCAATTGGGCGCGCTGTGCTTGAGGTGCCATGCCTTCATAGGCATCGAGTCGTTGTTTGACGACCTGGTTGAGGATGGGGAGTATATTTTGGAAGGCCTTGTCCCTTTGCGCCTTGGTGATGAGGTCACTTGCGGAAGCAGAGGCCGAAGATGTCGCGGGCAGGAGGGGCCTGGGATCGGTTTCGTGGGCCTGACGTGCCTTTTCCAGATAGTCCTGTTTGGCCTCGGGTTTCAACTTGCCAAATGAGTCCGACGCGATAAAGGCCACGGTCTCCTGCTCTGTGGCAGTGACAGGGTCCGGCGCAGAGGCCAGCAGGTGGGCTGTGGAATTAATGTGGCGATGGGTCACCATCAAGACGCTGGCGAGTCCAATGACCGCCATGGCCACAACCGGTAGGATTTTGGAGAGGGACTTGTGTTTCGTTTCTTTGGCTGGCATGTTCAGAGTTTCTCCAGAGGTCCGACATGGCCGTCACCAAATAACGCGTTGATGGAGCCGGGTTGACCGGGTTTATTATGAAAGGCCTCAAAGTCTCGTAGAATAGGCGTGTGGGTGATGCCCAGGGACTTGCCGAGTAGTGATTTGTTGACAGGCAGGCCCTTGAGGACATAGGGATATTCGTAACTGGTGCCTTCTTTTTCGAAGTAGGTCTGTTGTCTGTCGGCCAGGTCGCACATGGCCTGCGTGTCGCCCGGGCAGCACATGATTTGCCTGTCTTTGAGAAAGGGGAGCAGGACGTCCGTGATACTGGGTGTATCGGGTTCCATGGACGGAACCTGGGCTGCGTACGGCATGATGTTGCGGTTGTCATCCAGATACATGCGAAAGGCTGCGCCAATGCCTCGCAGGTGGGTCTGGCAGACGGTCCTGCGTGCTGTGGTGCGGGCCTTGCCCAAGACAGGCAGCAGCACACCCATGAGCAATGTCATGATCGCAAGTACGGTCAGCAATTCGACCAGGGAAAAGGCCCTGGTCGATACACGTCGATCAATCATTATCTTTTTCCATCCAGTCTCACTGGATCGGATCTCCATCATCTTGGGTTTTCTGAAACATATTCAAAGCACAGCCATACCCATTTTCTGAGAAATAGCGGAACACTTGACATGGTGTACGAAAAAGGTGAAATTTTCAAAGATTCTTTCAAGATTTTATTTTGATATGGGCGAGGGGTCCTGTACATAAAATGTGGCAAACTGACTTTGATTTTGGAGATGCATCGTTGTCTGACTACAGCGTATTGGTCGTAGGTCCCAGGCGGGGCCTGATTGAGGTGCTGCGATCGCGCAGGATTCCCTATGCCGTGTGGCAGGAGAGGCCATCACGGTCCTGGCGCGATGCGCAGCGCGTGGTGGTGGCCCCGTTGTGGCAGTCGAAAGCCAGGATCAAAAGTCAGCTCCAGCAGGAATTTGACTCTGATTGTTATACGCATGTGATTGCCGGCACAGAAACGGCTGTCGTGGCTGCATCAGTGGCGCGTCGCTTTTTCAAGGCGAGATTGTCCAGGATCACGACTGTGGTACGATGTCGGGACAAGCTGGTGATGAAGCGTTATCTCATGAAGTATGGCATCCCCATGACACCGTTTCTGGCGGAGTCCCGCCAGTGGACACCGTCCGAGGTCTTTGATCGGTTAGGCGGTCCTGTGGTGCGTAAGGCCAGGAAGTCGTCGGGCGGCAAGGGTATCACTGTCATTGATCGCCCCCGAGATCTTCATTTGAATGGACGCGGCCGACATATCCTGGAGGCCTTTGTGGCAGCGCCTGAAGCCAGTGTGGAATCCTTTGTGCAGGATTACGAGATTCGGTTTACCAATCTCACGTACTATGCTGAAAAGGGTCATGTCAATTATGTGCCCGGTGTGTTGACGCCTGCGGTGACAGAGGCCATCCTGTCATTGAACCGCCGTGTGATCCAGGCCCTGAAGATCCAGTGGGGCATGACGCATCTGGAGGTCTACCTCACAAAAAAGGGCCCGCTGTTTGGCGAAATCGCGCTGCGACCGCCGGGTGGGTATATCATGAATGCCCTGACCTATGCGTATGGATTCAATCCCTGGGCCGCCCTGGTGGCCATGGAACTGAACGAACCCTTTGATTTTCCTTCAGGGCTGCTGAAATACGCGGCTGTGGATGTGTTCCATCCCGGCTGCGGCACTGTCGCCCGGATTCAGGGCGAAGCATCTATCCGGGGACACGACTGTACGTGCGAGTTTCGTGTCAAGGTGAAGCCCGGGGATAGAGTCTATGAACGTGACGGTGTGGGGCAGGACACAGGCTATCTGATCCATGCGAGTGACTCCCCCGAGGCGCGCGACCGGCTGCAGACGCTCTTCAGGCAGCACTTGACCTTTGAGATGGAAGAGGCACGACGCGTTAAAGACCGCTGAAACCGTGTCTATTTTTCCCCAGCCAGAGTCTCTGCAATATTCAGGGTATGATCCTTGATCCGTCTGTAGGATTGAAGCATATCCACCATAATCAGGCAGGCCAGGGGCGGGGTCAGTTTTTCTTCCACGCGTCGGATGTGTGACTGGCGTGCTTCCTTCATGGTGTAGGTAATCGTCTCTCCCTGACTCATGGCCTTGGGCAGGATATCCGGGTTGCCCTGTTTGACAGCCTGATTGACCATGCGGATGTAGTCTGTGGTCTGGTCGTGAAGGATCCAGATATCCCTCTTGTCTTCATCGGTGAGGGGCAGGTTGAAGTTGAGGCGTTTGAGCCTGAGTTTCAGGATGGTGGCGATGTAGTCGCTGATAGACTCGTATTCGTCTGCAATGCGCAACTGCTGACGCGCTTCAGCCATGATGTCGTGGGGTACGGTGCCGGTCAGTAGATGTCCGAGAAACTCCATGATCTCTTTCTGCATGACATCCAGCATCTTCTCCTTGTCAAAGACTTCCTGTTCTTTTGGGCGATCCCGCAAGTCATCCGGTTGACCGACGCACTGTCTCAATGTGTTGAGCATGCCAAGAACTTCTTCACCCATGCGTGCGATCTCGTTTGAGGACTGCTGGATGCTGATGGCCGGTGTGTCCAGCATACGCAGGTCCAGGAAGGTGAGCCGGGGTTCCTCCTTCTCCGGTTTGTCAGGGGCCAGCCAGGTCAGGAGCTTGACAAATGGCGTGACCAGGGGAAGGAATCCCACGACAAGCATCACATTGAAGACGGTGTGGGCAAAGGCGATCTTCTTGGCAATGTCGAGGTCCACACTCAAGATCCGATTGAGGAAACCGAGGTAGATCGGGAAAACGGTGATCATGGCGGTGACGCCGATCACCTTGGTCAGGATGTGACCGTAGGCCACACGTCTGGCACTGGTGGTGGCCCCCAGACTGGCCAGGTACGCCGTGATGGTGGTCCCGATATTCTCGCCCAGGACCAGGGCCACGGCCGTGTCAAAACCGATCAGGTCATTGCGTGCCAGTGTGATGGTGATGGCCACTGTGGCAGACGAGGACTGCACCACGGCCGTCACGAGCGCCCCGACCAGCACACACTTTAGTCGACCGCTCAGGGAGTCCGGGCTGAACCTGGAAAACCACGCCAGGACTTCCGGTTGATCACGCAGCGGATGGAGGCCGTTTTTCATCAGACACAGGCCAAAGAAGACCATGCCGATTCCCATAAAGGTCATGGCCGTAAACTGGATGCGTTCCTTCTTGGCGAACAGGTAGAAAAAACCCGAACACCCCAGTATCAGCAGACCGTAATCGATGACATTGATAGAGACGATCCAGGCCGTGATGGTGGTGCCGATATCAGCCCCCAGGACCACGCCGACAGCCTGTGTGAGTGTCATGAGTCCGGCACTCACCATGCCAATCACCATGACAGACGTCACTGAACTGGATTGGATGACAGAGGTCACCAGGGCGCCGGTCGCGCAGGCCTTGACCCGATTGTCCGTGACAATCTGTATCATTTTTCGCAGTCGATTGCCTGCAATGGCCTGCATCCCTTCCGACATGTT
>JAIPFM010000132.1 GCA_021736645.1 Phycisphaerae bacterium | reverse complement strand
TAGCAGCAGAGATCAGTGAAGAGGTCAGACATGAGTTGAGCACGGTTCAGACGGCGATCAAGCGGGAACTGGACTGCAAAGGCAAGGACCTCAAATGGGTCCATCCGGATCTCATCCATGTCACCTTGAAGTTCCTGGGTGATGTGCCGGACAATGAAGCCGTGGCCGTCTGCCGGGCCGCCGAGACTGCAGCCCAGTGGCATGCGCCGTTTGACTTGAGCATTGAAGGCGTGGGACATTTCGGCGGGCGATGCGCCCGAACCCTGTGGGCCGGGACCGGCGAGGGCAGCGAGCCCCTGGCAGCCCTGCACCGGGATCTTGAGCAGGCCCTGGACGAGATCGGCTGGCCCCCGGAAACCAGACGGTTTTCTGCCCATCTGACGCTCTGCCGCGTGCGCAATCCGGGCACCGGTTTTGACCTGGCACGGGCTTATCAACCCTGGGAAGGCCATGTTTTCGGTGACACACGCATTGACACACTCACCGTGTACCACAGTCAGCTCACCCCGGAAGGCCCCATCTATGCTGCCATGGGCACGTATGATCTCTTGGGATAAGGATCTTTCGGCAGTCACCATTTCCTCCAAAAATCACGCCAATTAGCGCTTGATCACAGCCCGATAATCAGCGAACATACATATCCCTTTTACTGGGGCATCTGAAAATACAATATAACAGTGCGAAGCGTGATGAAAATTCTGTTTGGACTGGAGACATAGCATGGCAAAGACAAAAAAAACGACCAAAAAAACAAAATCAAAGGTAGAGGCCCTGGACAGTCAGGCCCCTGTCATGAACTCGGCCCTGGAGCGGACCATTGCCCAGATCGAGAAGCAGTACGGTTCCGGGGCCACCATGAAGATTGACGACTCTGTGAGAACCCAGATTGACGGGATTCAAACCGGGGCCCTGTCCCTGGACCTGGCCTTGGGCGGCTTCGGTATTCCCAGGGGCCGTGTGGTGGAATTCTACGGACCCGAGTCCTCAGGCAAGACCACGCTGGCGCTGCATGCGGTCGCCAATGCCCAAAAGGTGGGCGGTGTCGCCGCCTTTATCGATGCAGAGCACGCGCTGGACACGACCTGGGCCAAAAAAATCGGCGTCGACGTGAACAGCCTGCTGGTCAGTCAACCGGACACAGGCGAACAGGCCCTGGATATTGCCGAGATGCTGATCAAGTCCAATGCCGTGGATATCATTGTCATTGACTCTGTCGCCGCGCTGGTCCCGGCCGCAGAATTACAGGGGGAGATGGGCCAGAGTCACGTGGGCCTGCAGGCGCGGTTGATGAGCCAGGCCCTGCGAAAGCTCACCGGCGTGATCAGCAAGAGCAAGACCTGTCTGATCTTCATCAACCAGATCCGCATGAAAATCGGTGTGATGTTCGGCAACCCTGAGACGACCTCCGGGGGCAATGCCTTGAAGTTCTACAGCTCGGTCCGTGTCGACGTCAGACGTGTGTCCACGATCAAGGATTCCAAGGGTGAGGCCGTGGGCAATCACGTGCGGGCCCGCGTGGTCAAAAACAAGATGGCGGCCCCGTTCAAGACCGCAGAATTTGACATCATGTTCGACTCCGGCATCAGCAGAGAGGGCGACCTGATCGACCTGGCCGTGGAAGGTGATATCGTGACCAAGAGCGGCGCATGGCTCAACTATGGTGACATGCGATTGGGCCAGGGCCGAGAAAATGCCAAGCAGTATCTCAAGGAAAACCAGGAACTCGCAGAAGAGATCAAGACCAAGGTCCTGATTGCCAAGGGCATCCTGGAAGATCCGGAAGCAGAAAAAGAAGTCGCTGAAGCCTAATTCATTCAACCAAGAGAACACAACCATGTTAACGGCAGAACAGATTCGCAGTGGGTTTATTGACTTCTTTAAAGGGGTTGATCACACATTTATCCCCAGTGCCCCGGTGGTGCCTGTGGGCGATGACACCCTGATGTTCACGAACGCAGGCATGAACCAGTTCAAGGACATCTTCCTGGGCTTCAAAACGTCTGAGACCAAACGCGCGGTCAACAGCCAGAAGTGCATCCGCGTCAGCGGCAAACACAACGATTTGGAAGAGGTGGGCATAGATACCTATCACCACACCTTCTTTGAGATGCTGGGCAACTGGTCGTTTGGCGATTACTTCAAGGCCGAGGCCATTGAATGGGCCTGGAAGCTGCTGACCGAGGTCTACGGTATGGATCCCGATCGCCTGTGGGCCACGGTGTTTGCCGGTGACACCGAAGACGGCTCTGCGCCGGATGAAGAGGCTGAGTCCCTGTGGTCGAGGGTGACGAGTATTTCCCCGGACCGCGTGGTGCGTTCAGGGAAAAAAGACAACTTCTGGGAAATGGGGGCTTCGGGCCCCTGCGGGCCGTGCAGCGAGATCCATATCGACCTGGGGCCGGACCGTTGTGACATGACACATGTGCCCGGTCACCGGTGTGCGGTCAATGCCGGCTGTGCCCGGTACATTGAACTGTGGAATCTTGTATTTATCCAATTCAACCGACAGGAAGACGGCACGCTCGTGCCCCTGGGTGCCAGACACATAGACACCGGCGCCGGTCTGGAACGCGTCGCCTCGGTCCTTCAAAACAAAACCAGCAACTACGATACAGACCTGTTCATGCCGATCATCACGGCCCTGCAGGATCTGACAGGCCACAGATACACCTCCAAACTCGGCAATAAAACAGACAATGCGTTCCGCGTGATTGCCGACCATATCCGGTCCCTGACCTTTTCCATCACGGACGGTGTCACCCCCTCCAACGACGGACGCGGTTATGTGATGCGGCGCATCCTCAGACGGGCCGCACGGTTTGGACGCGTGCTGGGTGCCAATGAACCGTTCATGCACAGGCTCGTACCCGTGCTGGCCGACACGATGGGCAATGCCTTCCCCGAACTTCGGGAAAGAGCCGATTTTGTGGCCACCGTGATTGAAGCGGAGGAATCCAGTTTCGGGCGCACGCTGGATCGGGGTCTGGAGATCTTTGCCGGCGCAGCGGCCAGGGCCAAACAGTCTCAAGACAAGATCATTCGCGGCGAAGATGCATTCCAATTGTACGATACCTTTGGCTTCCCCCTGGACTTGACACAGCTGCTGGCGCGCGAGCGCGACCTCAAGATCGATCAGGCCGGCTTTGAAGACCTGATGACACAGCAGCGTGAACGGGCCCGGGCCGGGGCCAAGGCCACCACAGGCCTGGCCAACCTCACGGGCGTGGCCTTGCCCGTGACAGACGACGATCAGAAATACACCACAGACACCTGCCCTGCCAGGGTCGTGGGATGGATCGATGCCCAGGGCCTGACTCAGGCAGGGAGCCTGTCAGGATCAGACGGACCGCTGGGTTTGATTCTGGACACCACCTGCTTCTATGCCGAGTCCGGGGGGCAGACCGGTGACTCCGGCGTGATCCAGGGCGACCATTTCGAATTTGCCGTAGAAACCACGGACAAGATGGCGGACTGCGTGATCCATCGGGGCAAGCTGGGACACGGCGTCATCACGGTGGGTGACCGCGTCAAGGCCCGTGTGGATGCCTCACGCAGGGCCAGTCAGAAAAACCATACGGCCACGCACCTCCTGCAGTGGGCCCTGCAGCAGGTCCTGGGTGACACAGTGCGTCAACAGGGATCCCTCGTATGTCCGGAGTATCTCAGATTTGACTTCACCTATCCCAAGGCATTGACTTCTGAAGAGACGCAGCAGGTGGAAGACCTGGTGCGTGACAAGATTGCCGGTGCCCTGCCTGTGACCTGTGCGGTCATGCCCATTGACCAGGCCAAGGAGCTCGGGGCCATGGCCCTGTTTGGCGAGAAGTACGGCAATGAAGTGCGTGTGGTGGGCATTGGCGCCGGCAGCCGCTCTGAACTGGCGACCGCGGTGAGCCGGGAATTCTGCGGCGGCACGCATGTAAGCAACACCAGTCAGATCGGCGGCGTGGCCATCATCAAGGAAGAGAGCATTTCAGCAGGCGTCAGGCGAATCACCGCCTACACCGGCGAAGGCCTGAACCACTACCTGCTGGAACGCAGCAGGATGATTGACGGCCTGTGCTCGCAGCTCAAGGTGTCACCTGACCAGATCGAAACCCGCGTGACCAAGCTCCTGGAGGACAACAAGAAACTGGCCAAGGAACTCAAGGCCGCTGCCAAACAGGGCGGTACCGATCCCATGGGCCAGGCCAGGGCGTTGCTGGACAAGGCCGAAAAGATCAACGAGGCCAGTGTCATTGTAGGGCGCATCGACGCGGCCCCGATTGACCAGGTCCGGGCGGCTGTGGACATGCTCAAGAAAAAGGCATCCAGCGCCGCGATCGTACTGGGGTTCTCAGAGGGTGACGACAAGGTCATGCTGATCGTGGCCGTGACAGACGACCTGGTGAAGCGAGGCCTCAAGGCCGGTGACATTGTCAAGCAGATCGCCCCGCTGGTGGGCGGCGGTGGCGGCGGCAAGCCTCAAATGGCCCAGGCCGGCGGCAAGAATCCTGCGGGTCTGGATAAAGCCCTGGCCGAGGCCGTGACGCTGATCAAAAACCAACTGCAATAGTCGCAGGTCTGTGTTTTCGAACGATTTTGGTTTCGAGCCGTCTCTTTCAGCACAGGGCTGCATTCGCCTCTGCCTCGACCGGGACAGTCATCGTTCGTACCTCACTTAAATGACCGTCCCTCCAGCCCGCTCATTCGAGAACGTAAAGCCTCGAGAGAAATTGTGGGATGGGACGTTCCATTAAAGCGACGAAGGAGCGTGGAGCGTCCCGGTCGAATGCGTGGCGACAGCACCTGTCGTATAGACTGGCTGGTATCGACAGCATGCCGAGGAGGCCCCATGCCTCAGGCTTATTCGTGACGCAGGGATTCGATGGGGTCCATGTTGGCAGCCCTGTAGGCCGGATACAAACCAAACGTAATGCCAACCGCCACACTGATGCCAAAGGCCAGGATCAGAGAGCCCGGCGTGACAATCGTTCGCGTCTGACCGAACCGCGTGACTGCAAAGGGAATCCCCACACCCAGCACAATGCCCAGGATGCCGCCAGACAGGGTCAGGAGCAATGTCTCGGACAGGAACTGAATCACAATGTCACGCTTTTTGGCACCCAGGGCACGGCGCACACCAATCTCGCGGGTCCGCTCACTCACGGTCGCCATCATGATATTCATGATGCCGATGCCGCCGACCAGCAGCGAGATGGCGGCAATGGAGCCCAACACAATGGTGAAGATGCGCTGAAAATCCTTGGCCTGCCGCATGAGTTCGTACGGTACCACGATTTCATAGTCGGTCTTCTTGTGGAAGCGGGCCAGCAGGGTTTGGACACTCTGGCGAGTGCTGAGCAGTTGTTCCAACTGATCGACCTGCACCACGATCTCCTGGAGCTCCACACGCTCCATGGTCCTGCCGGAGCCTGCTGACATCTGCAGAGTCAGTTCACCAAAGCGGTCCTTCACCGTGGTCAAGGGGATGTAGATCCCGCCTGCCTTGGCCGCGCCCTTTTTGCTCTTGACCTTGTCTTCTTTCATATCCGCAGAATCCGGTGTGGCACTCTGCTCAGACGCAATGCCCACCACGCGATAGTAATCCCCTTGAATCTTGACATCCTGACCCAGGGGATCGTCAAAAGCAAACAGGTCTTTGACCACTTTCTCATCCACCACACACACGCCCTGTTTGTACTTCATGTCCGTGATGCTGAGAAATCTGCCGTACTTGAGTTTCACGGAGGAGATCTCAGGAAACCAGGGCACAGTGCCAATGACTTCAATAGAAACACGACGTTGTCTGTAGGCAGCCTGCTGCGAGAGTCGACGATTCGGCACAATGATCTGCACACCCGGAATCGCATTCCGGAATCGCTCGGCATCATCATACGTCAGGCCGTATTCCTTGAGCGTCTCCTGCTGGCCCATGGACGACTGGTCTTCCACGGGCTTCGCCGTCTTGACAATGATATTATTGCTGCCCAGTTGGGCAATCTTGTCCTGCGCGTCCTGACTGGCGCCTTCACCAATGGCCAACATGGCAATCACTGAAGACACACCAAAAATCATGCCCAGGGCTGTGAGCGTGGATCTGAGACGATGCATCCACAGACTCTTGACACCCAGCTTTACAGTACGTTTTAAACGAAAAGTGAACATAGATGGCTACCGTTTGTTGATTTCTTCTTTGTCAATGTATCCGTCAAACAGACGGATCACGCGTCCTGCATTCGCGGCAATCTGCTCGTCATGTGTGACGACGATGAGCGTTTTACCCTCACCGTGCAGGCGATCGAGAATGTCGAGGATATCCGAACCGCTCGAGGAATCGAGGTTGCCTGTGGGCTCGTCTGCCAGGATAATCAGAGGATCATTGGACAGGGCACGGGCAATGGCCACACGCTGCTGCTGGCCGCCGCTCAACTCGTACGGGCGGTGATCCAGGCGATGATCCAGGCCCACCATCGTGGCCAGCTCAACAGCACGCGTCTTGCTCTCCGCTTCCCCGGTGCCCTGGTAATACATGGGAATCTCAATATTCTCCACCACATTGAGCTGGGCAATCAGATTAAAGGACTGAAACACAAAACCGATGCGCGCGCCGCGAATCATGGACAACTCATCATCGTCCAGTGTGGCCACACTCTGGCCCCCGAGTAGATAGTCGCCATACGTGGGACGGTCCAGACAACCGATCATATTCAACAGGGTTGACTTGCCTGAACCACTGGGGCCCATAATGGCCACATACTCCCCACGATGAATCGTGAGGTTGATGTCACGCAGTACCTTGAGTTCGTGCGAGCCGAGTTGATAACTCTTGCCCAGATCCTTCATCACTAATATGGGTTCGCCCTTTTCTACATCGAGCGTTTCACCTGCCTGTATCATTGTGCCCTGCCTTTTTTAATGCGTTTTCAGTCTTATTCCCGGTTGTCATCAATTTATTCATTGGCAGGCGCACTGGGCTGACCTCCTGGAGTCCCGCCACGACCTGGCCGTCTCTGTCCAGGGGTGCCCCCGGGCATACCCTGGCCTTGACCACCGCCACCACGACGGCCCTGGCCTCTTTGCCCCATGCCCTGCGGCATGGCGGCGTCGCCTGGTCCACCTGAACGTTGCATCGCATTTCGAATCTGACGAAGTTGATTCGGGTCCATGTTCTTCATGGCTTCCGCCATCCCTGCCGGCATCTGCCTGGCTCCGGCACGATTCGGGTCTATCGCGGCTCGAGGTTGAGCTTCAGTTCGAGGAACCGTGGCATCCTGATCTTTGAACGCATCATTCGTGTTGATCCCCTCTGCAAACAGCGGAGGATTCAGCAGCACTTCCTCCCCTGCCTGCAATCCACTCTTGATCTCCACAAAGGTGTCGTTAAAGGCGCCTGTCACCACCACACGTTTTTCCGAGCTCGAGCCCTTCGCCACGTACACGACCTTCTCTCCCTGTCGATTGGCCACCACCTGAATGGGCACGATCGCCGCATTCTTGATCTTCTCGACCAGGATGGTCACCTTACAGGACATGCGCGTGCGCAGGAAATCATGGGTCCCATCAATGCGGACCAGTGTTTGATAGACCTTGAGGTCAGGACTCATGAAGCTACGCGACTGATCCGGCAGCGGCGCCACCTCAAGGACCTGTCCTTTAAGCTCACGGTCAGGAAAGGCGTCCATCACAATGGTGGCAGGCTGGCCGGCCCGCACCTTATCCACTTCCGTTTCATGCACACTGATCTCAGCCACCATGGCGGCTGTATCGGGCATGGAGATCAGTGTCTGACCTTCGTAAACAGTCTCACCCTCGGCAATGATACCACTGCCGCCGCCGCCACGCCCACCACGCATCATTCTGAAGGCATCGCCGCTGTCACCCGAGCCATAGATCACCAGACCGGGCGCCTTGGCACGCATGACACAATATTCTATCTGCTGCTCCAAATCACGCACACGTTCTTCCTGGTGCGCGAATTGCTGATTGGCATTGCTCAGGCGGGCCTGGGCCTGGGCCAGTTGCGATCTGCACTTTGCAAAGGTCCGCTCCAGTTCCCTGAGGGACTCAATATAGTCACTGAGAAATTTCTCAGCGTCTTTAGGGAACGTGTACCGCTGCCACAGCTCGAGCCTGACTCTGGCATCGCTCTCAGAGAACTCACTGTTCACCACAGCGAGCTCATCCCTCTGCTTATCCAATTCCGACACATAATTGGCATCGTACAGTTTCAAAGTGCCCACGGCTCTGGCCTTGGCCGTGGCGAGACTTCCCTGAGAGGTAACGATGTCGTCCCTAAATCCCTTTAACAATTGGGCCGCTTCAGATCTTTTCAGCACATTAGGATCTTGCATGACCTGAGTAATGACAGGTGCCGCATGAGCCGTCAGGTCGGTCACAGAGTCGACGTCTGCAGTCAATTGTGTGGCCAGGTCCACGCCCAGATATTTTTGAAGATCCAGTAATGCGAAGCGGATGGCCAACTTGGCCTGGGCAATGTCGCTTTCATTCTGAATGCCCTGAATGTCATAGGCTTCCTTGGCCGCCGTGGCATTCTCTTCGTCACTGGCCAGTTCCATCTGCTGTTGAACCAGTTGATCTTCCAGCTGAGAAGAATCCAGTTTCACGAGCACCATACCATTGTCCACATCCTCCTGTGTCACATAGGTACCGCCGGGGACGATATTGATGATCGTCACTTCTGCACCGCGGCTCTCCACCTGGCACTTGTACTGGATGGAATGGTGCGCACGGATACTGCCGCCTTCACTGACCGTGACGGTTAAATCATCCTGTCGCACCGTAAAGGTACCGCCAATTGAAGGCCCTGCCCCAGCCGCCTTCCTGCCCTTGATGACGGCGTACCCTCCGACCACCACAGCAGCCACGATCAGCAGAACCACCCAGCCGCGTGCCTTGCCCTGGCGACGAACCTTCACATTTGCATTATTTCTCTTGTGCATCTTTCTATGTCTCATTGTGTCACTTGCTCCCACATTCCATCAGGTCTGACCTGTAGTACACCAATATCTCTGAAGAAATTCAGCTTTGCAATCATATGATTAACCAAGGCGGCTACGACACTGTTTCGAGCTGATACCAAAGCATCCTCTGATTCCAGCAACAAACGCACTGTGCCGCGGCCATACTTCAAAGAAAGTTTTTCAACCTCCACACGCTTGACCGCCAAATCATACCCTATCATTTGAATGCGATGACTCTCTGCCGTCTCCGCCAGATCGCGATACGATTGACGCACACCAAGCTTGACTGTTTCAATCTGCTCTTCGAGAGTTCGCTTTTGACGGTTATAAGAAATCAAGGCAGTGAGATAGGCATTGCGCTCCGATTTTCGATCCAAGGGCAGGTTTGCGCTGAGTCCCAAGCCATAGGTCCCTTCATGAAACTGAATGCGTGCGGCCTGTGTGGGCGGCATGCTGTCTGCATTGGCACTGGCTATCAGGTCAAGCTGCATACCCAGGCCCTTACCAGCCAGTTCCAGATTACGGGCCGCATCGTCCAGGGAATCCACAGTGTTGGCCAGGTCCAGGCGCCTGTCCAGTGCCATCTCAATGGCATCCTGCTCCGTATAGGCCGGTAAACTCACACCCATCTCTTCCAGTGCGGCGAGTTCACCCTGTGCCAAGGCAATGTCCACCTCTGTGGGCAGGGCCAGGCGAACCTTGAATTCGTCCAGGGTCTGTTCATACCTCTGACGCGTTCTGACCAGGTTATTCTCTGCGGTCAACAAACGTTGCTCAGCCTCGCCCAGGTCATAGGGTGCACGCTGGCCCACATCCACTTCCATTCTAAGCTGATTGGTGGAGTCAATCAAACGTTTGTAACTCGACTCCTGGATCGCCACGGAGTCTCTTTGTTGCAGCACGTTGTAATAGTCACTAATGATGGAGATGACAAAGGTCTTGCGCTGGCGACTGAAAGACCGAATGTCGTAGAGCACACCCCGCTCAGCCAGGGTCAAGGTCTCTCTGGCCCGCATACCGGCGCCGGCACCCAGGATCGGGGCGGTGATGGTGGCACTCAACACGGAACCGAGTGACGTCCTGGGATCACCTGTCAGAAATCTCGACCAATCCACGGCCAGGCCTGTGGCCACCTGAATGCCATTACCGATCAAGTAGTCCTGATTGACCCCTGCACTACTGTTGGCCGTGATATTGTCACTTCCATTTCTCAGTGCATAATCTGCATCGATCGTACCAAACCATTGCCGGGCGTATTGATGCCGTGTCCCTGTCAGGCTCAAGGCCGAACGATACAGCGACTCTTTCTGTGTCTGATACTCACGACTGTAAGACACGGCCACGGCCACGGCCTCGGCCAGCTTGAGTTCCCGACTTGGAGGCAAGGCCTCTGTGATGCTGACATTGGGTTCATTGATTTGATAGTTGCCCATCTCACCGAACTGATCCTGCCATTTATTCTGGAGGATCTGGTACACTTCCTTATCTGCCAGGGCTTTGTACTGGTCACGACTTCGGCACCCACTGAGCATGCCTGCCGCCACCACAAAGACCAAACCCCAAGACAGAAAACGCGCAGCCAGAAGCAGGTATCTATGTTTTCCCTCTTGTACCTCTGTTTTCACCAATTGTTCTCCTGTTCTATAGCTCAAATCAAATAGATAGACTCACAGTGCGATAAACTCACATGAAGCACCAAAGAAAACAGCCGCACGGGCATTCCCCGGCCCTTGGCGTCACCCATGCAATGCCTACCCTTTTTCCTTTGTTTACCCTGCCCACCTTGGCATGTGTTGTGCCATCCAGACGATGCGGCGTCCATCTGAACTGCTAGACGGATGAGAAATCCTGCCGTATTTTGTATTGTAGCGGTTTTTGTCAAAAACCGTTCATAAGAAATCTAAAAAGACGCTCCCATTTTTATCATCACCCGTCTACTCCGTTTTGAGTCCTTCCGATGGCAGGGATACTGGACCGGGTTCAGGGCCAGGCGCATCGTTCAATGGATCTCTATCCCGACGCCACCTTGGCGGTCTATTGGGGTCCGGCATCCTGTTGGCATCCATTTCCCTGGGCGACAGTCCACCGGGGCCACTTCGCTCCCTGCCACGACGCCCTCCTCGATCACCTCTTTCACCTCGACGGTCAAATGGCCTTCTTTGCCAATGCCTCTTTTCCTGCTCCTGGAGGTCCTTGAACCATTTGTCATACTGTTCCGTGGTCAACACCTGCTTCATGTCTACCACCAAACCGTCTCTCGCAGCAGCCATCTTCTGCATGGAATCCGAGAACATTTGTCTGAATGATTCGTGGTAGGCCTCCAAAATCGGCTTGACCTTGTCCCTTTGCTCAGCCGTGAGCGAGTATTCCTTGGTCACGCGTTCCAGGTGGTCCCTCACAAAAGACGGCATGGGTGTGGGCGGTCTCAACCGGTCTTTCAACTGGTTGAAGGTCAGACTGGCACCAATCCCAAAACCTGAGAATAGAATCACTAGGCCCAACATCACAAATGTGAGCTTCTTGCGAAACGGAACAGGCGTTCTCTTGACTTCATCGAGTAGGTCAGACATCTGTCTTTCATCCCTGAGGCGTTTACAAAAGCACGTCCAATATGGTGGGATCGTAAATATCGGCCAATGACCAGGTCATTGACATCCAGGTGTTCACTGTATACACCACTGCAATGACTGCAGCTGCCGCTGAAATGCCTGCCATAATGGACCACGGTCTCAACTGGATGGACTGTCGAGCCGCAATTTCAGCCAGGACCTGATCACTTACGTGAAATACAGGCATGTTGACCAGTCGGGCCTGCTCAAAAAGTGTTTCTATCTTTCTCAGGTTATCCATTCTAGTTCGTCCCAAATCTGCATTCTATTGGCAATTCCGAGCAACTTCTTTCTGGCTCGATATGCCCTGGTCTTCACCAGGGCCTGATTCCAGCCCATGTGTTCGGCGATTTCTCGAACACTACACTTGTCAAAATACAATAATGTCAAAACCATCCGATCCGCAGGCGCCAGTTGCGCCAACAAGTCATTGACAATCCGATTGACATCACCGCTGCTGTCCTTGGCCTCAGGGGCTTCTATATCGGCCACGTAATCAATCTGTACAAATTGCCGTTCTTTGGCCTGCCGTTTCCACAGCCGATACCCGACACGTGTGGCAATGGTCTTAAGCCAGAACAGGAACGGCGCCTTGTATTTATAGCTGTCCAGGCTGAAATACGCCTCAACAAAGGCCTCCTGAACCAATTCTTCACAAACCTGCTCACTCTGGGTAAACCGCCACATGAGCCTCGAAATATCGGCTTCGTAGCGTTCCACAAGACGCCTGAAAGCCTCATGGTTGCCATTTCGAGCATCATCTATATCTTGCCGGTCTTGCTGATTCACTTTTTATATCTGCGAAACTTTCCATCCTGAGCCAAAAAAACACGGCCAAATCAGGATAATGCCACAAGTTTCCACTGTTAAGTGGGTCTTCTATGACATTCGGTCACAATTTTTATGGAGTCAGACCTGCTTTTTTGCATAACAACCATCGCTATCATCCGAAATTTATACGCGTAGAAAAAAAATATAACACTTTGTGACCAAAAGGTCAACCAGGACACTTATTGGGTAGAGCCAGGTGCGCAATGCACCAGACACAATATTTAGAACCTATTATTTGATAAAAAGGAGTGAGTTATGCAAAAGAAACCATTGATTTGCGGATTGATCGTCTTACTGGTAGTTCTGATGGCAAGCGGAATGGCCTTTGCACAACCTGCACAGGGCCAGCGCGGTCAACGCGGCCAGGGCGGCCAAGGCATGCGGGGCAACTTTGACCCTGCAGCCATGCAGCAGAGAATGCAGGAGCGCATGATGGAGCAACTGGGCATGGATGCTGATGAGATTAAGGCCATTCAACCCCTGCTGACCAAGGTCCAGGAGATCAATCGCGAACTGCAGGGTGGTCGTATGCGCGGCATGATGGGTGGCCGTGGCGGACGTGGCGGTGCAGGCCAACAGGATGCAGCCCCCCTCACAGGCTTGGCAAAAACTCAAAATGACTTGGAGACACTGCTCGACAATCCAAGTGCCACCACCGCACAGATTAAGGGCAAATTGACGGAATATCGCAAGGGCGTAGAAAAACTCCAGCAGGAATTGACTGCTGCTCAAACCAAACTCGCCGCCGTGTTGACGGTCAAGCAAGAAGCCCGCTTGGTACTGATGGGCATGCTCAAATAGCCTGACATAGCCAAAATACGAAGGCCTTTTATGTGCATTGCAAGTTTGCACCATAAAAGGCCTTTTTTTACATTCAAATTGCAGGACCTTACCCCTTGCTCCGACGGTAGCGTCTGTAGTCGATATTCAATTCCTTGACCTTGTAGGTAATAATCCTGGGCGTGGATCCCAGATCACGCGCCGCAGACGTTAAATTGCCGTTGGTTCGCTTGAGTGCGTCCACAATGATGTCACGTTCGAACAGCTGCACCCGTTCCCGAAAAGAGCCCGTACCAATCGTATCAGAGGCATCGGACGTCTGCAGGGTCGGGGGCAGGTGGTGGCTGTGGATCACATTGTCCGTGCTGAGCAAAACCGCCCTTTCAATACAGTTTTCCAGTTCGCGCACATTGCCGGGCCAGTGATACGCGACCATCATGTTGATCGCAGGCGTACTGATGCGACGAATCACCTTATCCATCTTCTTCGCGTATTTTTCAACAAAATGATCCGCGAGCAGGAGAATATCGTTTTTTCTGTCACGCAATGGCGGTAGGAACACTGGGAACACATTAATTCGATAATAGAGATCCTGCCGGAACTTGCCCTCCTCCACAGCCTTTTCCAGATCGCGATTCGTAGCCACGAGAATACGGGCATTCGTTTCCAGGGTTTTGTTACTGCCAACACGCTCAAATTGACGCTCCTGTAAGACACGCAGCAGCTTGACTTGAACAATGGGCGAGAAATCTCCGATCTCATCCAGGAATATCGTGCCGCCATTGGCGCCTTCCAACCGGCCCTGCCGGGTTTGTACTGCCCCTGTAAAGGCCCCCTTTTCATGGCCAAACAACTCACTTTCGAGGAGATTTTCATTTAAAGCGGCGCAGTTGACCTTAATGAAAGGACCGGCCGCTCTGGGGCTCGTATAATGAATCGCGTGGGCGACCAATTCCTTACCCGTCCCTGACTCCCCGCGAATCAACACGGTAGTGTCACTCACGGCCACCTGATGGATCTCTGCATAAACGTCCCTCATAGCACTGGAATTGCCGATGATATTCTCCGGTCGAAACTTGTCCGTCAGTTCATTTCGAAGTCGAAGGTTCTCATCTTCCAGGGCTTGCAGGGCATGGGCCTCTTCCTGTCGCGACCTCACATCATGAGCAATCATGCTTGCGACAATACTGAGAAGACGCATATCGTCGTCAAGAGGATGATCAGCCCGGTACACCCGATCCACAGATATGGTACCAAGTACGTCCTGGCCAATGGCAATGGGTACACAGATAAAGCTCAATTCCTCATCGATCTTGGAAGACCGCTGGAACCGATTCAGAAACTGAGGTTCCTTCGAAATCTGAGGCACAATAAAAGGCTTCCCGCTTTGAATCACCCTTCCCGTGATCCCTTCTCCCACCTGATAGCGAACGCGACGCGTGTGCTCCAACGGGAGCCCATGGGCCACCTCGATCATGATTTCAGTACGATCAGGGGACAACAGCGTGACTGTCCCTCGCTTCATGCCCAGTTCACTGTCCATGGCATCCAGGACCTCTGACAGAATCTGACGTTGATTCATGCCGGCTACAAGGATGTTGCTGATTCGGTACAGAGCGTCCAACGCATAAATATTTTTCGGTGAATGGGAAAATGTTTGATCCATAATCAATTTCTGCTATATAACAACCTATAATTATTTGAGAATTTGAGCGTATTGTTCGATAAAGCAATATGAGTTTCACGAATTGTAACAACCTTACGGAAATGTCGCAATTGTATGGGAGCGAACTTCTCTCGCAATTGCCTGTAAATTTAATGAGTCAATGGGGCAGATATGGCTATCTGTCGCAGATATATTATTGTTGAGTGGTTTTAAGGGGAATGCAAATGTTACGGAGAAGCAAATTTGTATGGGTGGCTATATGTCTGTTGGTTGCTGCAGGTGCAGTCAGTGCCATGGAAGACGCTACAGTGGACGTGTCCATCGACTATGTGGGTAAATACATCTGGCGTGGTCAGGTCCTGACCGATGATCCCGCGATTCAGCCTGCCGTATCTGTGGGTATGGACAAGCTGACGTTTGGTGTGTGGGGCAGTATGGACATGACCAATTGGAACGGCCACAACAATCCACAAGCCGCGAATGAATACAGCGACAGGTATGAATTCCGTGAAGTGGAATACATGCTGGATTACACCGATGCGCTGCCCGGCGTTGATGGTGTCAATTACTCAGCAGGCGCCATTCTGTATCACTTCCCGACGACCAAAGGACCGACCAATGCCACAACTGAGTTCTACGCAGGTCTCGGTTTTGACACCATCCTGAATCCTACAGCCACACTCTATTACGACATAGATGACACAGATGGCTTCTACGCGTCTTTTGGCATATCGCACTCTTTGGATCTTTCCGAAATGGGCCTGAGTGATGATATGGTCAAATCGCTGGATTTGGCGGCAAGTCTTGGTTGGGCTGACAGAAATAGCAATGGATCTGCTACCCGTTGGGGCACTACAGTGGATGCCATCAATGACCTGGTCATTTCGGCCACTGTGCCTGTGGAACTGTGTGAGGCTGCCACATTAAATGTGTCATGCAACTATGTGTCATTGCTTGATTCCAGCATCAAGCGGACCACTGCAACCCAGAAGAGTGACTATGTCTATGCCGGTATCGGCGTGGCCATGTCATTCTAAATTGATTAAATTAAGCGTCTTAAACTTGATTGGGCTCCTCCTGCAGGAGCCCTTTTTTTTTGCCCGCCCGCATAACAACACCTATTTGTTATCATACACTACAATAAATACATATCTGTTGTTTTTATGTTTTGTGGAACATTTTTGTATTTTGCAAGCTCAACGGCTAATCCAAGCCAAATAGCTTAAACCACTTCTTTTACTAGGCTTAGGTTCTTTCTTCTTCCTGGCACAGCCATTGCATAATGACTGGCGAGCCTGGTGGTAATCGCACAGCGTGAAAACCATTGTTTAAGAAACCAATTGAGTTAAGGAAGTCAACATGAACATGAAGGTAAGACTGGCATTGAGTTTGGTTGGTATTTGTTTGTTCGGATCAGTGGCGCATGCAGAAATTACGCCCACGGTGGGCTTGTCACTGGATTATTTTGGCAAGTACGTCTGGCGAGGCCAGGACGTGACAGACGAACCGGTGCTGCAGCCCAGCGCGACCATAGGTCTGGGAAATCTGAGCCTCGGGATCTGGGGAAACCTTGAAACCACCAATGTGAACAACGAAAAGAATGCGTTCACGGAGGTCGACTACACGCTGGATTACTCGGACGCCATCCCCGGCGCGGAGGGGCTTGGTTACTCGGTCGGTCTCATCGCCTATGACTTCCCCGAGGCAGGCAGCCAGACCTACGAAGCCTACCTTGGGCTGAGCGTCGACACCCTGCTGAGTCCCGCGGTCACCGTCTACTACGATTACGACGCCGTGGACAGCTTCTATGTCTCGGCCGGTGTGGGACACTCCTTCGCAGATATCCTGGGGCCTGAGTCGGGCGTCTCGGCTGATCTGAGCGCGAGCCTGGGATGGGGGGCCAAGAAATACAATAACGGATACTGGGGCGTCAACAGCAGTGCCCTCAACGATCTGACCCTGGGTGCGGCGTTTCCCTTTGCCGCGGGGCCGGTCACTGTCACGCCCTCGCTAAACTACGTCATACTGACAGACAGCGACATCAAGGGCAGCAACGCGTTCAACACTGACAATGAGTACTTCTTTGCCGGTATTGGTATCGCAATGGAATTCTAGAAAGGTTGAGTCAAGTACCATGAAAAAGCTAATAATAATACTGTCATTACTGTTTTTCCTGTGCGTGCCTGTCTTCGCACAAGACCCGAATGAATTAACACCTCTGGAGGCTGCCACTGAAGGCCTGCAGACCAATATCAATATTGTCTGGACCTGTATCGCAGCATTTCTGGTCTTCTTTATGCAGGCTGGTTTTGCCATGGTTGAGGCTGGTTTCACCCGGGCCAAAAACGCCGTGAACATCCTCATGAAGAATCTGATGGATTTCTCGGTCGGCACAGTCACATTTGCCCTGGTTGGCTTTGGCTTGATGTTTGGTGCGAGCAACGGCCTCTTCGGCACCACTCACTTTGGCCTGTCGGATATGGGTGACCCCATGAGCTGGAACTGGACCTTCCTCATCTTCCAGACTGTTTTTGCAGCCACAGCCGCCACGATTGTATCCGGGGCTATGGCAGAAAGAACTAAATTTGTCAGCTACCTCGTGTACAGCCTTTTTATCACGGCGTTCATCTACCCGATCTTTGGGTCATGGGCCTGGGGCGGACTCCTCGATGGTGGCGGATGGTTGGAGAACATGGGCTTTCTCGACTTTGCCGGATCCACAGTGGTTCACTCCGTGGGTGGATGGTTGGCGCTCGCCGGTGCCATCATCCTGGGACCCCGCATAGGAAAATACGGTCCGGACGGCAAGCCAAAAGCCATAATTGGCCACAACATCCCCCTGGCGGCGCTCGGCGTCTTTATCCTCTGGTTCGGATGGTTCGGCTTTAATCCGGGCAGCACGACGACAGGCGATGGCTCCATTGGCTACATTGCAGTGACAACCAATATTGCCGCAGCAGTCGGTGCGATTGTGGCCATGGTTGTCTCTTGGGTCGTCCTGAAGAAACCCGATGCCTCCATGTCTCTCAATGGTGCCTTGGCAGGTTTGGTCTCGATCACGGCCCCTTGTGATGGTGTGTCACCGCTGGGTGCAGCCATGATCGGTGCCGTGGGGGGTGCCCTGGTGGTGTTTGCAGTCATCTTTATTGACAAGGTTCTCAAGATCGACGACCCCGTGGGTGCAGCCAGTGTTCACGGTGTGTGTGGTGCCTGGGGTACCATTTCCTGCGGGTTGTTCAACCTGGACTCAGGCCTCTTTTATGGTGGCGGTATGCACCAATTAGGCGTTCAGTTGATCGGTGTGGGTGCCGCATTTGTCTGGGCCTTTGGGCTCGGCCTGATACTGTTCAATATCATTAAATACACGATCGGCCTGAGAGTGACTGCGGAAGAAGAGATCAAGGGACTGGATATTGGTGAACACGGGATGGAGGCCTATACAGGATTCCAGATCTTTACGACTACTTAACAAATAAAGGGACAATGAAATGAAATTGATAACTGCTTATATTCAGCCACACAAATTAAATGATGTGAAACAGGCGCTACTGGATGCGGGCGTGGGTAAGATGTCGGTCACCAATGCCCTGGGATGTGGCGCTCAGCAGGGATATGAGGAAAGCTACCGGGGCGTGAAATTTGAAGTCAATCTCCTCAAGAAGGTGAGAATTGAAATCGCCGTGAATGAAGACTACGTGGACAAGACGATTGATGCGATTATTGCGTCTGCTCAGTCAGGTCAAATTGGCGACGGCAAGATCTTCGTGACCGAACTGGTGGAATGTATTCGTATTCGCACCAAAGAGAAAGGCAGCAGTGCCATTGGTTAATACAGGTCTGGCAGCGGTTCAAGCCAAGGGAGTTGCGTATGCTCACACACCTGTGCACAGAATTCAGACATGAACGATCAACGATAAACCTCCTTTGTCCTTAGTAACGGGCATGTAGTGCCCTGGACAAACGCCCGACCCGACTGGGTCCGGGCGTTTGTCATTTCATGGGCGGCTCTGCCATTATGACATAAGACTTCTTCCAGGAACCACGACATAACGCATGACATTTCCTGGCCTTACGGTCAATTGGCCTTCAAGGCACACGTTTTGCTCTGATCGGTGTATTGCAGGCGAATGTCTGCCTTGTTTTCTAAGTTGGAGTCTCTTATGAAGTTTGACAAATTTACCCTCAAAGCCCAAGAGGCCCTGGCCACAGCCCAACAGACTGCCATGGCCAAGCATCACACAGTCTTGACGCCTGTACACCTGCTCAGTGCGCTGTGCAGCGACAAAGACGGTATGGTCGCGGAAACCTTTAAGAAGATTGGGGCCAATGGGGGGCGTATCCAGCAGATGGCCAATTCAGAAATGGAACGTCTGCCCCGCGGCCAGGAGTCGGGCCAGATGATTATGCCGGACCCGGCCCTCGGCCAGATCGTGCTGGATGCCCAAAACCGTGCCAATACCATGGGGGACGGCTACCTCAGCGTGGAGCATCTGCTTATCTCCCTGTCCGTGTATCAGAGTGACGCCAAAGAAATTCTGAGTCTCAACTCGATCAACACCGAACTCATCGAAGATGCGGTCAGACAATTACGCGGCGACAACAAGGTCACGGACGAAACACCGGAAGGCAAGTTTCGGGCCCTGGAGCGTTTCGGTATAGACCTGCTGGCGCAGGCCCGTCAAGGCAGGCTTGATCCCGTGATCGGCAGAGACGAAGAAATCAGGCGATGTATGCAGGTGCTGAACCGCCGCACCAAAAACAACCCGGTCCTCATAGGCGAGCCGGGTGTGGGAAAAACTGCCATTGTGGAGGGCCTGGCCCAGCGCATCGTGGCAGGTGATGTGCCGACTGGCTTGCAGAACAAGCAAATCATTGCCCTGGACATGGGCGCCCTGGTGGCTGGCACCAAATTCCGCGGTGAATTTGAAGACCGGCTCAAGGCCCTGCTCAAGGAAGTCACCAAGGCCCAGGGAGACATCATCCTGTTTATCGATGAACTGCACACCGTGGTCGGGGCCGGCAAGGCCAAGGGCGCCATGGATGCGGGCAATCTGCTCAAACCCTCTCTGGCTCGCGGTGAGCTGAGATGTATTGGCGCCACCACCATCAATGAATATCGAAAGTACATGGAAAAAGATGCAGCCCTGGAGCGTCGATTCCAGCCGGTGATGGTGGAACCGCCGACCGTGGAGGAGACCATTGCCATTCTCCGCGGTTTGAAAGACCGTTACGATACACACCATGGTGTCAGGATTGCAGATGCCGCCCTGGTGGAAGCGGCCACACTCTCGAATCGTTATATCGCGGACCGCTGGCTGCCGGACAAGGCCATTGATCTGGTCGATGAAGCGGCCTCCAAACTGCGCATCGAAAATGATTCTCTGCCCGCCGAACTGGACACGATTCGCAGAAAGACCATGCAGCTGCAAATCGAACGCGAAGCCCTGAAAAAGGAATCGGATGATGCGAGTAAAGAACAGCTCGAACGCTGTGAGCGCCAACTGGCCAAACTGCAGAAACAGGATCAGGAACTCGGTGCCCAATGGGAGTCGGAAAAAAGCGGCATCGACGACATCAAGCAACTTAAGAAGCAGTTGGAGGCCGCCCAGACCCAGTTTGAAGAGTCCCAGCGCAAGGGCGAGCTAGAGACCGCAGCCCGTCTCAAGTATGACACCCTGGCCAAACTGGAGAAGGAAATCACCGACAAGGAGACTCTGTTGATCAATTCCGGCAAGGCCACCATGATTCGCAACGAGGTGACAGAGGAGCACATCGCCTCAGTGGTGGCCAAATGGACAGGCATTCCCG
Organism: Phycisphaerae bacterium; assembly: GCA_021736645.1. Taxonomy (GTDB): domain Bacteria; phylum Planctomycetota; class Phycisphaerae; order Sedimentisphaerales; family Anaerobacaceae; genus JAIPFM01. Next base: position 50,026 of record JAIPFM010000132.1, on the reverse strand, counting down.
TGGTGCGTCTTCTCAGCGGCGAACGCGACCGCCTCATTACCATGGAGTCGTTTCTCTCCACCCGCATTGTGGGTCAGCAGGAAGCCGTCGCCGCACTGTCCAATGCAGTAAGGCGCAATCGTGCCGGCCTGTCCGATCCCAACAGACCGATCGGGACCTTCCTGTTTCTCGGTCCCACCGGGGTAGGCAAGACGGAGCTGTCAAAGGCGCTGGCTGACTTTCTGTTCAACGATCCTCAGGCCATGACACGGATTGATATGAGCGAGTTCATGGAGGGACATTCTGTGGCTCGCTTGATTGGTGCTCCGCCCGGATATGTGGGGTATGACGAGGGCGGTCGTTTGACAGAGGCCATCCGTCGAAAGCCCTATTCGGTCATCCTTCTGGATGAAGTGGAAAAGGCTGATCCGGATGTGTTTAATGTCCTGCTCCAGATCTTTGATGAAGGTCGCCTCACAGACGGCCAGGGGCGAACGGTCGATTTCAAGAACACCGTGATTATCATGACCAGCAATCTGGCAGGCCAGGAGATTCAGGAACTCACTGAAGCCGACAGTGCTGACTGGGAAATCGAAGCCCATGTCACTGACGTACTCAAGCAGATATTTCATCCGGAGTTTCTCAACCGCATTGACGAAACCATTGTGTTCCACGCACTCAGCCGGGAACACCTTAGAGACATCGTGGCCATCCAGCTGAAACATCTGAAGCAGCGATTGAAACACCGTCAGATCACGTTGGAATTCACGGAGGCCGCCGTGGACCAGATCATGGAAGAGGGTTTTGATCCGGCCTATGGGGCCCGGCCCCTGAAACGTGCCATTCAGCGCCGCCTGGAAAACCCGCTGGCCTCCAGACTGCTGTCCGGAGAATTCACAGACGGTGACACCGTGCGACTGGATGCCGATCACTACAAATTCACGTTTGAGAAAATAGAAGAAACGCCTCAATAATCAAAGCATTGGTTTTGCACGTTTGCACAATTGAACGGGAATTCCCCAGGGATCTCGCACGGTGATCAGCACGGACCCATCCGCCAGGGTTTCATCCTTCAGCGCTGCGGCACCGACCCCGATCAATCGAGCCTTGTCTGCCGCGGGATCAGGTGACACAAAGGCCAGATGAAAGACCAGGGGATCTTGGTTGGGATAGTCGGGGACCAGGGCGCTCGTGTTGTGGTAGAGCTCCATCATCACAGTGCCGCCATCGTCTGCCAGAAAATGGGTATAGGGTGGTTCCGTCAGGCCCAGGACAATCTTCATGCCCAGGTGTGCTTTGTACCACGCGCCCATGGCAGTCGGGTCAGACACGTTCAGTGCCAGATGCTCAATCTTCATAACAGCCTCCAAGGGTCTCTTGTTTGATTTTGACTTCCACAATGAAGCCGGCTCGGATATGCTATAGCATGTTTCCCTAAAAATGAAAAGGGCATTTACGGATGAAGCCAGCACAAACCATAGCCAATGAATTGACATCGCTCATTCAGGGTGACGTCTTTGGTGATCTACTCCACAGAGTCGCGTTCAGCACGGATGGCAGCATCTACCGCATGGTGCCGGCGTGTGTGGTGGTCCCTCGCTCAGTAGAAGACGTGGTGGCCGTGGTTCAGTATGCTGCAGCCGAGGGCATACCCGTGGCGCCGCGCGGTGCGGGCAGTGGTCTGGCAGGTGAATCCCTGTGTGTTGGCATCGTCCTGGACATGACACAGACCATGACGGGTATCCAGGTTCACGGCCTCGGTGACACCGTGACCTGCGAACCGGGTGCCGTGCTGGACGAGGTCAATGCCGCACTGGCGCCCTTTGGACGCAAGATCGGGCCGGACCCCTCCAGCGGCAACCGAGCGACCATCGGGGGCAGCGTGGCCAACAATGCCACAGGCGCCCACTCCCTGATCTACGGCCATCTGGATCAACATGTCCAAAGCATGGAGATCGTGACCTCGGATGGCCAGGTCATGACCGTCACAGACAGGATGCCGAGAGAATCGTCAAGGCTGTCGCGATTATGTCACGACCTCCTGACCGCCAATGCCAATCTCATCCAGGAATCGCGGCCCCATTCCCCGCGGACGCGCAGCGGCTACACCCTGTCCGGCGTGTGCCAGGACGACACCCTCAACCTGGCTCGTCTGCTGACCGGTTCCGAAGGGACGCTGGCCATATTCACCAAAATTACGCTCCGCACCGTCACGGTGCCCAAACAGAAGGCCCTGGTCCAGTTTGAATTCGCAACACTCGCGGATATGGCGCAGGCAGTACCATTAATCGTGGCGCAGCAGCCGGCGGCCTGTGAACTGATGGACGATCGTCTCATGGACATGGCACGGGAGGCCCTGCCTCAGTATCAGGACCTCTTCCCCAAAGACGCCGCCGCCCTGTTGCTGGTGGAGCACATGGGGGACTCTCTGGAGGCCGTCAAAGCCGACATGGCTCGAACCATCCAGGCCGTGGGAAATCTGTCGCAGCACACCAGGGAAATCTTCGACCCTGCAGACCAGCAGCGGCTCTGGAAGTCCCGCAAAGACGCGGTCCCTCTGTTGTACAGACAACGAGGCACGGAGCATCCTGTGGCGTTTATGGAAGACGTGTCCGTGGAACATACCCGGCTGGGGCAGTATGTGGCCGGCCTGGAGGCCATTTCCAAACGTCACGATGTGGCCTTTTGTTATTACGGTCACGCCGGTGACGGGGAACTGCATGTGCGTCCCTTCCTGGATCTGCACAATCCCGATCATGTCAAGACCATGCGTGCCCTGGCAGAGGAAGTGTTTACGCTGGCCTGGTCCCTGGGTGGGACCATCAGCGGCGAACATGCCGAAGGGCTGCTCAGGGCGGCGTATGTGAAGCGGCAATTCGGCGAGGCCTATTACGCACTCCTGTGTCACGTCAAACAGCTCTTTGATCCCAAGCACATTCTTAATCCCGGCAAGATCCTCAATGAGGACCCGGACATCATGGTCAAGAACCTGCGCCGCACGCCGGGCCTGCTGCCAGAACGACTGACCTCCGATCTTCACTTTGACACGGACGAACTGGCCCATGAACTGCTTCTGTGCAACGGCTGCGGTCTGTGCCGTACCAGAAACGCCGGCCTGCGCATGTGCCCGGTCTTCCGTGCACTCGGGGATGAACTGGCCACACCCAGGGCCAAGGTCACGCTCCTGGACTACTGGGCCACAGGCCAACTGGACGACACAGTCACGGAGTCTGCGGCGTTTCGCAAGTTGCTGGATCTGTGTGTGAACTGCAAGGCCTGCCAACAGCAATGTCCCTCGCGCGTGGATGTGTCCAAACTCATGGGCGCAGCACGTGCCAGGTACGTCAAGCGCAAGGGCCTGCGCAGGGCCGAACTGGCGTTGAGCAATAATCGCCTGCTGAGTCTGGCAGGCAGCACCGTGGCCCCCCTCGCCAATTGGGTGACCTCCCGGTCTGCCACGGGTTGGGGACTCGACAAAGTCCTGGGCCTGGATCGGTCGCGTCGCCTGCCCAGATTCAAACAGGGTTCCTTTGTCTCGGCAGGGCAGGCTTATCTGGAAGCCTTGCCACCGATCGAAAATCCGATAGATCGTGTGTGCTACTTTGTGGACACGTATGCCAACCACAACGATCATGAACTCGGCTTTGCCGTGCTGGAGGTCCTGAGAGCCAATGATATTGAGGTGGTCTTGCCTCCCCAGCGCCCTGCCCCGCTGCCGGCCATCTGCTATGGGGACACCCAGCGGGCACGCAAAGATTTTGCGTTCAATGTCCATCACCTCGCGCCCTGGGTGGATCGAGGATACAAGGTGGTCTGCTCGGAACCCAGCGCCGCCCTGGCACTCAAAGAGGACCTGCGTCACTATGTGACGGACGATCAGGCCAGGGCCGTCTCAGAGGCCACGGTTGAATTGATGAACTATCTTTACGGGCTCCACGGACAGGGCAAACTCAAGCCCTGCCATGCCGTGACCGAAGCCTTTGCGTACCACAGCCCCTGTCACCTGACCAGTGTCGGCGACAAGGCCTCATTGCCCCTGCTGGCGGCTCTGTGTCACTCGCAGATCACGGATCTGAATGCAGGATGCTGCGGCCTGTCCGGCACCTTCGGGATGCAGACAAAGAATAAGGATCTCAGTCAGGCCATGGCGACTCGACTGAAAGAGGCCCTGCATGCGTCACCCACGCACCAGGTACTCACAGAATGTGCGGCCTGCAAAATGCAAATAGAACACCTTCATGAACAGGCCGTTGTCACGCACCCCATTAAAATTCTGGCTCGGGCGTATGCGTCGCTACAGCCCAACAAACAGTAAGGCCAGGTCCAGGATGAAGCGCATGTCATAGGCCAGGTCATACGTAAACATGAACACAGCACGGCCTGAGTACAGGTCCGCCTCAGTCGGTGATACAGACTCCATACGTCACTCTTTCACATCGACCTCAAGTGCATTCGAATCCTGCATCTCCTCCTCAGGTATCACTTCTTCGACAGCCAAACCCTGCAATTGGTTTACAGTATGGGTGAGGGCCTCCACCAGATTCTGAAGTGCCTGGATATCCTTGTCCTTTTCCTGGATCTCCGTACGGGCCAACAGGAGTTGCTGCTTGAGTGTTTCAATGTCTTTGGCCGGATCATCGGACACGGCCTGCGGCTCAACACTGACCACCGGGTCATTGGCTTCCGCCACATCGGGTTGCTGCAACTGCAGAACCTGAAGTTCGAGATCCTTTTTCTTTTCAATCAATTCATCCCGCACCTGCCTTAGAGAAGACACGGTCTGCTCGGCCTTCTCCGCGCGACGAACCGCCTTGTCCAATTCGTCCGTCTTGGTACAGCCCGCCAGAACACACAGCAGACACAGAAACATCGTCCCAACCCATCGATTGAAAACACTCGGCATGTTCAACTCCCACTCATTAAGACCCGGTCACCGTGACCCACAGGGCCCCAGCGGACAAATCTCTGAAGCCGAAGCAAACATACCGCTGTTTTGAAAAATGTCAATGGATTTGAAAAAAAGTACCCGCCCCAAAAGCGGCCCTAACACCGCTTAAAAGATCAAGACACGTTACCGAGACTCTTTGAGCAGTGCCTCGATCCGGTTTCGCATCTGCAGTTCGCCCGGCGCACCTTGCCAGTTCAGTTCACCGTACCACCAGTACCTGACAAAGCCCTGCCTATCCACCAGATAGACACTCGGCCACACACGATTTCCCCAGGCATTCCAATTGACGGCCTCATTGTCCACGGCCACAGGATATTGAATGCCCGCCTCGACCCCCTTCTTCCTGACCGATTCAATCTGCCTTTCACCGGATGTTTCCGGCCTGTGGATACCGATGATCTGCACACCCCGCTGGGCATAACGCTCATACCAGCTATTGTAATGGGGCAGATTTCGAATGCAGTTGATGCAACCATAGGTATAAAAATGGATGACCACGACCTGGCCCTTGCACTGGGCCATGGTGAGCGGAGACGCATTTATCCAGGTCTCCACGGCTTCGAATTCCGGGGCCTTGAATGCCCTCTGAGTGACGCGCGTAAAATCAAAGGGCGGACCCAGAAGTGTCCTCAATTGGAGCTGCTGAGCCGGATTCAACACCGTCAGGATCTCTCTTTCAGCGCGGGCCTGCGCAGACTGAGCCAGGGCTTCCTGGCCGGAAAGAGACTTGGACCCTCGGGTCTGAAATGATGTCAACACGGTGCCAATGAATTGCCTTTGATCCAGGGTCAGATGCAGCTGAGTGACTATCTCAGGATCTATGAACATCAAAACACCTTGACCCTGCCACACAATCTGCCGATACCTCTGCATCTGATAGGCCGACAAATGTGACCCCAGTCCCCGTGTCAACTGTCCGATCAGGGCCCAGGCCTTTGGATTGCGTTGATCAGAAAAATCGTCCCGGAGCTGCCACAGCCCCCGTTCGACATCCTCCACCAATGAATCGACAGCCAATACCCGTCTTCCGTCCAAAGCCAGGTGACGCACAACCGAGGGATTTCTCAATACCATGGTCACTGGATTCGGGATGGGAACCCATGGCGCGCCAGGCTGCTGGCCGTACACAGAAGTCGAGCATACCCCTGTAAGCACCCCCAATATGGCTATTTTGCAGGCTTTATTCATCATGTCGAACACCTTACAGGTCTACGACAATGACATGATGAAAGTTTAAAAAAAATCAAGAACCTGCACGAACGGAGATGCGGCTGATCTTCCACTCACCGGGCCGTGACTTCAGCGTCATAGGATTTGTAGGTCACATTGTCCAGATCGTCCATGACGCGCACCGTGATTACATGCTCCCCCGGATCGAGGTCCGGTACCTGGATCTCAAACTGCTCCTCGGTGGTGTCGTACACCAGGTCTTTGGGCACACCGGCCAGCCAATCCGCATTGCCGTCCACGCTGTAGTCCAGTTTCTTCAGGGCCGTAAATTGATCCTTGACGGTTAGGGTCAGTGTGACCCTCTTGTTCTTGGCATCCAGATTGACCTGATCAATCTGGGGCCCGGTGTTGTCAATCACCACAGGATCACTCACGCGGCTGCCGGTCATGGCCGTGTCCGGTGTGTTGCTTCTTCTATCAGACGCCTTCACCCGCACTTCATACCGCCCGTCTTCAATCGTGCGACTGTCCCAGCCAAAGGTGTCTTCTTCATGATCCTTGACAAGCTCAATCCAACTGGTCCGCCCCAGCTTTCTGAAGTCTACCGTATAGGTCAGCGTGTCTTCATTGTCGTCTCTCGTCTTATAGCTGATTTCATAGATGTCGGTCTTGCCGGTGCGGGTACGCTGCCTGGCCACATCCACGGCCTGAACCACAGGTGCCAGATTGGGAATGGTGCTGGCCACAGCCACCTCTCGAATCAGAGGCGTTTCATTGCCCAGTTCGCTCTTGAGGATGAGCTTGTACTGGCAGAACCGCCCGAGCGGACAGGTCAACTGAACGGGCTCTGTAATGAGCACAGGCTCGGTCCATTCCGAATAGGTCGGATCATTGACATCCGACACATTGCCGCTGCGGGATGACACGAGCACCTTGCATCCAGCCGGAATATCCGCGTCAATCTGGAGTTTGCCCCAGTGGGCAGGCTGTTTGGCATCGATGAGATCTGACACATAGGTACCCTGCGCAGCATATTCGGATCGGAGACGGATCAATTTGGCCGGGTTGGCGGTGCCAATAAAGACCTCGCCGCCTGCCACGCCCAGACCTGCAATCTGAGAGGCCTGCTCATCTTCATACAGCATGGTCTGTTCCTCGGATTCAGGGTCCACCAGAATCAACTGGGCGTGATTGCCCGTGCCAATGAGCACGCCCTCGGGGTGCTGAGCCATGCTCAGGAAGATCGCCATTTTTTCTGTAATGGTCGTGACATAGCCTTCCGGGGTAATGCGGTACAGGGCACTGGTGGTCTTGGGCTGGGCCCCTCGAATGGCAATACGGGGTGCCTGCGGTGAACGTTTGGGAGGTTCTTTTTCCCGATTCGCAACCTTGAGACTCAGGCCACCTCCCTGGCCCTCCGGGCTATCGCTCTCCTTGTTGGCGTCTGATTCCGGACGGCCCGGTTCGGGCAGATTCGAGGCGAATTCCTGTTCGACCTTGACGACCTGAGCGGACGTGGCAATGGCAAACAGGTCGCGTTTTGCGATTTCGGGCGTATTACTGAATAGCAGGGCCACGACTTCCGGCTTCTCACTGTCGTAGAGCACGGTGGCAGACTGGTTGCGAGGATTGAGTTTGTACACCAGGCCGCGATCGTCACTCCCTGCATACACAAACCCATCCGGCCCCGCCGCCAGAGACAGGATGTTTTTATCACGACTGGTATACACCAGTTGAGCCGTTTTGCCCAGAGGATCCAAACGATAGACCTTGCCTTGCGGCCCTGTGGCCACAAAGATGTTGCCGACTGAATCCAGGGCCACGGAGAAGATATACGCGGCATCCTTGGGCTTGAAGATCACTTCCATGCCACTGGTCGAAAAGCGACACAACTGACATTCCGGCCCACTGAAGCCCGCCAGCAAGCGACCTGCCATATCAATGGCCAGGGTAAAGACATGTTCGTTGGTCACGGCATCCAGGTCGGGTTTGTCATTGGGATCCGCGGTGTCTTGGCGATCTTTCGCCCTGGCAGCTTCATCCGGATAAATCTGCGTGAGTGCGCCAAAACTGTACCGATAGATCCCGCCATTGGGGCTCGTGCTGAAATAGATGGTGCTCCCGTTTGCCAGGATGCTGTTGATGGACCAGACACGGTCGAAGTCGTCGACCAGGACCTCGGCAGAGCGCCCCAACTGCAAAGTGCCGCGTGAATCTATCACCAGATTTTCAGATTCTCCGTCGGATAGATCGGATTCACTGGAATGGCGATGCACCTGGCTGGTAACGGCCAGGCCAGACGTGCACAAAACAAACAGGCTGAGGATTAAGCATCCGACTATGGGGACTCTTGTTGTCATAATCAATTCCTATGGCAATGTTTGAACAGCGAATTATTTAACGACCGTAATCTTGGCAGTGTATTGATTGAGTATGATCGTATCCGTGTTGATCACCGTTTCCTGCCTGGGTACGTAGGGCAGGATCTGAATGGTGCGCTTGGGGCTCCTGAGGATCAGTGCCTTGGAGGCCGGCAGATCCGGCAATTCCATGTCTTCCACGGCCAGACCGCTGGGCGGCAGCTCCAAGATGCAATACAGTCGGTCGCGACGAATGGTCAACAATAGATCCAGGGCCTTGACCAGGGTGTCTGCGTCCATGGCGACAAGCTTGTAGGGACTGACCCGACGGAGATACTGGACATACGAATCGCCGCCACACACCACCAGGTTATAACTCCCGGGTTGTGCATTTTCCGGCACCTTGACCTGAAAGGTATAGGGCGTCTTGGGACCCAAATAGGTTTCTGCAATGAGATCCAGAGTAATGACATCGCCCGCTTCAACCTCATCATCGGAGAGCTCCGCATCAATCAAACGAGCCGTGGAGTTTTTCGGCTCAATGGCCATGCTCACCTCAATGGAGGCCAGGGGAATCTCTTTGTATGGATTGGTCAGGAGCATGGAACAGGCGCCGAGCACTTCTGACAGGATCTCCTGAACATTCATGGCAGACGACACATTGGAAAATGCGATATGCCTGCCGCTGACAAGACCGAGGTCTGCGCTGTATTGAATCGTATGCTCCTCCGGGAGCGTATTGAGACTGCCCATGGCCCCGGCGATGACCCCCTGAATCAATTGTGACATCAAGAGTTTGCTGTAGGCCAGACGACAGTTGAATTGCCTGGGCGCCGACCCGTCGAAATGTTCAATTCGAAGTGACATGGGAATCGTCGGCGCGGTTCGCCCGACATGCCCGGCCACACCGGTCGTCTCATCGGAAGTCAAGGCACCTATCGTATCCAGCGGGCTTCCCAATTTGAAGGAACTCGATAATACGCTGACCACAGTATGCACCTGGCCTGTGGCCAGGGGAAGGTTCACATCCCCGATGCCCAGAAAGCTGTGGCCAAAGCCGTAGATCTTATCTCCCTGCACTTCAGTCACGGTACCGAGCACCGACATGCGCACATCGCCGGAGACCAATGGCACCATCATGGTCCCGCCCCGTTCAAAAGATTTTGGACGCACCACAGTCTGATCATCACCACTGCCTGACAGGGATTGAACCGGCATCAAGCCCAAAGGCTTGAACGTACTTTCCATGGCCGCCACGCCGCGATCCGTAAAACCGGAGACCATCAAGGGCATGGACAATGCCATGCTCCGGGATGTCTGGGAGTGTCCCTCTCGTGGGATTTTCGGCTCTGAGAAATCTATCGGCTTGGAATAATCCCGACCTGAATAGGCCGCAGCCACTTCAGGGGGTGCCGTCTCTGGTGACATATTGTGTGTTTCGCCAATGCCGAGCATCTCCCGGATGGGTGTCACACCATACAGAGCCTCTTTGCTCAGGGACCAGCCAAAGGCCAGGGCACCGGCCAAACGCCCGTCGATAAACACCGGCGAGCCGCTACAGCCCTGCACGGGGCCGGTCTTGACAAGGCGTTCATCCACGCCCTTGACCAGGATCGCGTCCTGCCCTGGAGACATGTCGTAGACCACGCTGATGACGTCCAGGTCAAAACGTTCCACGGTGGTGCCGGAGTAACAGGTTAGACAGTACGCCGACATGCCCGGTTTGACTTCATTGACATCAATATACTGAGCACTATCCCACAAAGCTTCTGCGCCGGCATGGGCTTGATCCGAAATCCCCAAACACACAATCAACACATAAAAACCTGTCCTGATCAACCGACCTGCACTTTCCAGGCCCGAATGCCTGTGTTGTCTCTGTTTTGTAAGCATCTGCATCCTTTCAATCCTGGTGCAAAACGATCTTAATCGTCAGTTTGAGGCATTGCAAGATAAAAGAGTTTTTGCTAGAATACTGGTTTCTGTCTATGTGGACAGGTCCTGTTTTAGTGTGTTGATTGAGTTTCAAAGCTATCTTGAAATAACGGAGAGTACCATGAAATCAGACCACCGGCATGAATTGAAGACCAATGTGTTGGCCGACTGGATGACCCATATTCCTGAATGGTCCCATAAAAATGCAAAGCCATTAATCGGCGGCACAGCCCTCGTGGTACTCGTCGCGGTGGCCGTTTTCTGGAGCCAGTACAACAATACCGTTCTGGCACATACACATCGGGTGCAGTTCACCAGCGACCTGGCCGATCTTGAAGCCCGAACCATGCAGGTGGCTCAAAGTCATGCCCAAGGCGAAGATATGTCGATTACCCTGGGGGAATCCTCAAGCAGCCTTGGTCAACTGGCCGAAAACACCTCCTCCCCGGTCATGGCGGCCATGGCATACATCAAACAGGCTGAGATGCTGCGTGAACAGACCAATTTTGAGAACGCTCAACCCACTGAGGAAATCAGGAAGGCTCGCGTTGAAGCAGCCAGAACTGCCTACAAGGTGGCCTTGGAAAAGGGTCAGACAAACAAAACGCTGGTCTCTGTCGCTCAATACGGCCTGGGATTGTGCGCTGAAGAATTGGGCCAGTTCGACGAAGCTGCGAACATCTATCAAGCCCTGATTTCGGACAAGGCGGTCGATGGCACCATTGGCCAGGCTGCTGCCGGCCACCGCATTAAGTCCATGACAAATTTCCAGGGCCTCATCACCTTTCCGATTGTTGAAGAAACGCCGGAGATCGCTGCGCCGGCTCCCCAGCCTGAAATAGGCCCGATGTTACCAGAAGTTCCAGCGACGGTCGTGGCCCCGAATGACACGCCCGCTGAGGTCAATGGCACCGAATAGCCCATGGACTCCATAGAATCACAGGACCTGTTATATGATGAACCGCTATCGATTCGAGTGGGCTGTTCGATCAAGGAACGCCGAGTCGATAAGTACCTGCACGGACGGTTTAGCAATTTCAGTCGCCGATTACTCCAGGATGCCATCAAGGGGGGGCATGTTCAGGTCAACGGGCAATCCGTCAAGCCCAGCTACCAACTGACAGCGGGTGACACCATTGACCTGGTCCTGCCAACACCGCAGAAGAAGGAAATCCTGGGCGAAGAAATCCCGCTTGAAGTGGTGTACGAAGACGACGACCTGATCCTGATCAACAAGCAGGCCGGCATCATTGTCCATCCGGCCAGAGGAAACAAACATGGCACCCTGGTCAATGCCCTGGTCCACTATTCAGATGAGCTGTCTACCGGACTGGGCGAATTCCGACCGGGGATTGTACACCGGCTGGACCGAAATACCACGGGCATCATGATTGTGGCCAAAAATGACGAAGCCCAATGGAAGGTGGCCAAGCAGTTTGAGAATCGTGAAGTGACAAAGGAGTACCTGGCCATCGTCCACGGTACGCCGGAATTGACTGCCGATTGCATTAGCGCACGCCTGGGTGTCCATCCAAGAATCCGTGAAAAGTACGCTGTGCGGCCTGAACAGGGCAAAGACTCCATCACCTATTATGATGTTCTGGAGGCATTTGACGGTTACTCACTGATCAAGTGTGCGCCGAGAACAGGGCGTACCCATCAGATTCGCGTTCACCTCTCTCACATTAAACATCCCATTGTCGCAGATGACATGTACGGCGGAAAGCTGGTGTATCCCTGGCAATTGGAGAATGCAGAATCCCAGGTACAGGACCCGATACTGGCCCGATGTGCGCTTCACGCCTGGACCATTGAGTTTCGTCATCCCACCACAGAAGAAAGAGTTCGATTTGAAGCGCCGCTGCCTGAGGATATGATGCACCTGCTCGAAATGCTCAGGACACACAGAACGCCCAAGAAACGGAAATAGCACCGGAGACCTTCAGACATTCCCTATCTGCCGTGACTGGCAATCCAGCAGTTTTTGCCCCCCTACTCCAGGGCCTTCTTGGGGATGTAGAAAAGGCCCGGCGTGTTGTCGTCATCGATGCCAAAGGTTTCAAAGGTCTTTGGATTGCTAATGACATCCAGAGCCACCACATCCTGCTCAGTATAGCTTTCTACATGGCCATCCGCATACACAGCCTTCAGGCGGATTTTAGGCAAATGTTCCGGACGAGGATGATCGTCGTCTACAGGCTTCTGCGGCATTTCACTGACCCCTGACCAATAGGGCGCCAGGAGTTGTGTGGATCGAGATGCACCCAAAGCCATTCTTTCACAACTCGCATAGGTGCGAGGGGGAGAAGGATCATACCCGCCGCTGTATCCAAAAAAGTCACAGGCCAAAAGCTTGCTGTACTTTCGACCATCACCAGGACGCCTGGGCCCCCTGAACAGGCGTTTGCCCTGCTCCGTGATCACGACACTGTCATAGCCCCAGAAATAACAGTAGCTTCCACTCATGGGGTCCTTTTCCTGCGGCGTTTCAGGGTTGTCCCACTCATCGCCAGAGTCCCACATATCTTCAAGGTATTTGTATTGATCAGGGGAATCAGGACAATGAAGAGATTCGACATTGATATAGTCGTGCAGATAGGCACTCATGGACCGGTGGATACGAGGCGTCCTCTGCTTTGAGCCCACAAGACGCCTGGGGTCGTACCACGTCCAGTTGTCACGATCTCCCACGGTGGCCACAGAAGGCGGGTAATATCCCTGGGAATCATTGGCAAAGACAGTCAGCTGACTCCCGAACCCCCTGAGATTGCTCATACTTTTGACTTCAAAAGCCTTGCTTCGAACATGACTCAAGACCGGGACCAGAATGCCTGACAGCAGAGCCATAATGGAGATACTCACCAACAGCTCAACCAGCGTAAAGCCCATCCCCCGAACTGGATGTCCACTTACCGTTCGAATCTGTTCGTCCTCCGAACACGCCACATATACTTGCCAAATCTTAATCAGCCTCCATGCCAAAAACCTTCATATTATAGAGTGTTATCGGATACAGTTCAAGGAAATGAATGGTATTTATGGCAATGCAAGGGTATTTATCCGAATTTATCGGAATATCCTCACCAGAAGCGAGGAATGCTCCGGTTATGGCCCCTTGAAGTGCGTTAACCCGCATTATTCATGAAGATTGAAGCGAAATCGTGTCGATTGCGTCAGATCCAGGGTTTATCGCAGTGAGTCGGGCGCAGGTCCCCTGGCGATCAAGATAAGACCTGGAGATGGCGTGAGATACACGATTGCAGCCGGTGGATCATGAATAATTTGCGTTAGGGCAGCAGCCAGGACTCGGCGAACTCTGCGAAATCCAGGAAATCAACCATGCCGTCTGCATTAATGTCCGCAGGATTATGAGGCGGGCTCATGCTTGCATACCCTGTGCCTGCATAGGCACCTTGGTTTAACAAAGCACCATTGTAGTTGGGTTCTCGAAACGGATACACCTCGGGATTGCCCCCATCGAGGCACGGACTTGAGGTTTCATCCACAATCCAGACATCCTGCTGCGGCCAATATCGACCGTATTTGGAACGAAGGTGAAAATCGGCCTTATTGTAATCGACGCTGTAGTTGGCAAACAGCGGATTCCGTTGAATATTGCCAATCCCGCCAGAACTGAAGAGGCAACTGTAATTGGCTTCACACCCCAGCACGTCACCATCCAGATTATTCCAGAACACACAATTGTCGATTCTTGGATTGGCGTTTTCTTCAGCATTAATGCCAATCCGACTGTTCACAATGGTGAGGTTCTGCAGCGTGGGGGATGCTACTTCACAGAAAACAGCCCCTGTGGGGCAGTTCGACAAAATAAGGTTCCGAAGCACGCTGCCTGAGCCTTCTCCCTGGTTAAAGGCAAAAGCATACCCCTGGGGCGCAACCACAATGGCAGCATCTGCCGCACTTTGAATCGTGATGGCCTTGCCTGCATAGCTTATTTCCTCATGGTACACACCAGGCCAAACTAAGACGTAATCATCGTCCCTGGCCATGGCAACAGCCTGACCAATGGATGCGAATGCCTGGTCCCGATTTGTGCCAAGATTTGAATCGCTCCCCCCCCGATTGTCCACATGGAATATCAGGGCCCCACTGCCACGGCTGGCCTGGGCCGTTCCACCATACGCTCCCATATTGATATACCGTCCGTGAGGTGTTCGCTCAGAAGCGATGTTTGCGTAGGGATCACCGGCATCAATGCAAGGACTTGTCTGGGCATCATGATGCCATTGATCCTCAGTGACATACCGTCCTGTTTGGGACAGCAGATGGTACTCATGATGCTCGGCATCGGCAAATAAGGGATCTTCTGACAGATTGCCGGCACCGTCCCACGCCTGGCCCAGGTCGGAATACTCGATAGACAGGGATGCCGCGAGTACATTCTGTGTCAGATGTACATCTCGGGGCTGATTGGACCAGAGTATGCTATTTCTAATCACACCGCTCTGGCCCTGATTGCCCACATAATTCGCATAGACCCCGCCCCCGTAACCCTGGGCCACGTTATTGGCGATGGTGCAGTTTTCAATCGCCACAGAGGATCTGCCCAGATACAGCGCGGCGCCGTGGGCCTGAGTTGTATTGCCGTAGAAAACACAATTCTGAAAACGAGAGGACTCCATGCCCGAGGAGGTACCCATCAGATACACGTCACCACCCCCGGACTCCGCTTGCCCCTGTGATACAACCTCGTTCTGTGAAAACACGGTGCCCATGACGTCAATGGACGCATCACCCGTCACACAAATCGCACCGCCCTGGCCGCCAGCCCCAGATTCACCTGCACGATTGAATTCGAAAACGCAGTTCTTTACCACAGGACGCCCCCCCTCCACCAACAGCCCCCCGCCTCGTCCCGGTTCAGAAATACCGAGGACCCGGCAGGCGCTTATGATGCAATTTGAGATCGTCGGACTGCCATTGCTGCAGAGGATGCCTCCGCCTCGGGTACTCTGGCATCTGGTAATGGTAAAACCATCAATCACTGTTCCCCTGGACTCGCCACTTTGAAACAGGAGACCCAGACGCTTTTCATCGCCATCAAGGATGCACTTCTCAGGCCCTCCCGCACTCATCAAAAGGATAGACTTACCCTTGAAATCCAGGCCGGTATTGCCTTCACCATAGTAGCGTCCATCTGCCACCAGAATCCTGTCACCATGATTCGCCAGGTTGATGGCCGTTTGAATGGTCGCAACATGGTCCGGCACAAGGATCGTGGCTTGGGGTTGATAAAGATCGATGCTTAGCGACTTGATTGTGGCATTACTCCCCAGAAGAAACAGGTAACGAACCTGGCTGAGCAAGCCCAGAGACAACTGATTCTCACCGTGTCTGAGTGGAGAGGGGTCAGACCAGGTGAGCCCATCTTGAGAGGTCTTGTAGGCCAGATATCCCATCACAGGATTGGCAGGATCTCGATTCATGCTCAACCGAACATCCAGGTCGACTTCAACAATCCAGGAAGCCTCTCGGACGGTCAGTTGCTGACTCACAGGCAGGCAATATCCCAGGGTGGCAAGATCATCTCCATAGGCCATCATGACAAGGCCAGACTCGCCTTCGGTTTCCTGACGTATCAAGTGGGGTTTTTCAACGGGAAATGCCTTGTCCAGCCAGAGTAAAGAATGGGCAAAACTATCATAAAGCAGCCTGTCCGTGGAAAAATCTTCATAATAGTGATCCACAAGCAGAAGACCGTTTGCGCGAGATGGAAACATGATCAGCATGACACAGAGAGTCAAACTGGCAACGATCGGTTTTATTAGTACTGTAAAGGCTGTTTTTGCCATACTATTCTGTTTTTTTTGCAGGCACGACTTCTCAACTATGGAATCAATATCATATCGACAGAGAGAGCATCCACCTGAACCAGAGAATACACCGCCAAACAGATTGCTTTCCAGGGACGAATACGGCCACTCCCACCGATTTTCGGACTTGCCACAATCAGACCTGACTGCCATTCGCCTCCCCCGCGGCATCTGATGACCTTATCGGCCAGATAGGTATCCACAACTAATCTCGCAATGTGAGTTGACTAGTCTTGAAAAAACGTCATACGTGCAAGATGCTCCAGCCAAACGGGTCCTGTCACATCCCTGCGAAGGGTACCGCCACCGCCACTTACGGATGGTGTCCTCATGGCCCCAGCGTTGCTCAGGTCCTGCAGATACGAGAATTCAAGCACCCCAATACTCTTGTCACCCTGACTCATATCGATTCGAGTCAATAGATCATCATCCAGGTCAACGGTATAGACCAGAGTCAAATCCCGCATTGCCAATGTCACCTGCGCACTGAGTTGGTCAGCACTGATCTCAGTTTCAAATGGAATACGCAGGGCCGCAGCGTCTCTACGCACGCAATCCAGTGTGTGCAGCCCCATCCATGGCCTGCCAAGGCCCTGAAAGAATGTACCAGAGGGGAAACGGCGGGCTTGTCCGGTCTTCTTGTCAGAAACACTGGCGCCACCTCTTGTATCTGCCACCGCCAGATTCCCCACACGCAACGTGAGATAGGGCCTATTGTTCTCAACCGCTACATAGACAAAGGGAATTCGTCCGTGTCCAGTCACTGTTCGGCCCTGAAGCTGACCCGTTATCTCAAAGTAGGTCCAGCCCCTCTTGTGCATGGTATCTCTATGATCCACGATGTCTGCATCGGCAGGCCAATCGGACAGGAAGAAAGGTTCATCCAAGACGCTGCCACGGTGCTCCACAACCGGGTGAATCGCGGCGCCGTCCTCATCTTCAATGGCTGAAACCAACACTTCGCGGCCAGAAACTTTCACCGGCTCAAAGGGGCTTTCCAGGGAATCCATTTTGGTCAAAAACCGAGCGAATGCCCGGCTGTCCGTGGCCAGTCTCAGCGTTTTCTCACTCCAGGCCCGGTGATTATTGATATGCACATCCTGGCCATCGTAATAGTAATTACTTTCATCATCCTGAACGACAACCCACTTGTAGGTATTGTGCTTCGTATCAGACTCAGACCGCATTATAAGAGGGCCATTCACACCATCCGGCATATAAAACCAACTCTTTTCAATGGTATCTTCGGAGTTATTGCCCGCGCCAAAAGAACTCACAATGGCGGCCTGCCCCTGGTTCTGAGGATCTGGCAGTATGCCCAATGGATCCAAAACCACGGTCCCAACACTCAAGGCGCCGGCAGTCACGGCCACGAGCGCTGCTTTGCCCGTGGCCAGGGTGGCCACGCCAGCCAGCACACCGGCATTGGCTGTGGCTGTGGTCACAACAATCTGGCTTGCAGCGGCTTCAGAAGGCGCTGTTATCTTTCCAAATAACGCCAGTGCAGCCAGCAGGGTTCCTTTTCCCAGGCCATTGCGAGACAACTGCTTTTCGAGCGCCTTCTTGGCCCTGATAAAGAGCATACGCGTTCCAAATTCCGTGGTCCCCATGGAATCGGCAATCTCAGCATAGGTCATGCCGTCATAGCATCTCATGACCAACACTGCTCTATAACGCGTCTTGAGACCCGCCATAGCACCGGTGATAATCTCTTTAAGTTCCTGACTCAAAAGGTTTTCCAATCCCCCTTCTCGATGATGGGAAGATTGCGGTTCCTTTTCTGCACGATTGGCACTGGCTCGCCTCAGGGTAGCCTCCGAGCGGTAGTAATGCCGAAGCTTATTGGTCGCAATACCATACAACCAGGGCAAAAAACGGTCTGTCTTCTGAAGTTTTCCTATAATTTTTACCATTTGAAGCAAAGTCTCCTGAACGATCTCCTGCGTAAGATCCTCCTGAAGGGTTAACCTGTACACATACACGCGCAAGGGTGTTACGGCAAGCTCAGCAAGACGATCAAGTGCTTGCTTTTCACCTTGCTGAGCTCGCCGAGTCAATTCTTGAAAGTCCAATTGATCGCTCATATAGGGTATACACACCCTTTAGGCTTCATAGCTTAATTACCTATTAGTTCCTGTGCTGCTAAAATGCGCAACGTCATTTTTTGTAATTTCGGCAGTTACAGCCCGATAGCATCATTTTTATGCGAACGAGTACATCACATCTTTCGCACAGCTCCGCTGATTCAGGCCAATTCCCTTGCCATCAAAAAAACATGATAGTCAGTATTTGCCCTTCAAATCAAGGCTTTTTCTGCCACAGCGATTCCTCTGACTAGGCAAATACGTCTGCTTCGCCACTGGAATGAACCAGAATGGTAGTGGGCATGTCTGCCAGGAGTTGACTTGTTTCCTGATAAAATTGGACGGGATCGTGATCCTCCTCCGGGGGGTGAATGCCCATAAATATGACATCCGCCTTGGCTGAATGACTTCTCAAGACCATGCCAAAGGGATCCAGAGAGACCACCACACGGGCTTCCGCACGAATTCTTGCATTTTCTACAAGAGATCGAATGGCCTGCCTGGAAGATTCCCTGCCAGCGGCATCCCTGACCAGACGTAGAATCCGAATCTGGGCATCACGCCACAACCAGTTTTGTGTCAGGAGGTAAGACAAGGTTGCCATGAGCGACCCATTTTCCTGTCCGCGCCACCAAATATCGATGCGTCTTTGGCGTTGACACAGCAGGGGCAAGCCCTTGTCCACGACTATCACCACACTTTTTCCCAAACTCGCAATATCCCATACATGTCGCAGCATGGCCTCAGCACGGTCCTCTTTCTTGGGCCAGCCGAACAGAACCGTGTTTGGCTTCAGAGGACCGATGGAATGGCTTTGAGCGAGCGTACGGATGCCCTCATCCACATCCTGACAAAAAATGACCTCTGGAAATACTGCCAGGGCATTGTTCTTCAGAAATGTGTCCATCGCGGAGCGCAGGTTTTCCACACGCGTGGCAAAGGTCTGCAAATCTCCGGAGATCACCTGCGCAGCCGTGACCAGACCGCGCCCGCCCTCCATCCACACGGCATATTGGATCAGTGTCAGATGGGCCTGCGTATTGCCGGCCATGACCAGAAACGTGGGACGCCAGTTTTTGGCGTGAGGCTTCATGTGGTACAGGGACTGAAGCGAACGAACAGCCAGGGCATATTGAAATCCGCGCCTGGCATCTCCGAATGCGGAACTCATGACCCTTCGACTGAGTACGATATAAATGACTGCAATGACCAATATGGCCGCAAGGGCCGCCGCCAGATCAATGAGCAGCATCACGGCCATACAGCACAAGGCCCCAATCAGGGCCACGGCCCAGTGAATAAATCGAAATCTCGGACGAAAAGAAGGATTGCCTCCAAAGGATTCCACAAACGCGGCAAGATTGATCATGCCATAGGTACACAGGAAAAACATGGTCACAATGGAGGCGATCAGGTCAAAGGCCTTCATCGACTCCTGCCTGCAGGCCACCACAATCACAATGATCGTCAGGACCAGGGTCAGGATCAGGCCCAACCTGGGCTCATCCCGTTCACCGGACCCCCTTGCAAACAGGTTCAAGGAGCGGAAAATACGGTCCCTGGCCAGGGCCTGCAACACGCGAGGGGACCCCATGAACGACCCCACAGCGCTTGATATTGCGGCGGAAAAGACGCCCCCCACCACAAGAAAACCTGTGCCAAACAGGGCGTTTTGGACGAGCATTTCATAGCCTTGTCCCAGGAGGTCCGGCCGAACCTGGGAGCCGCCGCACAGAACAATCTCAAGCAGATAAATCAGAAATCCCACGCCAATGGCAGCCATGGTGCCTCGAACCAGAGATCTTGCAGGATCCTTGAGGTCTCCGGACATGTTGACGCCCGCCAAAATACCGGTTACTGCGGGAAAATAAATTGCAAAGATACGCCAGAAATTCATGGACTCGGTGTACGCAGGCTTCATATTTGCGATGAATATCGCGGAATCAAACCGCACAAAAGCCCCACCCAGGAATACTGTGATGGCCAACCCCAACATGAACATCACCACATACTGAAGTCGAATGGCAGCCTGGGAACTGACCCAATTCACCACAAACAGGACCAGTGCCGTGCCCAGGGCGATCCACATAAACCATGGGCTCATCCCGGGGAACGTCTTCACCACAGAATTGGTAAAGCCAAGCACGTAAAACGGGACTGACAACGCCTGAGCGAAGAAAAGGGCCAGGCCGATGGCACCCCCGAATTGAGGCCCCAGGGCCCTGGAGATCAAAAAGTACGCACCGCCCCCCTTGACCGGTGTGTTGGTGGCAATGGCACTCATGGAAACCGCGGTAAGCAGGCTGATGATCTCGGCCAGCACCAGGATGACAATGGCATACAGAATCCCTGCCTGACCGATCACAAAGCCTGATCGCAAAAACATGATCACACCCAGGATCGTCAGAATCGACGGCGTGAAGACCCCGGCAAACGTACTGAACTGATTTCCTTTTTGTGGTTCCATGCAAGTTCCTTAATGGTTCGCGAGTCAGTATAGCCGCGATGTAAAGAGGGGTAAAGCCTGCAACATATCCCCAGCCTCAAGCGAAACATGGAGTTTCCATAGCCAACACCCTGGCAATACGCGCTTAGTTATAGTATGGGCCGTTAATTTATTCGCGGCATTATATTCATTGATGACGTTTTTAACCATAAATGACGCAATATCCATTTCTACGCCATTATAAAAAACAAATAAAACTGATGCGCGTCTCTGTTTTCTTTAGTCCTATAACACAGAAGGCCTAGTGCTTTGTCCCAGGAATCATGTGGGATTATCTCGTAGTGCCAGTATGAAAGATGCAAGGAAGACGCCGCAGGTTTTGTGCTGCCACAAGAGAGAACCGACAGAATAACTGCGACACAGCACTAGTACCGTCACTTGTTATTTCAAAATCTAATACCGTGTAACGCCTCAAAAGAATGTGAGTGTGTACCATGTTGAAATCACTTTTATATTCGATCTGTCTCGCCGCAGCCTTGGCCTGGACTGCAGGTCCCAGCCAGGCCCTGGAATCAAACAAAACTCAAATCCATTTACGTCCGTTGCGTTCACACCCGGACAACCAGTACTACTGCATTGCCGGCTCTGTGGGGCAGCCGGGTGTGGAGATGATCGGGCTGCCAGGCCGAGTCGTCAGTGATGCCTCAGGACATTACCAGGCCCTGATCAGAAAGGATGATCAACCCATGGTCATGCCCAGAAAAGAGGGATTCGAGTTCAATCCCAAGGGTAAAATCTATAACCACGTGTGCGAAGACCTTGTTCAACAGGACTATCAATGCACCCCTGCAACCTACGTGATCTCAGGCTCGATCGGCCATGCAGATGTCCATCTCAAGGGATTCCCCAGTCCGGTCACCACAGACGAATGCGGAAATTTCAACGTCAGGGTTCCCTATGGTTGGGAGGCCAGTATCACACCGGAAAAAGAGGGCCTGCAATTCACTCCCTCACAGATCCGCTACGCGAGGATCATGCAGGACATGACACAACAGAACTTTACGGCTTACTTCAAGACCGTCACATTATCCGGTGCCATTATTGTCGGGAATTGCCCCATGCCCGGTGTCTCCGTGAGCACCAACTTTGGCGGGGGTGCGGACACCACGGATGCACTGGGACGATTCTATATTGAAGTCCCCTATGGCTGGTCGGGAGAAATCACACCCTTTAAAAAAGGTTTCTATTTTAATCCCCCAAATCTAACATTCACCAATGTTAAAGAGGATGTTGACAGTATCAACCAGGAGGCCAGACTCACCAAGCAACCCGCAGGCATGGCCCCCTGTTTCTTTGACATCGCCTATCGCATGGCGGCTGACAACGCCACCCCACGAAACACAACGCTCATCCCCACCCAGACGATGTCCACACAAAGCACTGCCCAACTTCGCGACGATCTGCGTGTGGTAACAGCCATCATGGACGAACGACTCGGCGCCTTTGCCACCCATACGCAGGGCATCTTTGTTCAGGATTACGGTATCATCCTCTATTCTCAAGTGGAACCTGCCTTTACCTTTCAAGGCTTTCCTCCGACAACCGACCCCAGTTGCTCGGGCGACCACTATGTGGATCTTCTCAAGGACAATACCCTCAAACTCATTGCCTACACCTCCCACATCAAGGTGCTGGATCCCAACCAATGGGTCGTCATCACATTGTCTCTGCCCAGCATGCAGGGCAATGAACACGCCATGACACTTCAAGTGCGAAAGCATGATGTGGATGCCTTTGCCTCCCACAAAATGACGATGCAGGAATTCGAGCGCAACGTCCAGATTACCGTGCAATAACCTTCCTTCTCTCCCTCGCAAAGAAGGGTTGATTTCACACTATTTTTTTGTGGAATCAGCCCTTTTTTTGGTAAAATAAAACCACAATGCTGACTGGGCATGATTGACCGGACCCCTTTTGGGGGCATCATATCATGACAACGTTAGGCATAGGCATCTGGCTGGTCTCCGCAGTGATTGCATATTACTTTGTGGAAGTCGCTGTCTTCTGTTGCGATCCCACCCAATGGAACCATATCAACAAAATCGTCGTTGGGATTTGGGCATGGGTCCTGGGACCCTTTGCCATGGTCATTGCATTCGAGATCCTGTTGCTGGCTGAAATGGCAGAAGGCTGCCAAGACCTGACAGCCCCAAATAAGCCCCTGCCGTGTGAGCAGGCAAGTCCAATCTTGACACGATGAGGCGAACAATTCACCCCATGTACAGCCTTTTCCCATGCCTGCTTTTATGCCCTTAATGGTGTCAAAACGCACCTCTAAGCACATTTTCCTTTGAAACAGACTTCACTTGTATATAATGGTTGTAAACATTTGTATCAGAAGGTCCGTACAGCCGGATACATGAGTTCTATGTGACTGTAACATGACTTCAGACTGGAGTTTTCTGGCAACAGAAGAAGGTAGGTGTATTTTTTCTTTAACGAAGGAGGATGGTAATGCTTCACAAAATGATCAACTTGACTGCTGTATTGGCGGCAGGCCTGCTCATGGCAGGTGTGGCCCGGGCGGCTGATCCCAGCCTGGTGGGGTGGTGGAAACTGGATGACGGCTCCGGGACCATTGCCAAGGATTCCAGCGCCGGTCAAAACGATGGAACGATCAATGGCACCGCCGTGTGGGTTGAGGGTGTACTCGGCGGCGCGCTTGAATTTGACGGATCGACGACCTACGTTGAAATTCCGGCCACTATCAACCAGGCGGTCATCAACAAAGGCGATTTCTCGATGATGGCCTGGATCAAAACCACGGATATCGCAGGGACCAACTACGCATTTCAACAGGGAGACGGCAATGGCACAGGGCGGTCCTGGCTCTTCACCGTCAATGGCGAGATTACGACCTATGTGGGCGTGGGGAATTTCCCTTCCGGTGTCATCGTCAATCTGGACGAGTGGTACCACGCCGGTTTTACCGTGATAGAGGGCGGGGACTCGGATACCCTTCAAATGTATGTCAACGGAGAACCGGAAGGTGCTCAAGGCACCAGGGCCATGGAAACCTGTGAGGGCGGTTATTTTATGGGCTCACACAAGAACATGGCCGCCGGCAGCCGCTGGCCCGGTGTCCTGGATGATGTCAGACTGTACAATCGGGCGCTGACTTCCGAGGATTTCAAGGTCGTGATGCTGGGCATCCCCCCGGGACAGGCCTCAGCGCCGGTGCCGGCCAACGAGGCGGCAGATGTGCTGCGAGACGAGGATCTGACCTGGACACCCGGTGAATTCGCCGGCACGCACAATGTCTACTTTGGTGAATCGTTCGAGGATGTCAACAACGCCACAGTACCGAGCAGCTCAGGCCAGAGTGCCGGCAGCTTCGATCCCGGGCGCCTGGCCTTTGGCCAGACCTATTACTGGCGTGTGGATGAAGTCAATGCAACACCGGACAAGACGGTCTATAAAGGCGACATCTGGAGTTTTACCGTGGAGCCCTATGCCATCATGATCCCGGTGGATGTCAATTCTGTCACGGCCTCCAGTTCGACCGATGTAAACCCACCCAGTATGATGGTGAATGGGTCCGGCCTGGACGGCAGCACGCATGCCACAGACAGCGACACCATGTGGCTCAGTAATACGCCTGACATGAATCCCTGGTTGATGTTCGAGTTCGACGGCGTGCAGAAACTCGATCACATGCTGATCTGGAACTCCAACGGACCGTCTGAAGGATTTGTCGGTTGGGGCATCAAGGACGTGAACATCGAGACCTCCGTCGATGGCGTGGATTGGACAAGCCTCGGCGAGTCGAGTCAAGTCAGCCAGGCCCCGGGGCAACCGACCTACAGTGAACCCCAGGCCGTTGACCTCGATCTGGCCCTGGCCAAATATGTCAGGCTGAACATCCTGAGCAACTGGGGCGGCCTGCTCATGCAGTACGGTGTGGCTGAAGTCCAGTTCTACGGCCTGCCCGTGTATGCACGTACGCCGGAGCCTGCCTCCGGGTCAACCGACGTGCTGCCCAAATCAGTGGTGACCTGGCGTGCAGGACGCGAGGCAGGTGAGCACACCGTGACCGTGGGCACTGATGCGGATGCATTGACGTCGTCCGTGTCGTCGAATACAAGCAGCGTGGATCTCACGTCGCTCGATCTTCAACTGGACCAGGCCTACTACTGGCGTGTAGATGAAGTGAACGACGCAGAGGCGCCCTCTGTGTGGACAGGGGACATCTGGAGCTTCTCCACAGTCCCGTATGTGACAGTCGACGATTTCGAGAGTTTCGGCAACCTCAGTCCGGACCGTCCGTTCCAGACCTGGCTCGACGGATTCGGGTATTCAGCGGATGAGTTCTTCTCAGTGGATTATCCGGGCAACGGCACGGGATCCGGTGTGGGACACGACATCTGGAGTCCCGGCAGTCCTCAATTCGGTGGCCAGATCATGGAGAGCACCATTGCCAAGAGCGGCCAATCCATGCCGTTGTATTTCAACAACACAGGCGGCACAAGCGTGTCTGAAACGACGAGGACATTTGACACGGCCCAGGACTGGACCACCAATGGCATTCAGTCCCTATCCCTCAGCATCTACGGTGATCCGGGCAATACGGGGCAACTGTATCTCAAGATCAACAATACCAAGATCACCTACAACGGTCTTTCAGATGCCCTCCAACGAACACAGTGGGTTCCCTGGATTATCGACCTCACCCAGGTCAGCGGGGCACAGAATGTCACGAGCCTGACGCTTGGGATCGAGGGATCCGGTGCGACAGGTGTCCTGTATGTGGATGACATCCGTCTTTATGGCAGACCCATAGCGTTGATCGAGCCTGTCGTACCAGGAAACGAAAACCTGGTGGGTGCCTGGAAGTTTGACGAGGGCAGTGGCACGGTCGCGGCTGACAGCTCCGGCCACGGCTACACCGGTACCATCGTGGATGCCACATGGGGTACAGGCATACAGGGGTCGGCCCTGGCTTTCGACGGCTTGAATGCCCGCGTGGAGACCACCTACCCGGGCATTACAGGGACGGCCTCCAGGACCTGTTCCGCCTGGATCAAGACGGCTGACACGTCACGCGATATTATCTCGTGGGGATTAAACACGGCCGGTCGCAAGTGGAGAATTTGGGTCAATGCTGAGGGCACCCTGCGCGTCGAGGTCAATGGCGGATTCCACTATGGCAAGGCATTCCTGGCCAATGACGAGTGGCATCACATGGCCGTGACCTTGGAGGATGACGGAACAGCCGATTGCTCCGAAACCCTGCTCTACGTAGACGGCCTGCAGGACGTCACCTCCGGGGTGGGGGCCGCAGCGATCGATACCGATCCGACCGGTGTGGTGACAATCGGCAGGGCGCCGTACCATACGACTCCATTCCTCGGCCTGATCGACGATGCCCGCGTGTATGACCGTGCCTTGTCCGCTGCGGAGATCCTGGGTCTGGCAGGCATCACACAACCGGTGCCGAAGTCATTTGATTAAGATGTAAACCGATTGGGAACCTCTATGCGTAGGGGTTCCCAATCTTTATTTTCCTGGAAGACTGTATAAAGGATTTACTGTCATGGCAAGACGACACGCACCGGGCTTCACGCTCATCGAGTTGCTGGTGGTCATTGCGATTATCTCCGTGCTCATGGGCATCCTGATGCCGGCGCTCCAGAAGGTCCGGCAGCAGGCCAGGCAGATTGCCTGCGGCAGCAACATGCATCAGTTGATCGTGGGCCTGATCGCCTATGCGGAAAACAACGACTCCCGCCTGCCCCCCCATCCGTCCACGGTCAGTGCCTCCAACTTTCATCGGCCCTACGAATTGAACTGGAACGGCAATCAGGTGGGTCCTGTCAATAACGTCAACGACTCGAACTACCGTTATGTGGGCAAGTATCTGGCCCCCTATCTTCCTGAAGTGGATGTGTTCAATTGCAGGGTCGCCTCAATCAAGGACGATACCCCCTGGCCGCCGACCGGCACAGTCCTGGGGACGTATGGCGAATTCTATCGAACCGGCAGTTTCGCGCCGCTCCATTCGACCTACATGTTTCTGTGGAACTATCAGGGCTACAATCACAATACCTCCTCCGCGGTGGACAAGACTCAAGCCCACTTCGAGGGGCCGCGTCGTCTTAGTTCCAAGTCGAGGCTGGTGGTCCAGGACGCCTTTTTCTATCTCACCTCCAACACCAACATCCTATGGGAAAACCCCCAGCAAAGCTGGTACTCGTCTCATCCCTACAGCCAGGGCCAGCGAACCTACCCCTACTACACCTTCAATGATCCGGCCATGGCCAATCAGCCAAAAGTCAGACTCAACGCAGGGTACCTGGACGGCCGCGTGGAATCGTTCAACGCCTGGGAATCGAGGGGGGTGAAAAATTTTGGCGCACAGGCCTTTATCGCACCCAAGAGCTACTAAGACCCAGGTGTGTTAAAACCTGCAAGGCCATTTGACCATTGGCCCCTGTTCAGCTATGATCATCCCTGCGTACATGGCACGTTCGTCAAGGTTTTATCTTTCAACCAATCAAGGGTGATCATTATGACTATTGGAAAATGCGTTAACAGCCTGATGGTGGTTTTACTGGCTTTGATCCCTGTTCAGAGTCAGGGCGAAATCATTCCCGTGGAAACCCGGTCCAATGCCCTGGTCCTGGAGGTGAACAATCAAAAGGATGTAACCGTCGCCTACCTCGGCAAGAAGCTTTCCGATCCCTCCGAATATGCGCAGATCGCCAGGCAATACAGACAGGCCGGGGACTACACCGGCCTGTACCAATCCGCATATACACCGGCAGGCAGCCGCAATCTCCTGGAACCGGCCATCGCCGTGACACATGCAGACGGCAACACGTCACTGGATCTTCGCTGCGTGAGCCATACTATCAAGGCCGTGGATGACAATGTGTCCCTGCTTACTATCCAGCTCAAGGATCCGGTGTATCCCTTTGAGGTGACACTGTTCTACAAATCCTATGCCAAAGAGGATGTGATTGAGCAGTGGTCCGAGATTCGCCATCAGGAGACCGGGAACGTCACACTGCACCAGTTTGCCTCTGCCAATCTCAACTTAAAGGCCGATGCCTTCTGGCTCACCCACTTTCACGGCGACTGGGCCAAGGAGATGCAGCCCGAGGAAACCAGGCTGACCCATGGCATCAAGACACTGGACACCAAGCTGGGCACGCGCACCAATCTGTTTCAGCCTTCAGTGTTCATGCTCTCCCTGGATCAACCGGCAAGCGAGGACCACGGGACTGTCCTGTTCGGCGGCCTGGCGTGGAGCGGCAACTTTCGGATCGATCTGGAAATGGATCCCCAGGACAATCTGCGAATCCTGGCCGGCATGAATCACTATGCGTCTGACTATTCGTTGCCTGCCAATCAGACTTTTAGCACCCCGCCATTCTGGTTTGTCGTGTCTCACCACGGCCAGGGCGAGGCCAGCCGAAAGCTCCATGCCTGGGCCAGGGACTATAAACTCCTGGATGGTAATGGCCAGCGACTGACACTGCTGAACAACTGGGAAGCCACATACTTCAATTTCGATGAAAAAAAGCTGTTCGAATTATTCAAAGATACCCGGAAGCTGGGCGTAGACCTGTTCCTCCTGGACGACGGCTGGTTTGCCAACAAGTACCCAAGAAACAATGACAAGGCCGGTCTCGGCGACTGGCAGCCCAATAGAAAGAAGCTGCCCAATGGTGTGGCTTCTCTGGTCAAGGAGGCCACAACCAATGGCGTGAAGTTCGGTATCTGGGTGGAGCCGGAGATGGTAAATCCCAAAAGCGAACTGTATGAAACCCATCCGGACTGGGTCATCAGACAGCCGAACCGACCAGAGCATTACTTCAGAAATCAACTGGTCCTGGACCTCAGCAATCCCGAGGTGCAGGATTTTGTGTTCAATGTGGTGAACAGGCTGTTCGGCGAAAATCCCGACCTGGCCTACATCAAGTTTGACTGCAATGCCGTGATCTATAATGCCTACTCGGCCCACCTGAACAAGCAATCTCATCTCTATATCGAATACGTGCGCGGCCTGTATCATGTGTTGAAGCGGTTGCGTGACGAGTACCCAGTAGTCCCCATGATGCTCTGCTCAGGCGGCGGAGGGCGCGTGGACTACGCGGCCCTGCAGTACTTCACCGAGTTCTGGCCCAGTGACAACACAGATCCCCTGGAGCGTATCTTCATGCAGTGGGAGTACGCCTACTTTTATCCTGCCATCAGTATGTCCTGCCATGTCACCAACTGGGGCAGGCAGTCCATCAAGTTCAAGACCGACGTGGCCATGCAGGGCAAGCTTGGATTTGACATCGTGATCAGCGAACTCGGTGACAAGGATCTGGCCTTCTGCCAGGACGCGGTCAAGAACTACAACGATCTGAAGGACGTGATCTGGCACGGTGATCAATACCGCCTGGTCGATCCCAAGCACCACGCCATGGCCGCGGCCATGACAGTGAATGATACCAAGACCCGGGCTGTCATGTTCAACTACCTCGTGAACACACGCTACGACCAGAAGAGCAGGACCCCGATCACGCTCAAGGGTCTGGATCCCGCCAAAAAATATACGGTCAAGGAGATCAACCTGTACCCGGGCACCCGTTCTCGCATCACCTCATCGCAACCCTATTCCGGTGATTTCCTCATGACCGTGGGATTGAACCCCCAGCTCGACTCATCCAGACAGAGCGTGGTGCTGGTGGTCACCGCATTGTAGTCCAGTGAACTTCTACAACCAGGATATCTGGCATCCGGACAAACAGGATTAAACAATTCAATCAGGAGCTTGGCCGTGCAGTTCATAAAAGTAGGCAACGTCAAAGATTTTGAGATTATTAAAATTAAATCCTATGCCATGCTGGGGAGAAAAGTAGGCGTGATCAAACGAGCTGACGGTAGTTTTTATGCCATCGAGGTGGGGTGTAAGCACCAGGGGGCCGACCTCACCAACGGCACCATCAAAGACGGGATCGCCACTTGCCCGCGTCATGGCTGGCAATACGATTTAGAGAGTGGCGAATGCCTTAATGAAAATTCATCCAAATTACGCAGACACGAATTGAAAATTGAAGACGGCGTGATAAGCGTCTCGTTACACCCCATAAGATGAGGATCATGTACGTCAAAAGACATGCCCTCTTACACCTGCTCTCAATGGCCTTGAGATGGCAAACAGGTTGTGCTTCAAGGGGTCTCAGCCTGCGAGAATGATCAACAGCACACCGATCATAATGCCCAGCAAGACCCAGGCTTTTTTGCGTTTGTTGACTTCTTTAAAAATGACCGCGCCCACAAAGAATCCAACGAGCACGCTGCACCGGCGAAGCACCGAGAGAATGATGATCATGGCCTCCGGATACATGAGCGCCATCAAGTAGACTACATCGGAAAGTACCAGCAGAACACCTATCATGGGCACTGTCCATCGCCACACAAACGGGGTATGTTTGTGTCGCTGAGGAAACCAGATCAATCCATTGACCAGGGTAAAAAAGAGACACAAATAAACCGTATACCAGGAAACAACCTGCATCGCCGAAAAATTCTGCCGCTGGATCAAATACTTATCCAGCAAGGTGCTGCAGGTCCCGATGAGCGTGGCCAGAAAAATCAAACCGATCCACTTGCTCCGGTGAAAATGAATGCCCTCCTCGCGCCCCAGTATCGAGAAACCAAAGTAGCCTGTGAAAATCAGCATCATGCCTGCCCACTGCAAAGGCGATGGCTGTTCATGAAAAAGAAAGATCGCTCCGACCAGCGTCCACATGGGTCCCGAAGCGCGAATCGGCGACACAATGGAAATCGGCAGGTGCTTCATCGCAAAGAACGCGCAGATCCAAGAGCTGCCGACAATCATCGATTTAAGTACCAGAAGACCGTGCCCTCTGGCTGTCAGGGGGGCCACATACACACCCATGGATGCCATCACATCTGGTAAAAGCAGGGAGCCCAGAATAACGGGCAGCGCCAGACAGGCCCCAGTCAGGTTGGAGAAAAACAGGGTCGGCAGAACCGCGTTATTCTTCAGTGCATGTTTTTTGCTGAGATCGTAAAACCCCAGCAGCAGCATCGAAACCAATCCCAGCCAAATCCACATACACGACCTTTACATGTTGTACTGAGCCGGTGTTCGGTGCTTCCCGAAACATGAGACACCCCAATGCGCTCTAATCATGAGTTCTGATTTTAATGGTGGATCGGCATTTATGCAAGATCCCAAACGTGATACAGGAAAACTATTTCAGGCAAATTGTTATGATCGAGCCCATGTCACCCAATAGTCTCCAATCGCTCTGTACAGAGTACTGACAGCCAGGATCGCACAGTGTCGATGCTCCGGCGGCAATGCTGGAATACCATCCAGCAGCATGGCCGGACTGATGGCCAGTGCCTCTTTAATGGAGGATCCCTGAACCGCCTGTGCCACAGCCATGCCGCACAGATGCGTATACTGGCAGCCATCCGTGTGGTACCGTGCCGTCTCAATCACGTCATCCTTGATCACCAGATAAAACTCCATGGTATCTCCGCAGGGCCCTGTGACACGGGCCGCTGCAGAGGGGTCATTCATCCGTCCCCAAAAGGGACTCTTCGTAATGTCACATTCACTCATCATAGATCAGTTCTTAACCAACAACAAACAACCAGAAACCAATCACCAGGACATCAGTGATCACAGGTATTGGCACCGTTTTTCAATGTCCCTGCCAGGTAGGCCTTGACCACGACCTCAGGTGCTTCTGCTGGTGCACCCACCATGACTTGAATATCATTTTGAGCAAACAGGTCTTTGGCACGGCTGCCCATGCCACCGGAAATAATCAGATTGGCGCCCTGTTCGTGCAGCCACACCGGCAAGACACCCGGCTCGTGGGGCGGGGGTGTCAACATTTCAGTCTTGGTAATGGCCTGGCCTTGAACAGACACCAGGGCAAACTGCTCGCAGTGGCCAAAGTGCATACAGAGTTTGCCCTGTGCTGTAGGAATTGCGATCTTCATGGTCGATGTCTCCTTCATAATTGTCTTCGGTGGATTGGACTCTGGTTGAGTCACCTGGTTAACGATATGCAACAATGCCCGAGCTGTGGGATTGTCCATGGACTCCCGGGTAAAGGGTTGGCCGCTGTCCCCCGAGGCGGTCACGCCGGGGTCCAGGGGGATGCGTCCCAGAAATGCCACGGCCATGTCCAGGGCCAGTTGCTCACCGCCGCCGGTCTTGAATACCTCTACGATATCCCCGCAGTGCGGACAGACCAAGCCGCTCATATTTTCAATGATGCCGACGATGGGCAGATTGAGTGTGTGACAAAACGACACACTGCGTCGCACGTCATTGACTGCCACTGCCTGCGGTGTGGTCACCAGCACGGCCCTGGCGCCATGACCAATCAACTGGGCCACAGCCAACGGCTCATCCCCGGTCCCGGGCGGGCAGTCCACGACCAGATAGTCCAGGTCACCCCAGAGGACGTCCTTGAGAAATTGCTGGATCACGCCATATTTCCTGGGACCGCGCCAGATCACAGCATCCGTATCCCGTTCCAAGAGCAGGCCAATGGACACCACACTAAGGCGTTCAGTCAAGCGAATCGGGGCAATCATACCGTCGACTTCCATAGCCAGACGCTGCCCCTGCAGACCGAGGAGGGTTGGCACACTGGGACCATGCAGGTCCACATCCAGCAGACCCACGCGATACCCGGCCTCTGCCAGTTGAGTCGCCAGATTGACGGCCACAGTACTCTTGCCGACCCCCCCCTTGCCGGACAACACCAACAGCTTGTGTCCAATGCGTGAGAGCCGTGCCGTCAAGGCCTGTTGATCATCCTGTTTCTTGTCTTGATTCATACAGTCTGACATAGTTGTTTCCATATCCGGTTTAACCTGTCTGTGAATGCGCCGCCCGGATCATCCGCCACGGCCTGCCCCAAAGTCTGGGCTTGTGTCACGATGGGGTCATACGGCAGGCGCGCCACACAGTGGGCACCTGCGCTCCTGGCCAGTTGTTCAATACGATCAGCCATGTCCGGGTTGATGTCCCACTTGTTGACACACACAAACGCAGATACATCAAAATGCCGGGTCAGAGACAGAGTCCGGGCCAGATCGTGCTCACCGGAAAGCGTGGGTTCGGTCACGATCAGCACGGCCGAGGCGCCGGTGATCGACGCAATCACAGGACACCCAATGCCCGGCGGACCATCCACCAACACCCAGTCCAAGCCCTGCTCTCTGGCAATGTCACTCGCCCGCCTTCGGACCAGGCTCACGAGTTTGCCAGAGTTGTCTGCGCCGATGCCCAGGCGGGCATGGACCATGGGCCCCACGCGCGTATCAGACTCAAACCACTCGCCGCAGAGTCGTTCAGGAAACTCAATGGCCTTGACCGGGCAGACTTCCACACACACGCCGCAGCCTTCGCACGCATGAGAATCCACTTCAAAACAAACCTGACCTGATTCAGGACCGGTCTGTCTGATCGCATCGAAACGACAGTGCGCCTGGCAGGCCCCGCATCCCACACAAACATCATCACGAATCACGGCCTCATGACCCTGGATAAACGCATGATGCGCCTGCACCTTGGGCGCCAGGATCAAGTGTAAATCCGCAGCATCCACATCGCAATCCGCCACGACCGCATGGACGGCCAGCACAGCCAGTGACGCAACCACACTCGTCTTGCCGGTCCCGCCCTTGCCGCTGATCACCACCAGTTCTCTCATACGGCCTCCCCTTCTGCCATGCAGGTCACCTGCTCGAGTACGCGTTGAAACTCAGGCTTCAGTTCAGGCGATGCCATGAGGAGTGAATCACCCCACGAATAGGCCACAGCCACACTGCGCTGCTCCGGGATCTGTAAAAGCACGGCAATGCCTTTCTGGTCACAATAGGTCGTGACATTATTGTCCGGTTTATGGACACGGTTCACGATCACACCAAAGGGAATGCCTAATTGACACACGGTGTCCACAGCCAGTGTCAGATCGTGCAGACCAAAGGGGGTAGGTTCCGTCACGAGGATGGCGACATCCGCCCCCTTGATCGATGCCATAAAAGGGCACGATGTGCCTGGCGGGCAGTCTATGATCGTCAGGAGGTCTTGATTGGCCTGCTGCTTGACGGATCGAATCACAGGGGGTGACATGGCGCGGCCCACAGTCAAGCACCCCTGAGTAAATGCCACGGCACCCGCGTGACCTGATTCCACGAACCCAATCTCATAATCGACCTCGGAGATGGCCCCCGTCGGGCAGACCAGACTGCATCCGCCACACCCGTGACACAATTCCCGAAATACCATGGCCGTGCCGGCCAGAGAAATAATGGCATTGAACTGACAGATCCGGCTGCATGCACCACAGCCTGTACACAGGGCACTGTCGACACAGGGGACTGGTACATAAACAGACATTCTTTCTTTCAGATCCGGCTTCATGAAGATGTGACCATTGGGCTCTTCCACATCGCAGTCCAGATACTGCACCGGCTCTGTCGCGGCCAGGGCCAACGCCACGGCCACCGTTGTCTTGCCGGTGCCACCCTTCCCCGATCCGATCGCAATCTTCATAGGTTGCCTTTCTCGAATCCGCGCGCACCACGCGTGCGTGCCTGTTCGTCATTGACCGAATCAGTCCAGCCGCCGCGTGCATCCTGACATTGATCGAAACGGGGGACAAAAGGCTTGATATCCAGCAGCGGGGTCTGATCCAGGATATCGACACCCCTGAGACGCAGGATACAGCCTTCGACGGCCAGTAATTCAACCAGGCTCAGGCCAATGGGATTGGGCCGGCAGGGATGACGCGTGGCAAAGAGTCCCCGCGACTGAGTGTCCATAAACGGCTCGACCTGCATGATGGCGGGACCAGCCCTGTGCAGATGATATAATAGGTATACATGAGAAAATCCCTCCAGATCCCGGAGCCCTTCTGCATATTCAGGCCGAATTTCCGCCCAACCCGGGCACGCCTGGGCAAACACCGGCTGAATGGGCGTCTCATGGGGCACCGTATGAGGACTGTGCATGATCCCAATGGGGGTGTATTCAAATGCCTGGTTTACAGGATTCATAGCAGACCTCCTTGACAGAATTTTCGCTCTGCGAGGGCTGATGGGGTGGTGACAATCCAGTCCCCCACCCCATAGCCGTAATGCCGGGCAATGACACCGCATTTAATCTGAGTCAGAAAATACACGTCACGATCCACCTCGTTCAATGTTTCGAAATTCGCCTGTCCCTTGGCGATGATCACATCCGCACGGTCAAACACGTTACAGAATGTCGAGGAGCACAGAGACAAGACGGTCCCTGGTGCGTCCGTGCCATTGTCGATCAGCTCGACCCATGGTTCCAGGCCGGCCTCAATCGCATCCTGCCGGGTCGCATCATTGATGACAGGCGACTGCTTCACAGCATAGAGTATCCGCTTGTCAGACAACTGCTCAATCAGCAGGCGGTCAAACACGGTCTCACCGGCATTGTCGGCCAACCACAAAATGGTCTCAGCCTGATCTATGGCCTGCTTCAACTCATCCACCTTGCCCTCATCCATGGGCTGTGACTGGGCCTTGGCCAGGGTATCACTGAGTTGACCCTCACTCCAGAATGAGGCCAGCGCATAATCCATAATGTTGCCTGCCATGGCAAACCGAACTGCCGTGTAAAACGGTCGCTCGGACCGTTCAATACGCTCACGCACCTGCGGCATCACGCGAAGGGCTTCCTGGGTGGACCGTTGCTTGATCGCACGATATGGATCTGCATGACCCAACTCTTGCCGTACAATGGCATGGATGATACGACCCATGTCGGGCGGTGACAAGGCCCGATCAAACCCCGCAATTTCAGCCAAAACGACTTTCAGTACACGATCAATCTCTGTCTCACGATCACAGACTTGAGTCAGGGCATCGAGTGCCTGGCGTACAAAACAGGGGATACACTCCAAATAGGTCCTCATTCGTTTTATCGATTCCAGATTTGTGATCTATAATGTATAATGTATATCATCCCACACAACAGACGGTATTTGCTATTTCGGGCATTTCTTCAATACCATAAACCAGTCCAGAACCTTGGTGTCTGCGGCCGGCTTATCCACACGTTCCTTGGCTGAGCCGCAGGACCCGGGCGGCGGCACAATCACATCATCCCCAGGCTGCCAGTTGGCAGGCGTTGCGACCTGTTTGTCGTCGGACAGTTGCATGGCGATCAACAGACGCTTGACTTCATCCATATTCCGTCCATTGCTTAGCGGGTAATACAGAATTGCACGCACAATGGCCTTGGGATCAATGATAAATACAGCGCGCACGGCTTGGGTATTGCTCGCTGCCGGCTGCAGCATGCCAAAGGCCCGTGACACGTTCATGGTCAGGTCGCTGATGACCGGGAAGATCACCTCAACGTTTTTCATACCCTTGTACTCAATCTTCTCCTTGATGGTCCGCAGCCAGGCAATGTGGCTGTAGGTGCTGTCAATCGAGAGCCCCAGGAGCTTACAGTTGAGCTTTTCAAATTCTGGCTGCATGGTCGCGAAGGTCATGAATTCTGTGGTGCACACAGGCGTGAAGTCCGCCGGGTGTGAAAAGAACACGACCCACTTGCCCTTGAAGTCCTCAGGGAAGTTGATGGGGCCCTGTGTGGTCTCGGCCTTGAAGGTGGGTGCTTTTTCACCAATCAGCGGCAGTGTTGTGATTTGCTGGTCCATGGTATTCTCCTTGTAAACGGGTGCCGTACCTATATCTTGACAGACATTGAGACACAAACTCAGCCTCTGCTGGTCTTAAACCCAATGACCTTCTACATCTGCTGACTGAGCAGGCTTTAGGTGGCCGGATTTATACTGGTCAATCGCATCAGCTACAGTCGCAGCCTCGCAATTGTAAATAGCCACTTTCGCGGCAGACAGGACACGAAACGCCTTCGGTCCGCAATGACCCGTGATCACGGCCCGGGCACCGCAGTTGACCACGTGCTGAGCCGCCTGAATCCCTGCGCCCTGGGCCGCCTGAAAGTTTTGATGATTGTCGATCACCGTATAGACCTCAGTCTCAAGATCGTACACCAGAAAACCCTCAGCCCGGCCAAAACGACGATCCATCGGCGCATCCAGGGTCTGACCTGTGGTGGTAATGACAAGTTTCAACTGGATTCTCCTAATTCATTCAGTCTGTTTTGAATCTGTTCGACCTGATTTTTCAAATAGGCCGCCTCTTGCTCCAGCATCTGGCGTTCCTGGATCGGGTCAGGCTGTGACACTGGCGTATTTTGCCACCAGGCGTGAAACCTGGCACCCATTCCCCTGTGCCAGCCCCGACCAAACCCTCGACCGCCACCCAACCCACGGCCAAAGCCTCGACCCGTATAGCCCGGCATCCCGTATCCTGCGCAGTACCCTGCGCCTCGTCCTGTCATGGGGCCTGCCCCCATGGGTCCTGTTCTATCTCCACCTGGCATGATCATACTCCTTTCAAAAACTAAGGTTCACAGTTCACGGTTCCAGGTTTACGGTTGATTGAATAAACCAGTCTTACGCGCTGCGAACCGTGGTCTATTGTCTATTTTCACCTCTATAACGACAACGCCTGTGTCGGCGGTGTGCACAACCCGGCATGGCAAAGTCAGTCTGTGCTAAACAACCCTGAAGCCAGGCCTCAATCACACAGTTTGTATCGCCGGCCACAAACGAATACACCTCAACCATTTCTGACTGAGCCAACTTTTGAGCAGCCCGTGACATGGCCCCACATACCAGAACCTTGACACCCTGCTCTGACAACCTCTGCACCTTGGCCTCGACAGGACCCACTGGAAGTGACATCAAAGTCGAAACCACATTGTTTTCCTGGTCAACCTCTACCAGTACCACCTCTCCGGCCACATCAAACACCGGGGCAATCCGGTTTCTCCATGTTGTAAAGGCTGCTTTCATATGCCCCTCATAAAGCAATTATTGTGCCAAAGGCCCAGCGAATCACGGTGATGGCCCGTATCCATTTAACTATGCTTGACTTACACCATTAATCCAACACTTCATCACCTTAAAACTTCCGCCTTAATGCAACTTACACGCACTATGTGAGTTGCACTTCTGCAACCCTGATCCAAGATCTCCGCTTGCTCATGCCGGCCAATGTAAGGCTGCAAAACCGGGGCAGAAAGTGTGAAGTCTGCCTCGCGGTGACACTCTGGCTTATTCGATCTATAGGACAACAACCCATCAAATGTCATCATTGAAAACAACATGCCGCCATCGTCCATCTTGCCTTAAATAGCCTCGATATATCAAACATTCACTTCTCATTTAAACTGTAGTCACAGATCAGGACACCGTTGAGATGATCAGACTCAGGCCTCACTCTGTGGCAATCAAAAGCTTTATGTCCAAAGGACTGTAGCGTCTCAATTCACTCCGGATACCCAGCCAACCTTCTATGTCAATTCGCACATGACAGGCATTCCTGCGGGTCACATACGCGACGACACTTGTCTGATACTGGTAATACTCTGGCAGTTCTTCCTGGATGAATCGAATGGCTTCGTCATCATCAACCCCCTTGGCATTGATGGTTTTTCCCTTGACCCTGAATGTCCTGTCCTTAAACATGTCCAGCACTTCAAGAGCCAAATCAAGCCCTTTCTCTTGCCGTTTATCCACCACAGATCGACCATGAATGAATTGTGACAAGCCCATGTAACACCTCCTGACTCACCGCCTCGACAATGTTTGCTAAGTTTTAGCCCCGTTTTTATCTATTTGGTAAAACACCGTGTCATGCCGGAGCACGCCCTTAATCTGCCTCTGCGTCACGAGCGACTGCACAGATTTAATCACATGATTTCGATGCAGGTTCAGGCCAGAGGCTATATCAGCCACAGAACACGGACGACGTTTCAGCAGCGCCAGGATATCGGCCTGACATATGACAAATTCACCTTCTGTATGGATACGCCGGTAGTCGGCAATGACCTCTGCCTCCGCATGAAGTCTATTTGCCAGTTTTTCCAACTTGTTTTGTTCCACACGCTCAGCAAATCCTTCAGCCGGTGGGCGGGTCACGGTATTGATCTGAACCCGATCAGGATCAATGGACCTGATGATCTCGGCCATGACCTCAATTTGTTTTTGGGTCGTGGTCACACCCTCCAGAAGCATCACCTCCAGCCAATACTGTCCCTGATAAACCTTTCGAAACTGTATTAACCCCTCAATAAGAGACTCATAGGTCAGTGACTTGTGGGGTCGATTGATATACTGATAACTGTCAGCACGACCTGCATCCAAGGAGGGAATCACGATATCCGCCTGCGCGAGGCCCTGTTGCACGTCCAATCGACATAGTAATGCTCCATTGGTCAATACAACGACTGGAATATCGGTCATCCGCTTGATCCCGGAAATCAACGCCTCGATACGTGAATACAATGTAGGCTCACCTGATCCGGAAAGCGTAATCACATCCGGCTTGGTATCCAGTTTGGCTTTCAGTTGCTCCAGCACAGCAGCCAGCGACACATATTCCCTGCGTTCAATCGTTTTGCAGGTGGTGCGACCCAATTGGCAATAGATGCAATCATAGGGACACGTTTTAAACGGCACCAGATCCACGCCCAATGAGCGCCCCAGCCGTCTGGAAGGCACCGGGCCAAATATTGTCTCAGGTTGAAGCGTATTCGTGACATTCATACAAGTTGTTTCCGTTGCTAAATTGTCTATCAATTTTTTGATTGTTTATCCCAATATTTTGACCAAATCAGGCTGATCATAAAACTTGCCTTCTGCCGTGGCCTTGATCTGGCCATGCTGCATCATCTCTGCTTCCAGGCAATAGACAGGATAGGACTCTCGTATGATGCGGGCGCACACGACTGCCTCCTCATATAAAACCACAGGGTGACGAAATCGCGTGGTGATCTCCACGGTCACAGCCGTCTTACCCAAGGCGAACAGACAATTTCCCATCGCCCCATCAAAGATGGCTGAAATCACCCCGCCGTGCAGGATGCCAGGGTAGCCCTCGTGACATATCTCACCACGAAACGTGGCCATGACGTCTTGTGTCTCTTCATCCAATATGTATTCAATCTTCAATCCGCTGCAATTGGCCAGATTGCAGACAGCACAGTGTGGATGGGTACGACATCGGGTTTGGATCAACATCTGTTTGTTTTTCGTATTTGTTTGGCTCAATTTCATCGTATCCTTTTGTTTGGCATCCCAGCGTCTCTTTTCGAAAATTTCAGTTGCGCTACAGCAACATGGCGATCGCCACAGTCGTGGTCCATAGCCCCCGCTGCCCCCGGGCAACTTGCGTGATATTTGATGTTTTGATAATCAGCCCGCTGGCTTTATACACCTGCTCCTTGTCAGACCATGCCTTGTCAGGATTTACTTCCAGTCCCAATGTCGTACCAAGCATGTCTGCAGCCAGGTCTTCAGCAATTTCGGAGGCTTCTTTCTCGTTCATGCCTGGCCCGTGCACTTCGCTCAAGTACCCCCACTTCTGTCTGTCTTTAGGAATGGCCACGCCAATAGAAGATGCGATCAATCTTCCATGCTCATTCGTGTCAGCCCGTGCCATCACACAAAAACAGATTTCACCAGGCACCAATTTCGACAATCCCTTTTTCAAACTAATGATCCGACTCGCAGGCGGAACAATGGAGGAGACTTGAACCA
Organism: Phycisphaerae bacterium; assembly: GCA_021736645.1. GTDB lineage: Bacteria > Planctomycetota > Phycisphaerae > Sedimentisphaerales > Anaerobacaceae > JAIPFM01. The sequence goes on along the minus strand of JAIPFM010000132.1, from coordinate 9,546 downwards.
GATTCTGTTGTGCGACCCCCGCTTTTCTCAATGCCTCTTCGAAGGACTTGAGTTGGTAATAATGCTGACCTACGCCTCTGGTCAGAAATATTTTTCCCGGCTTTTTATTCACCATGGCCATTTCGCTTCCAAACATGCTATCTACCCCTTAGGGAGCCTGTTGAGCTTTACACTTTGGTCTCTTTTGGATTTGAGACATGGCGAATTGAAAGGCAATAGACTCGAATCCATGTTCAGGGTAGCCGGTCTCCCATGTCTTCCAAGAATGCCATAAAAACACCCGGGACGCCTTTGTGATTCACGCAACACACAATCGCCACCCCCATGACCTGTCATGGGGCCCTGCCCCCTGGGTCCTGTTCCATCTCTACAAGGCATTTGAATTCTCCTTTATAGGGCCATGCTTAACCCTGGTTAAGTCATTCCTGTATCACGCTTAGCAATTCAAATACCAGAAAGAAAAACAAACCCATTTCTACGTCGTAGGTCATTGATGCCACATGGATTACACGCATTAACCTCACCCAAGCCAAGGGTGCAACATTGCTTCAATATCACAACAAGCAGGTTGCAATATTGCAACTTGCTACTCAACCCTCCCTTTTTTTGAAACTGTAAACACTGCTCTCATCAGAGCCTATGGGCAAAACACCAATCTGAATCGCTCCGGGAATGCTGATTGCTGATAGAGATCTGAAACATGAGAAACTCCAATCTGCCAAAACCTCGTATTGTGGCCTTTGAGGTCACGCGACAATGTCGGTATCACTGCCTTCATTGCCGGGCCAATGCTGCGCAAGAGCCAAGTGAACATGAACTCACTACCTCTCAATGTCTTAAGATAATGGCAGGGCTGAGTCAGTACGACAAATGTGTCGTCGTCTTGACTGGCGGTGAACCCCTGGAACGGGCAGACATTTACGACTTACTCGCATTCGGCCATGGCCTGGGACATCGCATGGCCCTTGCAACTTGCGGTTATCCGATCAATGATCTAATTATTGAAAGGTTAAAGCGGCTGCACCTCTTGAGCCTTTCCTTGTCCCTGGACGGTGCCAATGCCGACACACACGATGCCTTTCGTGGCGTACCGGGCGCCTTTACCACGACATTAAACGCTGCAAAACAGGCACAGCAGCAGGGGCTCCGGTTTCAGATCAACACAGCAGTGACCCGTCGCAATGCGGACCAAATCTCTGACATTGCGGCCCTGGCCCAGTCTCTGGGAGCCCGTTGCTTTAATCCTTTTATCCTGGTGCCCATGGGACGCGGCAGCGCCCTGGTCCATGAGGGACTGGCCCCACAACAATATGAAAATCTTTTGCATGAATTAAGGCGGCTCAAGGACAACCTGGGCATTGAGATCCAGGTGACCTGCGGCCCCCAGTTCGGGCGCGTCCTGGCCTCAAATCACGCCACGGTTATGGGCAGAAATCGCCGAAACACGGGCTGCCCGGCAGGTACAGATTTTGCATTTATCAGTTATCAAGGCCATATCCAAACCTGTGGCTTTCTGGGACAGTCTTGCGGCAACTTGCTGGAAAATGACTGCGACTTTGGTGATCTGTGGGAGAATTCAGTCTTGCTGCAGCAGGTACGTGATCGGACCCAATTTACAGACGTCTGTGGACACTGCCCATATACCGCCCAGTGTGGGGGGTGTCGAGCCAGAGCCTACGCCCTCACCGGTGATGTCCTCGGGGATGATCCCATCTGCATTTTATCAAGGCTGAAGGCCGAACAAAATGAGAGAGACTATATATGAAATCTAAGACAATGATCACAGTGTTGGTTGAAGACCATGGCACAAAACCCAAGTTGGGTACGGAACATGGTTTGGCCATTTGGATTGAGGCGGGTGACCACCACGTACTCTTTGACACAGGCCAAACCGATCTTCTGCTAACCAATGCGATGGCCTTGGGCGTGGATCTAACCCAGACCGATGCCATTGTCCTAAGCCATGGTCATTATGATCACACCGGCGGTTTGGCAGCCGTATTGGACATGGCGCCCCAAGCCAGGGTGTTTATGCATCCGGAAGCCACGGAGCCCAAATTCAGCCTGAAAGACTCAGGCACTCATTCTGTCGGTATGCCGGAACAGGCCAGGCAAGCCTTAAAGGGACGCAGGGTCACCTGGACAGCCACACCTGCCATCGTGTGTCCGGGCATCAGTGTCACTGGACAGGTGCCTCGTTCTAACCCCTGGGAAAATGTAGGGAGCAACTTTTACCTGGATCAATCATGCAGCAGGCCGGACACATTGCCCGACGATCAATCCCTGTGGATTGAAACCGAGCAGGGTATCTCAGTCGTCCTGGGGTGTGCCCATGCCGGTGTCCTGAATACCCTGCGATATGTCGCGGGCCTCACTGGGACACAAACATTTCACACGGTAGTTGGGGGCATGCATCTACTGCACGCGTTGCCCGAGCGCATCAGGCAGACTGAAGCAACCTTAAAGACCTATCACCTGCACTGTCTGGCGCCAGGCCACTGCACAGGTGAATACGTCATGGAACAATGGAGTCAGATCTTCAATGCATGCTATTCGCCCTGTTTTGCAGGCGCAAAAATCACCCTGTAACAGAGAATCCATCCATTGAAGAAGTCGATAATCTCTCATTATAAATCGCAGGAAATGAATTCGGACTCCGTTTAACAGGGTGAGCATTTTAACTACCGAATCAATGGGTCACCTATTCATTCAGCAATGCAAAGGAGCTTTTATGCAGAAGGTTATCTTGGTTTTATGGCTTCTCGTGTCAGTCATTCTGCTATCCATGGTATCCACAAAGGTATGGGGCGGAAAGCCAGAAAAAATCGAGGCAGATCAGACAATGACCTTCCAGCCCGACATGACCGTGGAGACATTTGGTCAGGTGAATCACCTGGCGAATCCTACCTTAAAGAAGATCTTTGGCCTGGAGTCAAAACAGGACCTTCAGAAAAAGGTGCTGTCGTTCGGCCTGACCCAGGAACAGTTGACCAAAAAAGTCAATCAGGCCATGGCATTGCAGAGTGAACACGAAAGCAAGAACTGGAAGAAAATTGCCTTGAAGTTCTCCCTTTGGATCATCTGGCTGGTGACAGTCTTTGGGCTCTTGAAAAAGGGACGGATCACAAAAAGCAACCGCTCCTGGCTGTTGTTGATTGCAGTGGCGGTGTTTGGGGTTCTCCTGGGATCTGATCCCAGCCCTATGGGCACGGTAAAAGACGCCATTGTTCTATTCGCGTCCAAGGGGGTGATTTTCCCTCCCAGACTGATCGCGTTTGCGGTTCTCCTGCTGATGGTCTTCCTGGCCAACAAGCTGATCTGTGCCTGGGGCTGCCAACTGGGGACACTTCAAGATGTGCTGTTCCGCATCATGCACGAGCGAAAGACCTCTTCGGGAGTCCTGAAGCGGCGCAAGATTCCCTTTGTCGTATCCAATGCCGTACGTATCGTGTTCTTTGTTGGATTCACCGGAGTCGCGCTGCTGTGGGGCCTTGATATCGTCGAAACGATCGACCCCTTTAAGGTATTCAAGCCACAGGCATTAGGCATACTGGGAGGCGTGTTTGCCGGCGTCATAGTGCTTTTGAGTCTGGTGGTGTACCGACCCTGGTGCCATTTGTTCTGCCCATTCGGGCTGGTCGGCTGGATCGTGGAAAGGTTCAGTGTCTTCAGGATTCGAATCAACCGTGACACCTGCATTGATTGCAGGGCCTGTGCCAAGACCTGCCCGACCACGGTCATGACCCATATCCTTGATCGAGAGAAGACTGTGCCTGACTGTTTTTCCTGTGGCGCGTGTATCGAGGTCTGCCCCACTGATTCCATCCGTTTTGGACGATGTAAGAGAAGTCAGGATAAGCCCACATAATTGACCCATGGACATGATCAAGACAAATAAGCATTTTCGCGAAGCCCTTTTGGAGACAGTGCCCTGTTCCGTCTTCATGGTGGATACAAACAACCACATTATCTTCTGGAATCGTTCGGCTGAGGAATTGACTCAGTATGCCTCCGAGGAGATTGTGGGGCTCATGGGCAAGCTGTTTGGCGGCAACATTGCGAAGGTCATGGGCAGCCAGGTGGGTGCTGACGAAAAAACCATTCTAGGAGCCTGTCGGAGAACCCAATCTAGCTTCGAGCGGCCCTTTGACCGCCTGGCTGCATCGGCCTGCATCGACGATAAAACCAACATCGCCTGCTTCGGCCTCTTTGCCAACCGGTCAAATTGCTCGCTCTCGGGCTTTAACGATGGATTCTCCGACAGGCTCCTAGAGGGTCTATTGAAACCTTAGAAGGAGATAGAAATGCCATGTGATAAATTAAAAGTCATTGAGGACACACCCTCGGACACAAATGAAGTCTCTCAACAATCCGAACGAAGCACTTGCTCATAGATAACATAGTGAAAGGAACTTTATACATGGAATGGTTTAAAAACAGTCTGGTACGACAGGGCGAACAAATCGCGACCACACAGATGGCTGGTACTGCTGAAAACACCCCCGTGGGAGCACCTGAGGTTTATGGGGGCAGCCCGGATACCCTGAATCCTGAAGAAATGTTTGTCGCATCGATTAATAGTTGCATCATGCTGGTGTTCTATCACTTTGCGAATCAACACAAGGTGAACATCGCCTCTTACCAATCCGAGGCTCAGGGCAAGGTCGAAAAAACCAAGCAGGGTTTGCGATTTACTGAGGTCCAGGTCACCGCGACTGTCTCCCCCCGGGATGCTCAACAGTCAGATGAAATCGCCAAACTGGGCCAATTGGCCGAAAAGTACTGTCTGGTCTCCAACTCAATGACCTGCCCGGTTCATTACCACATCCGTGTAGCCGACACGACTGGCCCATTAACGAAAGAGTGATGTCATCCTGAACCTACTACCGTATAAGTCGGAAACGTGGCAAAGCAATCGCAGAGTACATTTCATTTCTTGCTCAGCTATGTGAAGAATGATATATAATGCAAGCGGATCCAATAGTAACGAAAGAGATTATTGGGGCCAACAAATATGAATAGCAACCTATGTTACAGGTATGTATAAGATCGCCTATGTCAAAGCAGCCAATAAGCGTCATTTTTAAACCTTATGAAAAAACTGTTAAGGTGCTTGAAGGCAACACACTCCTTCAGGCTGCAACACAGGCAGGTTTGGTTCTCAATACGCCGTGTGGCGGCGCAGGCACCTGTGGAAAATGCAGGATCCAGGTCGCCACAAATGCCGGTAATCCTTCAGAGGCTGATATCCTCAACTTCAGTGCCACTCAGTTGAAAGAGGGCTGGCGTCTGGCCTGCCAGACCGTGGTCCAGCAGGAAACCGTGGCTTATGTCCCTGAACAATCCTGCTTTACAGGTCGACATCAGATCGTCACCGAGTCTCAGACACCCACGGTCACAGACCTGTCCCCTGCCCTTCGCAAGATCTATGTTGAACTGCCCAAGCCCTCCATGCAGGACAATGATGCTGATGTACTGAGACTGGAAGCCGCGATCGACAAGTTCGAAATTGATCTGCCTTTGCTTCGCCGTTTACCCAGCCGGCTTCGACACCAGGAGTACAAAGGCACAGCCGTCCTGGCTGGCCATGATTTGATCGATTTTGAGCCAGGCAATACAACGGACCAATGTTACGGTGTCGCGTTTGACATCGGAACCACCACTTTGGCGGCGTCCTTACACAATCTTGTCAATGGAGACGAACTGGCCATGACGTCGCAGATGAATCCGCAGGTGGCCTTTGGAGACGATGTCTTGTCACGGATTCAGCATGCCTCATTGTCAGCAGACAATCTCGAAGACCTGGGGCACTCGGTAAAAACAGCCGTCACGGAAATGATTCTTGACCTGTGTGAGCAGGCCTCGATCTCACCTCATATGATTTACGAGGCTGTCTTTGCCGGCAACACCACCATGGAACATCTGCTGTGCGGTATCGATCCTGCGCCATTGGGGCAGTCCCCTTTTGTACCGGCGCATGCCAGAGGCCTCTGGCTCGGTGCTCGTGACCTGGAGATGCCCATCAATCCGCATGGCAGGGTCTATGTGTTTCCCTTGATTGGGGGGTTTGTGGGCGGCGATACAGTGGCCGGGCTGCTGGCCACCAACATTCATGATAACCAAGGGACAGTCTTGATGATAGATATCGGCACGAATGGGGAAATCGTGCTCGCCAGGAACGGCAAGATTTGGGCGGCCTCCACGGCTGCAGGGCCGGCCTTTGAGGGGGCCCGCATTCGCTGCGGCATGAGGGCCACCACAGGGGCCATCGAGAAGATTGTATTGAACGAAGATGTGCACTGCAGTGTCATTGGGAATGTGTCCCCAGTCGGACTGTGCGGCAGCGCGCTGATTGATCTGGCGGCTGTATTGCGAAAAGTCGGCATGATCTCCTCGACCGGACAGTTGCTTCCAGTGAATCAGTTGCCGAACACAGCCGGGGCCATGCAGCACAGGGTCTCTGAAAACTCTGAAGGACAGCTCGAGTTTCTAATCGCGCATGCCAACCAGGGCTCCGCGGATGGACGTATCGTGCTCACACAGCGTGACATCAGAGAGCTTCAACTCGCAGTCGGCGCCATTCGGGCCGGCATCAAGATCATGCTCAAACAAGCCGGCATCAAGGCCGAGGCCATCGACCAGGTCTTCATTGCCGGAGGGTTCGGCAGTTTTATCAGGCGCGACAATGCCCAGGCCATTGGATTGCTGCCCATAGAAATCGACCTCAATAGAATCAGTTACGTGGGTAATGTATCTTTGGCCGGGTCGAAATTGGCCCTCTTGTCTTCCCGTGCCCGTCAACAGGCAGAAACATCGGCTCGGCAAGCAAAGCACCTGGAGCTCTCCCTGGACCTGGAATTTCAAATGGAGTTTGCCGATGCCATGATATTCCCTGATCTGCCGTAGTGTCCGTGTAAGAAATTCAGCCAATTCAAGGGAGATAACATCATGAAAAATAAATTCCGCGTCGTGATTGTAGGGGGCGTTGCTGCCGGTCCCAAAGTAGCATCAAAAGTCATTCGTCTATGCCCGGATGCCGAGGTCACGGTCATTGAAAAGGGCAAGCTCCTTTCCTACGCAGGGTGTGGACTGCCCTACTATGTGTCCGGCGTGGTCAAGGACCAAAAAGAATTGATGGCCACGCCTGTAGGCACAGTACGTGATTCCATCTTTTTCCAACACGTAAAAAACGTGAGGGTGCTCAATCAAACGGAAGCCATACAAATAGACCGTGAACAGAAGCGTGTTCAAATACACGACCTGGTGCAGAATCAGCGGTCTTGGCTGGAATACGACAAACTGGTATTATGCACTGGGGCGACACCGGTCATCCCACCCATCCCAGGCACGGATCTGGAGAACGTGTTTACACTTCAGGGCGTCCATGATGCCGAGGGCATTCGCGCGGCTTTGGCTGAGAATAAGGCACGTGATGTCGTGATCGTGGGCGGAGGTCTGATCGGCGTTGAAATCACGGAAGCCCTGGTTCAACACGGCTGCCGTGTCACGATAGTGGAGATGATGCCCCAGATTCTGCGTATCCTCGACCTGGACATGGCCCGTCTGGTGGAGAAGCACATGGAGTCTCACGGCGTCAAGGTATTGACGCATACCCGTCTGGAAGCCATTGAAGGTAATGGGGTCGTATCAGCAGTACAAACCAGTGCCGGCCGTTTCGCCGCGGATATGGTCGTCCTGGCCATTGGCGTTCGTCCCAATACCACCTTGGCCCAGGTTGCAGGCCTGGACATCGGCACCTCAGGCGGAATCAAGGTTACGGATCGCATGCAATCCAGTGATCCGGATATCTACGCCGCCGGTGACTGTGTCGAATCCACCGACCTGATGACAGGAAAAGGCTGTTTTGTACCCCTGGGGTCGACGGCCAACAAGCAGGGCCGGGTTGCAGCGATCAATCTGTGCGGCGGAGAAGACCACTTTCCGGGTGTCCTTGGCAGCACGGTGTGCAAGGTATTTGACTATTGCGTAGCGCGCACAGGCCTGGGCGAGAGTGCAGCGAAAGACCATGGCTATGATACAGCCACGATCCTGGCACCGGCCCCGGACAAGGCCCATTTCATGCCTGAAGCCAGGCTTCTGATTCTAAAGCTGATTGCAGACCGCAAGAGTCGCAGGCTGCTGGGCGTACAGGCAGTGGGCCCAGGTGCGGGCGACAAGCGGGTCGACGTGGTGGCCATGGCCCTGACTTCAGGCTGGACCGTGGATCAATTGGCCCATGCAGACCTGTGTTATGCGCCGCCCTATGCCCCTGCCATGGACAACATTCTGACTGCGGCCAATGTCATGCGCAACAAGCTGGACGGTTACATGGAGGGGATCTCTGCAGAGAACGTCCATACCATGCTGGAACAGAAACTGGACTTTACCTTTCTGGATGTTCGCAGCCCCGGAGAGCATGAGCAGGTACGTCTGCCAGGCTCAATCTTGATCCCCTTGGGGGCCTTGCGCAGGCGACTTGGTGAGTTGCCCAAAGATAAGGAGGTCATTACGTTCTGTAAAATATCTCTGCGTGGCTATGAAGCGGCCTTGATACTCAAGGCGGCAGGATTCAAAAAGGTTCGGGTGATGGACGGTGGTGTAGTGACCTGGCCCTATGAAAAACTCGTGTCGTGATCCACGGGGACGAATTTTTATCTTGATATACCATAACGATTAATGTACCTATGGGTCATGATTTGCTGGTCCATAATGGTGGTTGCATTTAAGTGTGAAGCCGTATGATCCGAAGGTGGCCACAGAAATCGATCTTGGGCATGTTGGCAGGCTGGTATTTGCTTGTCAATTGTCTGGTACCGCTCTTCCACCATCATTCGGAGGGCAATGCCGCATGCCCCAGATTAGGGTCTGAACCGGTATACTGCCATACAACCCACCTCTCACACAATGCTCATGAGCCGCATGTCGCCTCCACGGATCCATCTCAAATGTCGAGATTGACGAATACGCATGAAGGCCATTCATGCGTATTCTGCGCCTACCTGAGTCAGCTCCAGACATTCAAACGTTTGCGGAGCGGGGCATGGACCCACGTCCTACCCTGCTCTCAGTCATTGATCCCGTGTACAGACAGGGATCATTTCATGTCTTCTCCGTGGACGACCAGTATCATTCTACGCGGCCCGCCCCTTGGGCAGTATTGGGATACTTGGCCGGCCTAGGATCTCCTCGATCTTTGCCGCAAGACGTATCTCAATTCATTCCGTTCTGTTGAGGCATGCCTGCCATCCTTGTGATTGGAGGGCGCCTTCATCATTTAGAATTCAACAGATCATTGAAGGAAGTGATATGCGTAAAAAATGGTTCCATGTTTTTGTACTGATATGCCTGACATCCTCCATGACAATCCTGGGCGAAGAAGCACAAGATTCGATTCCGGCCAGCGACGGCGACATCAGCCATCGGATGTCTGCACTGGAGCAGACGATTCAAAAACTGCAACGTGAGCTTGAGGACTTGAAAACAGATCAGGCCCAACAGAAACAAATCCAGGAAAAGGAGGCCCTGAAGAGGGCCCTGCAGACCCAG
>JAIPFM010000131.1 GCA_021736645.1 Phycisphaerae bacterium | reverse complement strand
AATCCCTGCAATGTCACCCCCCCCAATCACGTTAAAGGCCTCCGAGAGATTGGAGACCGGTCTGCCCTGACTGAAGTCAAGCGCCGCACCCCGGGCCATGGTCATCATGCCCAGTGTGGCAATAAAGGGCGCCACGTGACATCGCGTAATGACCAAACCATTGATCAGGCCGACGAGCACACCTGCCATCAGACCGGTCATCACAGGCACAAACACAGGGTAGGTGTCCGGGTGGGCATACATGGCGCTCAGCACACCCGCCAGGGCCACCACAGACCCCAGGGACAGGTCGATGCCTGCCGTGAGTATCACGAACGTCACACCGATCGCCAGGACCGCATTGATGGAGATCTGGCGAAAGACAATCAGGATGTTGGTGCCCGTCAAAAAGGCCGGCGACTTCAGCGCGAGCACTGCACACAGGACCCCGAGGGCCAGGACCAGACTGTATTGCTGAAGAAATCCACGATGACCTGGTTTGCGATGTTGTCTATTCATGAGGATCTCCTGACAAAGCATAGTGCATGATCGTCTCCGGGGTGGCTTCATTCCGGTCCAGACTGCCCGTGATACGCCCTTCACGCAGAACCAGAATACGGTCACTCATGCCCAGGATTTCCGTGAGGTCCGAAGACACCATGAGGATGGCCATGCCCTGATCGGCCAGTGCGCGAATCAATCGGTAGATTTCAACCCTGGCCCCCACGTCAATGCCCCGAGTCGGCTCATCCAGAATCAAAATATCAGGATCACCCAGCAGGGCCTTGCCCAGCACGACCTTCTGCTGATTGCCGCCGCTCAGGGTATGGACGCGCTGCGCAGGGTCCTGCGCCTTGATGGCCAGACGGGCCATCATGCCCTGCACCAGCCCACGCTCGCGTGCAGGATCGATCCACATGGCCTTCGAACACAATGCCAGATGGGAGAGCGTCATGTTCTGGCGCAGACCCAGACAGGGTACGAGCCCCGTAATCTGGCGGTCTTCACTCACCAGGGCCAGGCCGTGCTGGATGGCGTCTCGCGGATGATGGACACCCACGGGCTTCCTGTTCACAAAGACCTGACCTGAATCCAGGGGATCCAGGCCAAACAGACTGCGCATGACCTCCGTACGTCCCGCGCCCATCAAACCGGCCAGTCCCAGGATCTCGCCTCGATGGACTGCAAAGGAGATATCCTGGAATGCCCCGGCTCTGCACAACCTGTGAACGGACAGGACCTCCGTGCCCTTGGGTCGGGCGCAGGGTGCTGGAAAGACCGCGGCCAGTTCACGCCCCACCATCAGGGTAATGAGCCGGTCCACACTCATGTCATCCATGGGATGGGTGCCCTGTGAACAACCGTCCCGCAGGACCGTGACCTCATCGGCCAGTTCAAAGACTTCATCGAGCCGATGCGTGATATAAATGACAGCACAATGGCTGGCCTTGACCTCGTGGATCAATTCAAACAATCGCCGGGTCTCCCGCTCTGACAGGGCCGACGTGGGCTCGTCCATGATGATGACCTCGGCCCCGTACGACAGGGCCTTGGCGATTTCAACCATCTGCTGCTGGGCCACGCCGAGATCCTTCATCAACGCGTTTGGATCGAGTGCCAGGCCAACCCTGTTCAGGAGGTCCTGCGTCTGTTTGATCATGGCCCCACGGTCTATCCAAACGCCGGCCAGGCGCGTCGGTTCCTTGCCGAGAAAAATGTTCTGCGCGATACTCAGGTGGGGGACATAGGTGAGCTCCTGGTGAATCATGGCCAATCCCATACCCAGGGCCTCTCTCACGCCTCGATGCCGGAGGGTCTGTTTCTTGAGCAGGATGCTGCCCTGGAAATCAGGGATAAGTCCCATGAGGATCTTCATGAGCGTGGACTTGCCTGCCCCGTTTTCTCCGATCAAGGCATGCACCGTGCCGGCACGGACATTCAAGTTCACGTCGTGCAGGGCACGGACTCCTGGAAAGTCCTTGCACATGCCTTTCAGCTCAAGGAGGCACTCTTGATGTGTCGGTGGATAGTCTGTCACAGTGTGACCTGAACCATTGATATCAGCAAACAAACGAGGTTGCATTATACTGGAGGCATGGGCCTGATGCCACATGAAAAACACGGAGTCAGTGCAGGGCCCGGTTTAAGAGACGCCCATAAGAAAAGGGCTTGAGAACGCGTGATACGCCCTCAAGTCCCACAGGTTTCAGGTCTGGTCGTTTTTACCGGGATTCGAAACTGAAGTCATCATAGTAGATGACATCCACATCGTCATCCGGCCAGATGTTTAGCGTGATATCCCCGTCGAACAGGGTCTTGACATTGTTGATCTTGGCATACAGTTGAGAAGTGCCACAGGTCACCTTGCCACACGGACGGAATCTCCGTCTCGTTGACCTCATCCACACGCCAGTAATAGGTCGTGCCAAATTCCCGGTTGCCTGGGTATGTTTTATGGCAGAGAACGGTTCTCGTCTGCATACAGCCCTATCTTCTCCACGGGGATGGGCTGAAATCCCAGGGCAAAGGCCGGCGAATCGGAACGCAGGCGGAAATCCTGTGTCCGAGGATTGACAAACTGGGGATCCGTGTCCACCAGATTGTCCTCAAAGGCAATGAGCGGCAGGGCCTTGGATTCCACATCAAGCCAGGTGCCGCCGTACGAGATATTGCGGCGCACCACATTGCCCTTGGGCAGTCCGGGGTCGTCGTCCAGGAGAGTGACCAGGCCGGGATATTTGTGACGCCACACGGCCTCCCGGGTGGGCATGTCGCGCAGACGGGTCGGCAGGATGCCGTCCCCCTGCACGTGGTAGGCCATCCATCCCACGCCCCGTGCATCCACATGCAGCGAGGCCGGGCAATCCACAAACACATTGTTCTCCACCAGATTGTCACGCCCCCCCCCAATGAACATGGCCCGGCCGGCCCGGTAGAATATATTCCCCAGGATGGAGATGCCGCTGGCAGAGTCGTCCAGATACACGGCCATGGCGCCGTGGAGGCCAGGGCCCTTGATATCGTGAAAATAGTTGTGACGAATCACGGTACCGCGCGCCGTCCAGTCGCGTCCCATGTAAAAGGCACCCACATCACCCGTTTCATAGCACACGTCATACACCTCATTGAATTCAATGGTGTGGTCATTGCCGCTGAGCTGAATGGCATTGTGCGGACCGTCATGGATCACGTTGTGGCGCACGAGATGTCCCACACCATTGACCGAAACGCCCGGCCGGTACGTGCGGTAAATACGGCCAAAGTGGTGAATGTGGTTATTCTCCGCCCGATGTGCCGCGGGCGTGAGTGTGGGACGGTCCCCGCCGCTCAAGCTCACGCCACCCTCTCCTGTCTCATAGATGTCACAGCCCAGGACCGAATTCTGCTGCCCCCCGGAAATACTCACAGCCCAGCTCCCGGTATTGCGGATCGTGCAGCCTGCCACCCGGTTGCCCTGGCCGCCGGAAAGGGTCACGGCCGTGGATCGTGTGGCTTCCAGGACAAGGCCGCGCAATGTCAGCCATGAACAGTCCTGAAGCACAAACAAATGGGGCAGTTCGGACAGCACGACCTCGACCTCAGTGCCGCGCGCTGGCGGGAGGAAATAGAGACTCCCCTGAGACCGATCGAGGTACCACTCGCCCGGCCGATCCAATTCCGCCAACACATTGAGGGCATAATACCTCTGGCCCTTGCGATATCCATAATTGTGGTAAGGCGGTGCAGTTGACATGACCTGCTTCTCTGTATCCACGGCTGCCACACGTTCGAATGAGTCCGCCCAATCCCAGAACCAATACCCATGCAGCCAGATATCGGGTTCTGCACCCCAGGCGCCGGGGCGGTCTTCAGCATAGGTGAATTCCCCCTCACGCGTGCCCTGGATGCCGTGGGTCGTCATGGGCGTCTCACCCACGACATCGACCACACGCACAAAGCCTTCATTGGGCCAGCGTGCCAACTGCATGGCCTTATCTTGAAAAAATAATTCCAGACGCTTGCCCTGAGCAGCCACCTCGCCGAAGTCCCGGAGTCCCACCCCCTTGAGATCCGCGCACACCACGTCGTGGCGCACTGATTCAGGCAGGCGTGCCAGCACCTCAGGATTCGTGACCGGACCAAATCCCGTCACTTTCTCTCCCCCAACCAGACGCACGGCCCGTCCGGGCATGGCCCGGTACACCACAGGCGCCGCCTCAGTGCCGGAATCTTCGCGCGTCAGGGTCAAGGCCTCCTGCACATAATACGTCCCTGCCTTGATCCAGACCGTCACTTGGCCCACGGCCCCGTTCCCCCTTGCCTTAGACTCCCTGATGGCGTTTCGAGCCCGTTCCAGCGTGGCAAATGGCTGCGCAGAGGTCCCAGGATTGATGTCACGGCCCCCGGTGGCCACAAAGAACTCTGTCATGCCAAACAGAGGACAGGAAATAACGAGAACCACAAGACCGACATACAGACATTTTGTTTTCATATGACCCCTACCCTGCTCGATAATTCACCTTTGTTTAATTCCGAAGGATGAAGTAAACTCTCTGGACACAATTTTGCCTTCAATTCTATAGGAATATCAGGGTGCAGGCAATCGTGAATGTCATTGCCGTGCTCATCTTGGACATGCGAATGGGTCGGATCTCAATAGAAAGGGCCATTATGCTTAAAAGAGGCTTTTTGCTGTGTTGTATCATGGTATTGTTTATCGGTGGAGAGGGCTGGGCCAAAGAGGTGTGGCTGGGCGATCTTGATCTCAGAAAAATCAAGGTCGGGGCAGGGTCGCCCAGGAAGAATAAATGTTACAGCGGCTGGCCCATGGCTGTGGGCGGTCAAGCCTTTGAGCATGGGGTAGGCGTGCATGCCAACAGCTCCATGCACATAGACCTGGCAGGTGATGCCACGAGATTCGTCGCCACGGTTGGCGTGGATGACAGCGTCAAGGCCAGGACGGGCGCCACCGGATCCGTCAATTATCAAATCCTCGCAGAAGGCAAGATGATCTGGGAAAGCAAAATTCTCAAGAGCGGTGACGCAGCGGAAATTGACATAGACGTCACCGGTGTAAAATATCTGACACTGCTTTGCGGGGACGGGTACGACGGCATCAGCCATGATCATGCGGATTGGGCTGGGGCGAAGATTACCTACCACAGCACGACACCGGCGCTTTTCACACTGGCCGAGCGCCCGGCGCTCAAGGGAACGCTGCCGGAGCATGTGAAGGTCTATTTCAAGGAGGCGCCGGATCACGTCAAAAAACTATTTACGACCCATGTGCTGCCGGATGTATTGAAGCTCAAGACGATCAAACGCGAGGCCCTGAAGCAGACAGACCGAGACTGGCTGATTGAAGATCTAAATGAAACATCTTCGGTGTGCCGAATCGAAGGCACGAATGATATTGTGCTGACCAATGGGTTGGTGAGCAGGGTATTCAGGCTGACACCCAATGTGTGCACCATTGGATTGGACAATCACACCTCCGGCGAGGCCGTGTTGAGGGCCTTGAGGCCTGAAGCCAGAGTGACACTGGATGGCACCCAGTACAATATCGGCGGGCTCGTGTATGCCGGCAATCAATCCTATCTCAGGGACACCTTTCTCGAATCGCTGGGCTACGACCCCGAATCGTTTCATCTCGTGGGCCTGAAAATCGGCAGGACACAGGAACGGTTTCCGTGGAAGCGTGTCAGACGGAGCGCCAATCTGCCCTGGCCGGCACCTGGGATTTCCTTGCGCATGGATTTTGCGGCACCAAACGAGATCCATGCAGGCCTTGTTTTTTCTGTTCATTATGAACTGTATGATCATGTGCCCATCATGTCCAAGTGGTTCACCCTTGACAACCACAGCGCCAAGCCCGTGAATGTGGATACATTCGACAGTGAGATTCTGGCGGTGATGCATCAGTCCCAGGTCTATTGCGAAACAGATTATGCCTGTGGCGGGGAAGGCGGCATCTCCGCGAATCGAGCGGTTCACTGGGACTACGATCCCCAGAGGACCACGGAACGGCAGCGGGAAATCTGCCTGCTCGAGCTGCATACACCCTTTGGACCGGATGTCACGGTTGAACCTGGCGGGACGTTCGAGTCTTTCAGGGCCTTTGAATTGTTTATGGGATCAGATGACACCACACGCGTACAGCTCGCAAAATGTCAGTTGTATCGTACGGTAGCGCCGTGGATTACGGAAAATCCCATTATGATGCATGTGCGCAGTTCGGATGAAACCGTGGTCAAGCAGGCGATTGACCAGTGTGCTGACGTTGGCTTTGAAATGGTGATTGTCAGTTTCTGGAGCGGGTTTGATCATGAGAACACCGACCCTGCTTACTTGAAACACTGGAAACAGATCGCCGACTATGCCAGAGAAAAAGGCATCGATATCGGCAGCTACTCCTTGCTGGCCAGCCGCAAAATCAGCCCGGACGTGGACGTGATCGACTTGAAGACCGGTGAGCCCGGGCACGCCACCTATGGCAATGCGCCTTGCCTGGGCAGCGACTGGGGCAAGACCTACATCAATACCCTCAAGACCGTCATAGAGCACAATGGTTTTCAGGTGTTCGAACATGACGGATCCTATGCAGCCGACACCTGCGCCTCCACAAAGCACCCGGGACACAAAGGCTACAAGGATTCACAGTGGACTCAATGGCGAACCATCACGGATCTGTACAAATGGTCGCGAGCCCACGGTATTTATCTGAATGTACCGGACTGGTATTTCCTGTCCGGCTCCAGCAAAATCATGATGCCTTATAAGGAAGACAACTGGTCGCTGCCGCGTGAGGAGCAGGTCATTCTCGCGCGCGATCACATCTATGACGGCACGTCAAAACATCCGCCCAGCATGGGATGGATGATGCTGCCACTGGTCGCCTATCAGGGCGGCGACGGCACAGCCACCCTCGAGCCCCTGTGCGAGCACCTGGATTTTTATGAGTATCATCTGGCGTTGAACTTTGCCTGCGGTGTCCAATCCTGTTACCGCGGACCCAGGATTTATGATACCCAGGAGACCAGGCAGGTCGTCAAGAAATGGGTGGATTTCTACAAGACGTATCGCGGGATTCTCGATTCCGATATCGTGCACATCAGACGCCCGGACGGCAGGCATATCGACGGCATGCTGCATGTCAATCCTGAGTTGGAAGAAAAGGGTCTCGCCGTTTTTTTCAATCCCAGACCTGAGACCGTTGAAACCACGCAAAAGGTGCCTCTGTATTATACAGGGCTCAAGCATGCGGCGCGTGTTTCTCACGAGGGCGTCAATGCCAAACCCTATCAGATTGACAGGGAGTACAGCATTGAGTTGACCATGACCATCAAGCCCGCAGGTATGACATGGTTTGTGATCGAGTGACTTGCTTCGTTTTCTTGCCAGCGAGCGAATGGACCCGCTTTGTATTAGAGCTTGGCCCCGTTGATCGTGAACTCAGTGCGTGAGGAGGCTGCAAGCTCGATCCAGATAACCATGGTGCGAGTGCCGTCGGTGTCCACAAATGTGCCTTGCCGGACCTCTTCGGGCGTGTTGCCATTCACCAGAACGCTGGCAGGGCCGCCCGTTCCCCAGTGTTTGACAGTGAAGCAGACATTCACCAGAGGCTGCTCCTGAGACGCCTCGATGGCAACCGACATCACGGGTGCTGCGGCCACCAGCGGGTATTCTCGTTTTGCCTGATTGTACGCCATGGCCGTGCAGCCCTGGCGTGCCTTGATCGGTGGTGCCTGCAGCCACGAGCGTGCGAGTGTGACCAGTTCCGCAGGAGGTTTGTTGCTCATACCTTCCAGGAAGAGTCTCTCTTGGAAAGGCCGCTTCCCGTCTTGGGCACTGTAAACCGGGGGAGTGACATGGGTCAACGAACTGTGCGCTGTGCGGTCGGGGTGCTTGGCGTAGCGGCCGTCGGAAGGCATTTGCGCCACGGGCCAGTGATTCCAGGAAGGAAATACCGAGTAGTCAGTGACTTCGCCCGAATACACATTGCCACTCTTGAAATCTCCGATCGTGAAGGGGTCGTATTCGCCCTTGAAGTTGACCACGTGGATCTTGGCATCGCGGTAATTGACACCACGGGGCGGGCCCTGTTTCCACGAATAGTCCCGGGTTTCTCCGGCAAGCGTTGCCAGGATAAGCGCCGGCTCGGTTTCCACGACCTGTTCCGGATGCTGGTCGGGCCCGGTGATGACCATACCTTCCTGCCATTCATGGTTGATCGGGCCGCTGGACCAAAGGCGCATGGTCTTCGCAGCCACACCATCCGGGTAAATCGTGTAAACCCAATCGCTCCAATCACCCCACCCGGTGTCCTCGTCGTAGTTCGCAATCGTGTGGAAGACATCGACGAGCGGGAATCGCCAGAGCACCACTGTACGAGCGGGGGTGTTCTCCAGGATTTTTGCGTGATTGGAGAAGGCCTCCTTGTCGGACATCGGTTCCTGGCAGCCCTTACCGCCCGAACGGCCCCACGTTTCATTGAACTCGTTGCTGTACCACTCACCTTGTTCGTTCACCATCATGGTGATAAATCCAACGCCGCGCCAAAACACAAAACTCGTGGGCTGCTTGTCGAACTCGACAACCACATCCGGATGCTCGCTGAAGCGGAACATGCCTTCCCAGGTGTCGTAAAAATTCAGATGTGTGTAGTAGGCACCAAACGTTCCTGTCTTGAGCCCTGCCGGCAGTACACGTTTGTCGAGGTCCGGCGCCATGCGAGTGGCTTCGGGCAGTTGGAATGCCTCGTACGAGGCGGTTATTTGTTCGGGCATCAGGGCCTCGTCGTACAGGCGAACTTCATCGATCAGTCCATCAAAGGAGAATGCGGCGACAAAGGTATTGGCCCGGACCGGGTCCGACTGGGACATCTTTTTGCCCTTGCCAATCTGGATCGGGCTGCTGCTCCGCGCAATACTGCCGCGTCCGGCGTTGAGCTCGCCGCAGACCGCGCCATCGATGAACACGCGCACCGTGCCCGTGGCCGCATCGTACACACCGGCCACGTGGTACCACCGCTTGCGATCCAGGCGCGTCTCGCTTTCCACGCGCGTAACCTGATCAGCCACCTTGACGCACATCGCCACGTGGCCATGGGGACCAATACCGAGATAATAACTCTCCTCGTGGCCCTGCTGGATCACCGGCGTCCAGTTCCACGGATAGGCACCAATCGCCACCCATCCCTCAATCGTGACTGCCTTGGTGATGGCAGGCCCCTTGGCCGACGTCAGGCTGACCACACTGGTATAGCCGTCAAACGCCAGGGCCGCGCCGGAAACGCCCTGCTTCCAGTAGCTCCGATGGCCCTGCACTGCACAGGAGTCGCCACCCACCGACTCGGTCGTGACATTGCCAACCCCCTCGTCGAACTTCCACCATTTGACAGGTGTCACAATGGTCTTGCCTGTGATCCGGTTGCCTCGGACAGGGACGCCTGGTTCGGATCTTCCAGGCGGGCGCATGTCAACTGCCTTGATTCCGCGACTCGTGAGTTGGAGTGTCTGCACCGTGACATTTTTCGGATCGAGCCAGACATCATAGGTGTCCGTCCCTGATTTGAAAGACCGGGTGATGCTGCCACTTGGTGTTATCGTGAAGTATTCGTCGACAAACCTCGTGGTCTCCACATAGTACGCGGGATCGATCTCAGGATGGCCGGCGCGTTGATCGTCGAGATTGGTCCGATTGTAGTGCGGGTTACGGCCTTCGAACTTCGGAAGGTAGCGCCAGTGGATAACCGCTTTCTCCGGCGAGTTCTCGATGATGCGGGCCACCGAGTAGGTGTTCACCCTGTCGGGTCTCTTTTTCGTGCCGTCTCCCTGGCGTTCGGTCAGCTCGGGCACAAACCACATTTTGCCCTTGACCTCAAAATACGGCAGGTAGCTCGAGCCGCGCCAGAAAACGAAACGACCGTTCTCCTCCCCGATGCCGCGAACCACAATGTCCGCTTCAGGCCCCGTGCGGGAGAATGCCTCAAACGCTTCGCCGGAATCGATCTTGGTGTAGTAGGCGCCAAACTCGGCCGCATGGACAGACACGGCTGTCACGATCAGTAGAATCATCATTGGTTTCATCATGATCCCCACATCTTTCTAGAAACCTTATCCAGGCTCATCGTACTGATCGGGATGTTCTCTGTCAAGGGGCACTCCGGCTGGAAGCGGCATTGCCCCGATACGGTCTTCTTCCTGACGGGGCTGCCGGATGCCGGGCCGTTGCCTTCTTGATTTGCGTGCATTCCGGGCTTATAATCAATGTATGTCAAAGTTGACTTTGTTGTGCTTGTTAGCGCAGGCATGGAGCTATTGAAACGAAAAGGATGAAGATCATGCATCACATGTTTTTAAAATGGATTCTTGGGATACTGACGGGTCTTACGAGTTTGACCGCGGCTTTTGGTGTGGAACCGCCTCAACCGGTACAGCCGGTGCCTTCGACTCAGCAGCTCGCCTGGCAGCGCATGGAAATGACCCTATTTCTGCATTTTGGGATCAACACGTTTACTGACCGCGAATGGGGGGATGGAAAGGAAGATCCAACACTGTTTAACCCGGCTGACCTGGATGCGAACCAGTGGGTGCGGGAAGCCAAGGCCGCAGGTTTTAAACTGATGATCCTGACTGCCAAGCATCACGACGGCTTTTGCCTCTGGCCGAGCGCCTATACCGAGCACTCCGTTAAAAACAGTGCGTGGAAAAACGGCCAGGGCGATGTTGTCCGGGAATTCATAGACGCATGTCACGCCCAGGGTATGAAGACCGGCATCTATCTTTCACCCTGGGACCGGAACCATCCCGGCTACGGTGATTCTCCCCGGTACAACAAACATTTCACCGACCAATTATCGGAGATTTCGACCACATACGGCCCCATCGATGAGTTCTGGTTCGACGGCGCGTGCGGCGAAGGTCCAAACGGGAAAAAGCAAGTCTATGACTGGATGGCGTATTATGACACCCTGTATGGCCACTATGACAAAACGGTGATCGCGATCTGCGGGCCGGACATCCGCTGGGTCGGCAACGAATCGGGGGTGGCGCGCCCTGGTGAATCGAGCGTCCAGAACGCCAGCCAAGAGCGACACGTTGGGTCAACCGGTCAGGTCTGGTATCCAGCCGAATGCGACGTGTCGATCCGCCCCGGGTGGTTTTATCATGCCTCGCAGGACCAGGGCGTCAAGTCCGTGGATCATTTGCTGGACATCTATTTCAAGTCGGTTGGACGCAACAGCGTGCTGCTGCTCAATGTGCCGCCGGACCAGCGAGGATTGTTCGCCGATGCAGATGTAAAGCGCCTCCGCGAATTTCGCACCGCACTGGATGATATATTCAAGGTCGATTTTGCCTCAGGCAAGGCTGCGTACGCAAGCGAGGTGCGCGGCGGAGATGATCAATTTGGCCCAATGCAGGTCGTGGACGGCAACCTGGACTCCTATTGGTCCACGAATGACGACACACGCACAGCCTGGCTGGAAATCGACCTGGGAGCCCCTCGAACACTCAATGTGATCAGCGTACAGGAACAGATCAGGCTGGGTGAGCGCGTGCAGCGCTACCATGTGGAGGCTCGTGTCAGCAGGATCTGGCAGACTGTGGCTCAGGGCACTGTGATCGGGCACAAAAATCTGCTGCAATTCCCGGCAGTTGAAGCCGACCGGATTAAACTGATTGTTGACCAGGCCAGGGCTTGTCCCGCCATCGCGCACGTGGGTGTGTTTTACAATCCTCGATCCAAGTCTGAAGGCTCCGGTTCGGTTCTGGCGCACCATCCAGTCAAGGCCTCAAACGTACATCCGGCCGGCACCGTGTACGGCGGAGACAAGGCCGTTGATGACGATATGGACACGCGATGGGCGACCTCCGATGACATCCGCGAATGCTGGCTGGAAGTCGATCTGCAAAAAGACATCGCCATCGGGTCACTGCGCATTGCCGAACTGCAGCCAAGAATTACCAGGTACCAACTGGAATACAAAGGTGAACAAGACCCGTCATGGTCCGTGGCCCATGTCGGCGGCAAGGCCGGCCTAAGCCACCAGGCAACCTTCAAACCTGTGAACGCCCGTCACATCCGGCTCCACATCCTCGAAGCCACCTTCGCGCCGACACTCTGGGAGTTCCAGGTTTTTCCTGCAAAATAGTGTCATCGCCCCGGCCCTCAAAAACCTACCAAACAGCCTCACATTGAGAAACGCTATTGGGTCTGGACCCCGAGACAGTCACCATGTAAAGTTCTGCTGTTGAACCACGTGAATCAAGTACGGTACGGTTGAAAGTTGAATGAGGCGCACGACCAGGAGTCCGGAATATGGCAAAAAGTTGCTTTTTTGCGTGCTCGTAGTGCTGCTCTGCTTATAACCGTGTTGTATTGAGACTCCACCCCGGGGTTGGACGCATGGTTCTGGAAAGACCGTGGCCAGTTCACGCCTCGGTCTTTTCACCGAATTGGTAAAGACTTGACAAACAAGGAGATTCCATTACTGTATATCTTCAAAAGTGGATTTTTTCGCCGTATGACTATTCAGGAGACACTATGAAAAAGAAACCATTGATAATTATTGCGTGTATGCTTGCCGGCGTCTTGCTGCTGGCAATTCCCGTGATCAATCTTTTTTACACATTGCCGGCAACCCCTGAATTCGAGGCGATCCAAGCGGAAACGCCGGCCATGGAAACGGCCAAGATGATTATCGCCAACAAGTGTTTGATGTGCCACGCTGACAATCCCTCCTTGCCATACTACGCCAAATGGCCCATTGCCTCCGGCGTGATTGCCAAGGATATTGAGGGTGGTACTGCGATGGCAGATTTTACCGAACTGTTCGAGAATAAGGGACTCGATGAGATACAAATGGCAAAACTGGAACAGGCGATTCGTCTGAACACCATGCCTCCTTCTAATTTTATGGCCTTGCATTGGAATGGGTCACTCACTGCGAAAGAGAATGAAGCTGTGCTGGCCTGGGTACGAGAGGTACGAGCCAGGCATTTTGCCACGGGGTTGGCAGATGCAGCCCATGCCAATGATGCAGTCCAGCCACTGCCGGCAGCATTGCCTGTTGTGCAGGCAAAAGTCGAATTGGGTCAAAAGCTCTTTCACGATGTCCGCCTCTCGGGTGACAATACCATCTCCTGCTCCAGTTGCCACGATTTGGCCAAGGGCGGCACAGACAACGCCCAGTTTTCCACAGGCGTGCGCGGGCAACTCGGCGGAATTAACGCGCCAACCTGTTTCAATGCGGTCTTCAATGTGCTTCAATTCTGGGATGGGCGTGCCGAGGACCTGGCCGATCAGGCCGGAGGACCCCCATTGAACCCGATCGAGATGGATTCGTCCTGGGAACAGATCACCGGAAAGTTGGCTTTGGATGAGGCCTTGACAGCCGAATACAAGGCCGCGTATGGCGGCAGCCCGTGGGAGGCAGAGAACATCAAAGATGCCATTGCTGAGTTTGAAAAGACCCTCATTACACCTGACAGCAAGTTGGATCGCTACCTGAAGGGGGATTCCACAGCCCTCAGTCCTGCAGCTCAACATGGCTATGCGTTGTTCCAGTCACACAGCTGTGCCACCTGCCACGCGGGCAAGGCCATGGGCGGTCTGACCTTCGAAAAGCCTATTCATCCGGACGCCTTTTTTTCCTCTAGAAAGAGAACGCCAAAAGAGCCTGACTTAGGACGTTTTAATGCCACAAATGATGAGGCGCATCGTTACAAACAAAAAGTGCCCACGCTTCGCAATATTGCGCTGACCTTTCCCTACCTGCACCATGGCTCGACGAGTGATTTAAAAGAAGTGGTTCGTCTGATGCATGACCATTTCGTTCCCAAGGCAAACCGAAAGCCACTCTCGGACAAAGACATTGACGAGATTGTTGAGATGCTCGAGAGCAATACAGGCGTTCTGAACGGCAAACAACTCTGAGATGACATGTGAAAAGGTATTCGTCGGCCCGAATCTGATCGAAACCCTTGTGGTCAAGGCGCGAAGGGAAACCCTCGGAAGATCCCTGTGAAACTCAACTTAGGGCCTGCGTATCAATGAACACAGATCAGTCACTCAGCGCTGCATCAGGATCAAGCGGATCAAGCATGGGGCGACCTGAAAGTCGATTGTCGATCTGGCTGCGAATGGCCGAATGGATTTTCTGGGTGATGGGATACTGGAAAGCGACCACCAGGGCTGCCAGGCTGCACACACACGGCACAAAGACACCTCGGTCAATCCTCTGACCAGACCACGGACCCGTGCTCAAGGGTCCAGTCATTGCCGAAGTAGCCGGCGGCCTTCACGCCGTCCACACCCCAGGTGAACATGTCCGGAGACACGATCATCAGGTCAGGGAATCCGGTGCCCGCCACAAAGTAACGGTTGGGTGTGACTGCACGCATGCCCGGCAGACCGGTGCCGGCCACCACACCCACGGATGCAATGTCACTATCCGGTCTGGGCCGCACCATGGTGACACCCCAGCCGTCGCCTGTCAGGCGCCGCCCCCCCGCGTCCAGCACGCCGCGCCTGATCTGGACCGGGCAGTCGCCCAGGAGCCCGGGCCATGCGAGATTGGTCGAGGCATTGCCGAACAGGATCACAGAACGATCCGGAAAAGCCGCCGCAGCAAAGGCATGATCCGGCAGGATGTCCACGGCCCCGTTGCCGCGATAGTAGAATGTCTCCGCATCGAACCGGGCCTTGTCATAGGACCAGGCATTCTCCTCGGGCGTGCCGCCCGTGGCATACACAAAGATCATGCGGTGACGAAACGCATCCTTGAACCCTCCATAGCGCACCGGATTCTTTTGCTCCGGCCCCGGGGCTTCGGGGATGACGCGCCATGACGTGCCCTCACGTTTGAGCCACACCTCATTGCGCTGGGGCCATGGCAGATTGTCAATGGCCTGACCATCGACCTCCAGGGCCAGACCCTGCAGGTCCTTGAAGTGAGTCAGGTCGATCTTGAAGACCGCGAGATTGTCCGTGGTCACGCTGATGTTTCGCTCGTTGATGTTGTTCGATTGTCTCTGTCGCGACCTGACGGCCTGCCTGGCCACGACACCGCAAAAGTCATACGGCCTTTCCTGCTGATAGAGTGTGATGTAGGCGCTGGTCGCGGAGACCCCGGGACTCACGCTCCTGAATTCCAGCACGGGCACGTCCTGGACCGCCTTTTTCTGGTGCCATTTCAAAAAGTCGAAGACCCGCTGATGATCCACGCCGTACCAGTGCCCGCCGCCCGGCTGCTCGTAATACGCCATGTCCGGATGAAAGGCGCCCAGGAGTTCTCGCATGGTGCGTGCCTCGCGTACAGGCACAGTCTGGTCGTTGTCACCATGTTCAATAAAGACACCGTGCTGCGCGTAGTTTCTCAGCAGGGCCTCAGTGCGGCTTGGATTGGCGGCCCGGTTGAACATGGCGGCCATGGGTTTCTGTGCGGCAAATTCGTCGATACCCACATAGGAAAAGAAGGAACGCCAGCCGGCCATGGGTGCAATGGCTGCCCATCGATCCGGATACGTGGCCCCCAGATACCAGGCGCCGTGACCGCCCATGGAATGGCCGGTCAGGTACGTGCGTACCGGGTCCGTGCCGTACAGCGCCTCTGCGTGGGCCAGCGCCTCCAGGGCATCGAGACGTCCCCAGTCCTCCCAGTCAAATCCAAATTCCCGACGATTGGTCGGCGCAATTACATGTCCCCATGTCTTGGGCTGATAGGCAGCCGCCTGACCGATCCCCTCGACGCCTGCGCCATGCGTGGACAGGAACATGGCCGGCCTCTTCCCGGGTTCCGCCTGGCCCTGACGCACCCCGTAGTACTGCAGGCTCCCGTCGATCTCCGAGACAAACGTTCGCTTGTAAGGCTGAGAAGGTTCCTTGACCTGAATGGTAAAATCGATTTCGTCAAGCAACCTGTCACCCTGATACAGCTCTACCTGCACGGCCTGAGGTCCAGCGCCGAAGGCCCCATCGTGCAGTGTGTAGGGGACCTTGCGCGATGTCAGGGGCGTGATGGGTCCGGACAGGCGTGTGTTGCGAATCGTGCCTGCCACGGTGGATCGAAGGGTCAGCCCGTCCAGTGTGTGCTCTGTGGCATTGACGATACGAATCGCTGCCAGCTTGTCATTGATTTCATGGGTCAGCAAATCCGGCACCGTCATATCCACACCCGTGAGAAAGACCGGCTTGGGCGGTGAAGAGAGGTTCAGGGTTTTCCGACCGCCCCGCCCGATCTTGAGCCAGAATTCGTTCTTGCCCTGTTTTAACTGGACGGGCAGCATGATCCATCCCTTGCTGTAGTTGTCTCCGGCTCTGGGCGTGCCATTGACAAGTATCTCGGAATTGCCGTTGGTCTGAAGCACCGCAATCCGGTCCGACTCCGAATCACAGGTCAGGTAGAGGGTGCCGCTGCGCAGGCTCCGGTCTGTAAAGGCACCGGAGGCATCGGCCTCAAGGCGTTTCCAGCGCACGGTCTGGCCCCGCGCCGTCTCACCCGAGACCTCCCCGGCCTGAGGCGCAGTCAGGGTTCCGGCCGCATAGCGGGCCAGGATGGGATCTGTAAATACCGCAGAACGCTGCGATCCCTGTGACCCAATAGATCCCGAGTAGAGGGCCTCCTGAAAGACCACGATATCCTGCGCCTGCGAGACAAGGGACAAGGCGATCAGGGCTGTTAGCGTGACCAGGTATGTTCTCACTGTGTTTTGCATAGGACCTCCAGGTTTCAGTACGCGCAAGCGTTTGTTTCGTTTCAGGGTGCGGGTGACACTTTATCTACCGTGTACTTTTTCTGCTCGTCTGTGACAATGATCCGGAATCCCACGTTGTAGACCTTCTGAAATTCTCTGTACCCCCAGCGAACACTGGCGCCCGCCCACTTGGGACGGTCCGCCCACGACCCGCCGCGAACGACCCTTAATGTGGGCTTCATGCGCACACCGGACCGATACACGGAACTCGTCCATTCCGCCACATTGCCGTGCATGTCATAAAGCCCCCACGGGTTCGGCTTGAACGATCCCACTGGCGAAGACACCCGATACCCATCGTCCTCGGTCATGATGCCGGGCCGCCATTGCCACCGCTTGCCTTCGTACCGGGTATTGTTCGTTAACTGTGCGTCTGCCAGGTTGTCGTACTGTGTGAATCCCTGGTCCATATCGTCGTACCAGAACGTCCCGCTCGAACCGGCTCTGCAGGCCCATTCCCACTGGGCTTCGGTCGGCAGGGTCACAGTCAGCCCTGTCCTGTCACTGAGCCACGCACAAAACTGTACGGCCCTTTCCCACGACACCTTGACCACGGGCTGATCCGGCTCGTTCAATGGATACCCCCTCTTGACCGGGTCAAAGTGAAGGTAATCTCCAGGTTCCAGCCGGCTGTCGTGATCCGCATCGAACAGGGCATACAGTCGGTTGCTGGTCTCATGCGCAGCCATCCAGAACGGCTCATGGATCCGGACATGCTGCTCACCCTTGAGAAACTCGCCGGCCTCAATGCGCACCATGGGGAGTTCGACACCGTAGCCCACCTCGATGATGCGCGTGCTCGGACGCAGTACTGCGGAGTCGAGCGTGACCATCCTGATCTGGTCTTGTGCGACCCACACCCGATCCGCGACCGCCTTCATCTGCTCGGCCTGCTGCTCGGGCGGCTTTTCCGCAGCCAGGGCATCGGGGTCCTCGGTGATGCCGTTGATCCCTGCATATCGCTGCATCAGGTCACGCCGACGTTCCACGAGATCACGCATCCTTTCGCGCCCCACATTTTCCGTCCAGCTCCCGTGAAACGGTGTATTGAGGTCGATCCAGGTGATGAGTCGATCCCAGGCCTCCGGATCGAGCTTGACATCATGGTGCCCGGTTTGCAGCATGCGCACCAGTTCCGTGGTGTCCGCATGGAATTCGTAGGGTTCGCACACGTGCATATCCGGTTCCATGGTGGGCGTGCGAATCACACGGCGCAGAAACATGTACGCATCAGCCATGGCCGGGGCCGTGGATGTTCCTTCAGTCGTGTCCGGGTTGTCGTGACACTCGGCACAGTATTTGTCCACAAGGGGTTCGATCTCCCGCTTGAATGAAAACCCCCGCACCTCACCGTACCAGGGCGTAATCTGCGAGGGGATCATGCGTGAAGCAATCGTCTGTGTCACGACCGGGGCACCGCTCTGTTTTTCATGACAGCCCACACAGGATACCGTCTCTCCGGGCATGGCCGTGCTCCAGCTTCGCATCAACTGAATGGCCTTGCCCTCTTCATCCAGCGGCTGGAACGCGATAGGCAGGTTGGCAGGCACCTCGAACATGGCCGACCCGTCCGTGTGCACGGGCACCGTGCCCAGCACACACTTCACATCCCAGGGCCCGTCCACACCGATCGGGTCCTGCTGGCCGCCCATGTTCCGGTAGGAAAAGTGATACGTGATCAGACGCAGGGTCTTCACCGTGCCCCGCGGCACGCCGGAGAGTCCAGGGCCCTTGTAGATGTCTTCCATGTACACGGTCGCGTATTTCCTGGTGGTGTCCACCTGGCTGGGTATGGCAGGCGGGACCTTGCTTTTCTTGAGGGGGGTGGGTTCCAGCAGGTCAAATCCTGCCTCGGTTTTCAACAGCAGCATATTGTCGAAAACGTCCACCAGATAGAGGCTCCAGGGGGCCGCCTGGGTCAGCTTGGCAGAGACCAGGAAGTACTTGGAGCTCAAGGGATAGGGATGCAGAAACTTGGGCCAGCTGTCATCCACCAGTTGATCGACAATCAGGGGCTCCACCTTTTTCCCGTACCCCGGGATGCGCTGCACCACGCCGTCTGCCTCGTGACGTCCCAGGGCCGGATCCAGAATCACCAGTTCCCCGGCGCGCTTGACCCCGTGATGCCCTGTGACAATACCCACGACCTGAGTCGGATGATCCGGAATCGCACGCGGGTAAAAGAATGAATTCGGCCAATAGGAACCGCTGCCGTAATACTCCGATTGATTGGTGCCGTCCGGATTCATGTGAAACAGGATGCGTGCCACAAAGTGCGGCAGATCGGAGTATTCCCAGCGCAGGTACATGACACGCCCGTTGTTCAGCACAGTCGGATTCCAGTTGTGGTCCTGGTCAAAGGTCAGCCTTCGAATGCTGCCTGTGGCCACGTCGAGTCTGTAGATATTGGCCACATAGGAATCCCCCTGCACGCAGGGCACGCCTGTAAATGTCGCTGTGGAGGTAAAGAGAATATTGCCGTCCGGCAGATAGCAGGCGTCATAATTGTCCACATCGTTATCCGGTATCAGTGCCAGCTCCGCAGGCACCCGATCGCCGCCTCTGGCCATCCGGTCAGGATCGATCGTCAACTCATGAACCTGCCATCGCCCGTTTTCTCCGGGCATGGAAAACAACAGCCTTGTACCGTCGAAATGCAGGTCCAAATCGCCCACGAACTGTCCCCCGCCTGGACGGTAAACCGTTCTGAGTTCGTTCTTGGGATCGTCCAGCGAAAGCATGGCGATATCGTTCGTGTATCCCGTGCGTCTCAGCTTTTCGTTGCCCTGCCAGTTCGCCGGGAACCCCTCTTCGCCCTGACTCTTGCGGCGCACCAGCAACAGACGGCCGAAACCAAGAAGCGGATTGCTCAACAGGGCCTGACGCTGCAACCTCTCCAGGGCTGCGTCCCGCGTCTGTCCCAACGGCATCTTCGCAATCCTGTCGATGCTCTCTGAAAACGCCCCCTCCGTGTCATAGGTGCCGGGATAGGTCGATTTCAAATCCTTGATAGCCATGGAGACGGCATTCAGCTCTGCCCCTTTAAATGCCAATCGTCCCTGAGCCTGCACTGCCCCGCCACTCAGACATAGTATCATCGCTACAACGGCTGTCTTCATCATCAGGGTCTCTACAAAACTGAATGAATGTTCGTCACCATCGACCTGGCCTGGCAGACGTCTATGA
Source organism: Phycisphaerae bacterium (assembly GCA_021736645.1). Lineage (GTDB taxonomy): Bacteria > Planctomycetota > Phycisphaerae > Sedimentisphaerales > Anaerobacaceae > JAIPFM01. The sequence goes on along the minus strand of JAIPFM010000131.1, from coordinate 50,787 downwards.
AGACCGTATCATAACAACAACACCTTGTCAATTTCAAGGTTTAAGAGGGCATGCGTGGGTTGGAATCCTCCGGCCCTTTCCTGGCCGACCGACTGAACGTACACAGAGATTCATGGTCAGGGCCATCTGTTTGGGACAGCGTTTGCAGGTCAAAGTGAGGGATTGTCTGGGTACAGGGCTTGAGGACGCGTCATACGTCCCCAAGCCCATCAGTGATCTGTTACATAGATTCGAAACTGAAGTCGTCATAGTAGATGACATCCACATCGTCATCCGGCCAGATGTCAAAGCCCATGGCACTGGGACATGCCAGCGTGCCGAGCAGCACGTCACCATAGTAGAAATCACAGGTATCCGCATCGAAGTTCATGACGATCTTCAACTGCACCCATTGATCCCGGAGCAGAGGCGTTTCCGTGCGGGTCCCTGCGTCCAGCTCATTGACATACACGAATCCACTCGTACAGTTGCTCAACAGCGTGCCCAGCCAGGCTGTATCATCCCAGGTCGCCCCGTAGGAACTCAGGGGACCAAAGTACATGGACCCATCCGTTGAGGATGGTACGTACTGCATCACACTCGCCACATACAGACCGGACTCCACACGCGGCCAGTGAGGCACCACGTCATCGCGGGTCCCCACAATTTCCAGGGCGTTGGCCCCGCTGTACGCCACAGTGTTCGTGATCCTGGCGCCCCATTGGGCGTCTCCGAACCAGCCTTCCCAGCCGGGCACACCGTGCATGCTCGACCCCACTGCCAGTGAGTCGAAGTCATTGACCAGAGACACGGTGGGTGCAGGCTCGGGGGCTGCCCGATACAGACCAATCTCATCAATCAAGACCATCCCGGACGCCCCGCTACCGTCCACACCCAGGCTCAAGGTGGTGACATTGCTCAGGTTGATGCCCAGAGAGGCCAGGTCCACGTGCCAGGGCTGCCAGATGTTTAGCGTGATATCCCCATCGAACAGGGTCTTGACATTGTTGATCTTGGCATACAGTGTCCCGGTGTTGTCAGCCTGCCCCAGAACCCCGATGGACAGGATCTGGGCACCGCCGCTTGTCCAGTCCTGGGATGCTGCAAAGAGTCGGTCAATCTGCGATGCCCCGCCGCCGGTATTGCTGTAGTAGAACGGCATGGACTGGTCACTGCCCGCCATGGTTCTGGCGGTTTCCATGATATCGCCGTCAAAGTAGGCACTGCCCGGGCTCCAGATATCATGCCCCACGCCGGACCCGGTGCCATTGCCGGGATAGGTCACGGGGAAGTACTCATCCGCGGAATAGCCGAAACCATCGAGCCAGGTCTGGAACGGACGATCCGGACTGTAATTGCCGTAACGCTCAAAATCATCGACTGTCACGTAAGGCACGGTTGAGAAGTGCCACAGGTCACCTTGCCACACGGACGGGGCCTGCGCCTCATTGACCTCATCCACACGCCAGTAATAGGTCTCACCCAGCTGAACACCCAGGGAATCAAGGGCCACATGGTTTGTCAGGGATGAGACAGAGGCGGCCGACCCCTCGACCACGGCATTCGCATCTGTACTCAGGTAGACGGTATGCTGATCGGCTTCACGCCCTGCACGCCAGGCGACCGACGCATCCGGCAGGACATTCGCTGAACCGGACGCAGGATTTGCCTCGCGTGCATACACCGGCAGACCGTAGAACTGGACTTCGGACACACCGTACTGCTTGAGAAAACCGCCCCAGTTGCTCAGGATGGTCAGTCTGACATATTTGGCCAGCGTCAAACCGAGATCGATCGCCTGAGGCGTATCATACCCGGGCTGACCCGGGGCTCGGCTGATCTGCGTGGATTCTGCAAGACCTGTCCACGACACGCCATCGACAGAGAACTCGATGTCCACGTCCTTGACGCCCCAGCCAATGAAGACTTCAGATTTGCTGTTGGAGTTCCAGATCAGCATCTGATCGAGTTTCTGGAGATCGGCAAATTCAAACATCAGCCAGGGAGATAAATCCCCCGGGACACTGAGCCACATGGCCTCACTGTTTTCCGAATGTGCGCTGCCTTCGAGACCGGAGCCATTCACGGTCATGTCCGGTGTGTTCTCTGCATTGGAAGATGATGCAGTGGCCTTGTTGACGTCCACAGGAATCATGATGGCATAGGGCTCCACCGTGAAACTCCAGATATCCCCTGTAAACACGGTCCTGTCCGGTGTGCCATTCACTTCATCCACGCGCCAGAAATAGGTCTGGTCAAAATCCAGACGGCCGGGATCAAACGAATTGACATCCACATCTGAAACCGTGGGCACTGTGGCACTGTTGACATCTTCAAAACTCGTGCCCAGGTACACGTGATGCGTGACAGCCGTCTCGCCGGATTCCCACGTCAAGACGCGATCTCGCGGTATGTCGGTGTCACCGTCTTCGGGATTGGGGCTGGAAGCCGCTTCATTGGATTGAATGCGAATTTGAGCGTTCTTCTTGACCTGCTCCGGAGTCAGCACACCATCATGGATACGGACTTGAGCGATCCCGCCAATGAAGTTCATGGCAGTATTTGCATTCTCGCCTGTGTTGTCCCCCTGAGACCCCACACGGATGATCCCGCCGGCATGGGTATTCAACGTCATGTTTTCCTCACCTGCAGGATCTCCATTGACGTAGAGTCGCGTGGTCGCGCCATCGTAGGTGTAGGCCAGATGCCACCAGGTCTCCACAGCCGGTGTCGGGGCATGATCGCCACCCCAGCCCATGTCCGGGCCGCCCCAGTGGCCCACAGCGCCCCAGGATGGATTGTCCGCAAAATTAAAACCGAGGTTCGTGCCATCAGGACCACCGCGATGTGCCCAGGACACCATGGTCTGCTCAGCGTTTACCGGCGCCATCTTGTACACCCAGATCTCGATGGTTCGTGTGCCGCCGCCTTCAATGCCCGGCACACTGCGGGGTCCCTCAAAGTAGCTGCTGCCGTCAAGGGACACACTCTCCCACCCACCGACGTCCACCACGGTGGGGGTGCCAAATGCCGTAAACACACCGCCCAGCGAGCCGCGATTGGGCCATTCACTGACTGGACCGGGTCTGAGGTCTTCTGCACGTAAATCGACCAGGAGTTCCTCGGCCACATCGATACCACCCGCGTTTGCCTGCTGAGGCATACTGCCAAGCACACCCACGATGACTGCCAGACCCAACCACAAGTTTACATTCATGCGCTGCATAACGAGACTCCTCTTCATATAAGGCAAAAGGTGTTGATGACCATTGATCCGCAAAGTCTGCCAAAGACCTGCGACAGTGTGTTGTTTCATGTCTTTCATAGCCAGCCTAATAATTGATACCATCTATTGCACATCGGGCTATTGAGGATTTTATTCCATATTTCTCCTCTTTTTCAGTCATTCATCACATGAGTCCTTCCTTATCTCTTCGTTTTTTTATAACGTCCCATATTCTCCCTTGTTTTGTACAAGAAAATTGAGACACCCCCGCTCACGCGTCAGGTTTTAACGGGCCGAGTATGCGAGACCTGGAGTTTCCATAGTATTATGCCAAAACATCCGGTTTATATAGGACTCGCCGGAAATGTCCACACTTCAGGTTTCCCCCTTTGGTCTCACGATCAAACGGCCAACCGTCACTCCGCATGTTGGCTGGTAGAGAGTTCTTGCTTCATCTCGCCGACACATCGCCTCTCCTCTCGAACACAATCCAGGGACTGCCCCTGCCCTATTCCAGACACCAGACACCGTGCCGGATGATACTTGCACTTTCAGGTTTCCTGTGCTAGGCTTTGCCTTTAAAGTCCATCATCGGCCCGATAGCGGGCAATTCTTTGGCAAGGAATGACACAACATGAACAGGCAGAGAGTGATATTACTTTTTCTTCTCACACTGTACCCCATGTGCGGATCAGGCCGTGAACGCACATCGCCTGCGGAGCAGGTATTCGGCTATCTGAGAGGCCTGGGCAATGGATCCTATGTCTTCGGGCAGATGGCGACCTGGGTGCACAATGAAGATCCGGACATGGATCATGCCACCAACTGGCTCAAGAAGGTGTATGATCATACGGGTAAAATGCCCAGATACGGATGTGTCACGTATGATTTCGATGACAACCCCTTTCCGGATTCAGCGTGGAACAACGGAGTCAAGGAAATGTGGGATCGCGGCATGATCGTCGGCGTATTCTCCTTTTATGCCAATCCTTCAGGAAAATCATGGAACAGCCCGGTTGACTTCGCCCCCATATTTTCGGAGGGTGACAACCCGGTGAAGCGTCACTTCTATGGTCAGATGGACCGAATGGCCGCCAATCTGCAATGGCTGAAGGATCAGGGCATCCCCATCGTGTATACGCCATTCGTGGAGAGCGATGACAGAAACAAGTGGCATGCCAAGCAGGGAAGCGAAAGCATTATAAAACTCTACCGCCTGGTTCATGATTACTTCAAAAACACCAAGCACCTGGACAACCTCATCTGGGCCTATCACACCACTGCCAATCACGGGGCCCTGGCCAAATACTACCCAGGGGATGCCTATGTGGACATCCTGGGCAAATCGGCCTACGGCACCGGGTTGAATTTCTCAGAGTATGAGTGGGCCGTTGAAAAAAAACGGCACGCAGGCAAGGTGATCTGGTGGTCGGAACTGGGTATCCGCGGCGCTTCGGATCCCCGGACAAACTGCATGGATGTCATTGAAAAACTCGAAAGAAGCTATCCCGAGCTCGCCGGCTTTGTCTTCTGGAGTGACAATGGCCACTACAATGTCATTGGCAATGACCATGGCCCTGAGCTCATGGCATGTCCCAAGATCATTACCCTGGACTGACGCAACTGGCTTCTGGCTGTCCCTCGGCGCCTTCCGGCTGCAAGGCTCCATTTTCTCACCGCCCGCCTGACATCCTCCCCGGGATCCCCGGGAGACTTCAACATCTAATCGCAGCGCCCCGCCCAACGTCCAGTTCCCGGTTCAGCGTCTCCCCCTCACACCTCAGCGAGGCGCCCCGGGCTGCCCCTGCGAAGCCCCCTGCTGATTTACCGCGTACAGGTAGTTTCTGGAGGCGATGTATAGTGTTTCATTGGCAGCCACGGGAGTCACCCACGCGCGTGTGCCCAGACGGATCTGACTCAGGCGTTTCATGTCCCTGCCAGTCGCCAGGATGTGCAGATGCTTTTCCGTGGGCAGGTAGATCTTCCCGTCCGCCACAAAGGTTGAGGCGATCGTCCGACTGTCGGACTCGTAAACCCAGTACAATTCGCCGCTGTCAGCATCGAGACAGTGCAGGCGTCCGGCGACATCCGCAATGTACAGGATACCGTCGGCAATGGACACGGTCGAGAGCGTTCGGTCGAGACCCTGGTAGGTCCATATTTTGCCCGTGTTGGTGCTGTCACCCGCCTGGTCGGCATCCAGGCACAGCAGCATGCCGCGCCCGCGTCCATGATCGGGGTCACGCCCGATGGCCACATACACTCGGTTCTTGTAGAACACTGGCGTGGCAATGATCTCGCTCATGCCTATGAACGAGCCGTCGTTGGGTTTGTTAATGGTGTCCCTGCGCCGCTTGTCCCCCAGCGTGTAATGTTCAATTATATCCATGCCGCCGAAGGCACGGTAGTCTTGCGGATTGCAGTCAACCCACCAGGCGGTCTTCAGGGTCACAGGATGCTTGGGCACGCCGGTCAGCGCCTCGAATGCGTAGCAGTTGCCGTCGCCCCCGCCCAGAAACACGAGCTTGCGTCCCTGGACTGTGCCCATGGACGGCGACGACCACTGGCCGTGCAGCATATTGGCCGCCGTCGGCGCAGTGTCCCTGGCCAGAAATCGGCCGGTCCGTTTGTCGAGCACGATGAGTGTGGGTGCGTCAGGCGCGAAACACCGGCGTGCAGCATCTTCTTTTATGGGCACATCAATGATACGGTCCACACCGTTGGAGGTGGTCACGTAAAGCAAGTCGCCGTCGATCAGCGGTGAACCGTTGCACGCGTCCGACGGCCGGGCGCCCACCGCCTTGTCTGCGTACATATCAAATGTCCAAATCACTCTGGCTTGGCCCACGGCCTCGCCCGACACCGGCGATTCCCCATCAACGCTGAGACACACCACCTTGCAGTTGTGATCCACAAAGTAGAGCCGGTCACCTTCGACCGCTGGCGTGGAGCACACACCCAATGACTTGGGGAAGTGCCGAAAGTTCATGGCATCCTCCTTCAAATCCGAGCGGCACGGCTCGATCCATTGCCAGAGCAGCCTGCCTGTGGCCTCCTCGAAACAGTTCATCACACCCTGTTTATTGATCAGCCCGCCAACAAAGACCTTGCCGCCGGCCACGGCGGGTGTACTGCAGGAGAAATCTCCGGTCCGGGCGGCCCATTTCACATTCCTGGTCGTGGCGAGAAGCACGCCTTCGCCCTGTGTGCCCTTGACTCCCGGCTCAAATGTCTCTGGCAAGTTCTTCTCCTGCGACACCATGTTCTTGGATGCCGTGCCTCCCCACTGAGGCCAATCCGCAGCGTGAAGGAGGCTCAACGGAGCTACCAGGGTCACTGAAAAAATTCGCAGCCAATGGCGTTTTGTGCATCGAGTCAACATAATAGTCCTCCTTCATTGAGGATCAATTTGTTTTCACAGGTATCCGGTGGTTGGACAGGACTCCATGCCTGTCTCAATTATACCTCTTCAATCAATTGCATTATAAGCATGCCAGGTCCACCCATGCAATGAAGATCCCAGAGGCGAAGCTCGGCGGCGTGTGATACAGAAGGCACCCATGTGAGCGGGCGTGTGACCCCCGGACAGAAGAGAAGGATAAGGCCGAATATCAAACCTCCGGATTGGTTCTTGTCTGTCGTTTCCATGTCTTTTTCTCCACACGAGGCAGTCATTGCGGCTCAAAAAATTGTCACTTTTCTTTAAACATTTGAATCACTCGCAGCCATCGCACTGTAGGGTCTCGCCCATTACTGAATGATCCCGAGATAGCGTCCCATCCAGTAAGGCAACAGATAAATGTCACCGCTGAACTCACGTCGACCTCCCTGACCGCCATCCAGTTGAAATGCATTGCCGTTGTATTTACTCATGGGTCGTTCATCTGGAGGCAGGACGCTCTGCGTGGTCTGCTCGCGAAAATTGGCCGGGAGGAACCGCAGATCCTTGCGATGACTGTTTCGCACGGTCCAACTGATCGTATCCAGGGGGAACTCCTGGAGGCTCCAGACCGACTCATGGATATCGAATGCCTCGGGCTCAGTGCTGGCGTAGATGAAGTTCCACAGGGGATTCTTCTCAGGACGTTCGATGGACCAGTGGCCCTCAATGGTGTCACGGTACTGTGCCTGCAGCGCCTCATTGAACGCGTATCGATACAGCAGCCAGTAGCTCAGAAAGGCCAGTTCATCATCAGAATGATTCCAGTCTGACGTTAAATTAATGCCAGGCACATGGCCGATCTCACTGATGGGTGTCATGATGTTCTCCAGGTAACCGTGATCGGTCAACAATTCAAATGCCTTCTCTCGATAACTCTCCTTATGGGTAAAATGATAAGCGGTCTGCAGAAACGCAATGATTTCAACGGAGTTCAGTCGCCGATCGCCCACTTGGCGCGGAAATTTATTGACGTAGTCAGGGTGCCACTTTCCCCAGCGTGTGGGCTTGCCATCAAAGTCAATCAGGTACCAGTTGTTCGTCACAATATGGCCCATTATCGCATCTATCAAGGCAACGGCCCGGTCATGCCCTTCTGCGTCAGGCGCGATGTCGGCAAAGATCGCATACGCAAAAAAGTGTCCCACAATCTCGTCACTGCTGGTGGTGGCCTTCCACACCCAATACGTATCATCGCTCTGCTGCCACCGGGACACATCGGCCACAGGGTATCCGGTCCGGTCGAACGATCTCGCGGGAAACCCTTCCATGGGGGTGATGTCGATCAGCCGTTCCATGGCTTCGAATGATTCGTAACAGTTTTGCAGGGCCTCTTCCGACCGGGTCACGCCATAGCGGAACAGTTCACCTGCCAGATACATGGCGGTCCACAACCCATCGTTGTCCTGGTCGATGAGGGTGCCGGTGGACAGATCTCCCGGTTCATCCATGACAAAAGCACTGTTGAATCCGTACCGAATATGTCGCTGTCTGGTGAGCCTGTCAAAATGAGCGGCCTTTTGAGCCAGCGTCATGGTCTCAAAGTGGAGGATGTTCAGGCCTGTCTGCGTGAGTATCAAGACCGAGTCGCCTGGCCCGGGCGCGATGTCAATCACCTGGTCATCACAGAGCCACCTCTGTGACGCATAATAATCCAGCGTGCTGTCGAGCTTCAAGGCGACCGCACCTTGCGCCGTGCCGAACCAGGTTTTGGAACCCATGGTCTTGATACAGCGAATATCCGAACAGGGCAGATCAATCACAGGACTCGATGTCAGACCAAGGGCATTGGCATCCACACGAAGATATCCGTGGGACGTCCCGATCAGGATGTCGCCACCAGGTGTCAGCTCAAAACAGGTCAGGTCTTCATGGTGGAAGGCTGCCGCCGGGTGTCCCTCCGGCGTGCTGGACTGCAGCGTCCCCTGCTGCAGCGTCAAAAATCGCTTGCGCTCCACATCAAAACTCAGCTGCCGGATCTCACGGCCGGCCACCCTGAAATCCATGCCCTCTCCCATGGCCACATGCCGCGGCTGTGATACCTGGTGCCTGGACAGCAGGCGCCCCGCCCAGGCATTGCTCAGGACGCACGTGTCCGTCAGGTAGACAAATTGACCCTGATGAACGGTCATGTCCTTGATGTCCATATCCATGAGAGGCCTGAACAGTTTGTCCGGCTTGAGCCGACCTTCATGAATCTGCAGCAGGCCCCTGTCCGAGAGCACGAGAATCCGGCCGTTACGATCGCACCGCACCTTCCGGAGCTGAGTCCCAAGCAGTTCCGCGGCCAGGGGAATCTTCCGGCAGGAATCCTGGAGGAACGGCTGGTCTGGATGTACCTGGGACTGGGCACAGGCAACGCTCATGTGACCTGCGAGAATCACGAGTTGAATGATCAGAAACTGTTTCATAAGGCTGATCCCCGGATGAACTGGTGTTAGAGTGGGTTGCGCCGGCATTGCGCATCCAGATAAAAGCAGGAGTACTGAGAGACCGCCAAAAATTGACCGCCCTGCTGTGACCGCCATGACGGACTTCTACGGATAGGGAATTTGATTGTTCAACCATGAGATGAGTATAAGCCCTGCATCAGGGCAGATCAAGGTGAAAGCATCCCCAGGGCCGAACGCCCAGCAGGACAATGATGGGGTGTCGCTGGGCAAAGGTAAAAAAAGAGTGTCAATGATCCGCGTAATTTGTTATTTTCTATGTTCGTATGGTTTCTCAGCCACCCGATTAAAAGGAGCCCACAATGAAACAGGCCTTTGTCTCCCTGACACTCGTTTTCCTCGCACTGGATTCACAGTGATTGACCATACTATCGACCAGCATCCGCCGGATGCAACATGATGATCAACAAAAACACAACACATTTCACCCGTGTTTGGATGCCTGCGATCGCACTCGTGGCCGCACTCCATGCGGCACCATGGAGTCGCGCCCCCCAGGCACCGGCCCTGGCCCAGCCGCCTGTTTCAACGTCACAATCTGAGACACAACACAAAGCCCAAGTCGAGTTTGGCGCTTATTACACCAAGATCATGTCAGGTCGTCCTTTTGAAACCTTTTCGAGGACCGACGCGTACGCCGACGTGGTCGTGCAGGTCTCCGGTGCAGGGGGTCGTCTGGTGTTTTGGCGAGGGTCCAGCTATCTGCCCTGCTGGGAAGGGACCCGTACGGTCTACGTGCCCCAGGTGACGGTCCGCAAAGGCGATGGGGACGCCATGATGCCGGATCGGGTCAATACCTTTTCCCATGTGCGAATCATTGACAATACACCATCCAAGGTGTTGATCCACTGGCGCTATCTGCCCGAGTTTGGCGGCACGAATCCGAAGACAGGCATGGATGCCACGAAGTTTGTGGATGAGTACTTTACGATCTCACCGGACGGCAAGGTGATTCGCACCATCCGACAAGGCACACCGAACATCGATGACTGGAACGATCCGCTCCGCCATATCACGCAAACATTCACTCTGACGGCCAGCGGCATTGAAGACCTCCGAACGACCGAACCGGTTTCCTCACCATCCGCTGAAGCGGTCAGCGGCAATCCGATCAAACAGCAAGGGGGCGTTCAGCCCGTGGCCTGGTGGAAGTTCGATGAAGCCCAGGGTGACACGGCCATGGAAAGCGTCAGCGGTTCATCTGCCACCATCGCGGGTCACAAGGGCCTGTGGAAGCAAGGCGTGTCAGGGACAGCCCTGCAGTTTGACGGCTATTTCAGCCGGGTCGGTCTGCCTGCTGACAAGGCGCCGACCATCACCTCGGCCTTGACCCTGGAAGCCTGGACGGCCATAGGGGCCTATCCCTGGAACTGGGCACCCCTGGTACAGCAAGGGGACGACGACGGTTACTTTCTGGGCATTGACGGTCACGGCTACCCTGGCTTCAAGGCCAAAATCGGTGACACCTGGCTGGAAGTCGGTATCACAGGTGAACCGCCCTATGCGGGCAATCTGAAATTGTATCGCTGGTATCACCTGGCAGGCACGTACGACAAGGCCGCAGGACGCATGTGCCTGTACATCGATGGGCAACTGGCAGCCTCCAAACTGGTCCCCCAGGCCGATATCCAGATCCCGGGTGACACAATTCAAATTGGCAAGGGCATGGATCGGATCCCGGTTGACAACTACAAAAAAAACGCCACATCCTATTCCTTTGATGGGTTGATCGACGAAGTGAAGATTTACAGCGCGGCACTGAGTGCCAGGCAGCTCGCCAGGTCATATGACAACGTCTATCCCGGAAAGGCAATCGTGGACGCGCCGGACATGCAGGCCCGCGTGTTCCCCACTGAAGGCACCCACGGCCGGTTTGATGCAGCCTATCTGAAGCTGGATTACCACGAGGCCTGGGACAACGTATTTCGCGTGAGCGAGCACCCTGATGTGGTGGTCGGATTCGACCAATTGCCCACGCGATTCGTGTTCTGGCGAGGCATGAGTTACATCCCGCATCTCACCAATGAACTGAATCAGTGGTACACCAACGAGTTCAATGAAACATGGGACAACGGCGGACAGGAGCCCATGGCGGATCAACAGAGTTATTACAATCACGTCAGAATCATCGAAAAGAGCCCCGCCCGAATCGTGGTGCATTGGCGCTACCCGCTAATCAACACTCAGCACGTGATCGCCAGATTCAATCCCGACACCGGCTGGGGTGAATGGTGTGACTGGTACTGGACCATCACGCCCGACGGCATCGCAGCCAAACGCATGCGGTGCTGGCACGAGTTCAAAGGGGCCCATGAATGGCACACGGGCTGGCCCACGCTGCCGCCCGGCGTGCGCCCCGATGATGTCATGGAAACCGAACCGTTTCTCACCTTGATTGACCTGGAGGGTCATGTGTTTGACCACAACTGGGATCGAACGGTTCGCGTGGATTTCTCCGGCGGGAAGAACATACATCGTGTCAACATGAAGGGACAGTATGACCCTGTCGACATTTCAGACAACACCAACGGCAACGCGCATTACGGCGACGCCGGCGTATTCACGTGGTTTTCCAAGTTTCCCGCCTGGAACCACTGGCCGATCTCGCTTTCGGACAGCGTGGGCCGACCCGCCAGTTTTACGGATCGGGCGATGCACAGCTCGTTGATTCGAGCCCATCCGCAAACGTATGCCAAGCAGACGGGTGATGCGCCATTTGAGGAAAAACTCATGCTCGAGGGCATGACGAACCTCGACCCTGTAGCCTTGGTGACACTGGCCAGGTCGTGGCTGCAAGCACCACCCATGAGCCATGTGTCTGGTGCCATCGCGTATGGGTACAGCCGTCCGGATCGGGCGTATCACCTGCAGGCAGCCGATCAGACCATGACATTTCAGATTGACGCCTCTGCCCAGAGTCCGATTTACAATCCCTCTTTTGTGATCAAGCACTGGGGCAGCGCCGCATCGCAGGCTCGTCTTAACATCAATGGCGAGGCACGCCCCTCTGGGCCGAACTTCCGACAAGGTGTGGTGATCGATACGGACGGCACCTACAGTTTAATTATTTGGATCGATCTCCAGGCAATCACAGCCAACACCTTTGAAATACAAATTCGTTGAACAGTGGCACGGATGCTCGATTCAAATGTTTCGGATTGACAAATCAACTGTGCCTTTTACCTGTGTGTGACTGGAATCAGCACACCCCGCAGTGTGGAAGACCCGGCACGGCACTCCCTCCATTTAATGGTACAGACATGTGCTATCCCAATGAACCATCAAACGGTTTCAGACAATAACTTCTCTCACGGTATTCAAAATAATCAAAATCTGCGGGTCTCGCGGTACCGGCCTGATCCTGACAGGCCATGCCCGCGAATGCACCGGTAAAACTCGCCTGGCCGGGAGCCGTGGCCTCGTCGGACAGAATACTCGCGTCGAACTGCTGCGCAAGCCACTGCCACTCATCGTCCTGGCCTTCCACGCGATACGCGAAAAGGAGTCGCTCGTAGTCGATCTCCACACGCAGATGCACGGGCTTGCCTGCGGGAATGACAATCGGAGGCGTGAAGGCGTCGGCCTGTGTCGAGTCGGGCAGACAGGACATCACACACAGATGTTTGCCGTGGGTTTCGTCATGAGAAAGATAAAGGTAATGGAACTTTGAGCTGTTGTAGTAGCAGACGAGGCCTGCGCTCTGCTGGAAATGTTCAGGTTCAAACTCCATGACCGTGGCTGCACTGATGCAGTGCGCCTGCAGACGCCGGGCCACGAGGGATTGCTTGAACGCGCTCCCGATCGTGTCACGCCCAAACAAACGCAGGTATCCCGGACGGGCCTTGAGGCTGAAGATCTCGTCAGGCCACGGGGTGCGCAGCCACTGGAAATCCAGGGGCAGTTCCGGGGCGTTGAAGTCCTCACGCGCCGGCTTCGCAGGAAACGGGTGTTCAGGCAGATCAGGGGCCGGTGTGTCGAGTGAGGGAATGCCCTGTCCGTCCAGGGTGCGCAGCCAGCCGTCCTTACCCCAGATCATTTTTTGAATGGCCGTTTCCCGACCGAGCGTACAGCGCCCGCGATTGCGCAGGGGCCTGGCGCACAGATAGACCATGTAGGTGTCCCCGTTCTGGGTCTCGACGATATCGGCATGACCGGCACGCTGCAATGTCACGTCCGGGCGATGGCGTGCACTGAGAATGTGCTGGTCCGGGTGCAGTTCGTACGGCCCGGCGATGGTCCGCGAACGGGCCATGGTCACGGCGTGTCCCCAGCCTGTACCGCCTTCGGCCGTGATGAGATAATACCAGCCGTCGCGTTTGTAAAGATGCGGTGCCTCGGTGAAGCCAAGTGGCGTACCCTTGAAGATGTTCACGCGTTCACCGATCAGTTTACGTTCTTTGTGTGAATACTCCTGCAACACAATGCCCGCGAATCGAATATGTCCGGGCCGATGGTCCCACAGCATGTTCAGGAAGTACTGGCGCCCATCGTCGTCATGGAACAGTGACGGATCGAAACCGCTGCTGTTGATGGGAATCGGATCAGACCAGTGCCCGTCAATGCGTTCGCTGGTGACGAGAGTGTTGTGGAAGTCACGCAACGAAGCGCCGCTTGCGCCACCCACCGTAGTACGGCCATAGCGTTTGACGTCCGTATAGATCAGCCAAAACAGACCCTCTGCATAACTCAGGCACGGGGCCCAGATACCGCACGAATCGGGATCGCCCAGCAGGTTGAGCTGGCTGGCACGATTCAGAGGTCGCGCCAGCAATCGCCAGTGGACGAGGTCACGCGAATGATGAATCTGCACGCCCGGAAACCACTCGAAGGTCGAGGTGGCAATGTAGTAATCGTCGCCTACACGCACAATGGACGGGTCGGGATTGAAGCCTGTGAGTATGGGATTGCGAATCGTCATGATGGCTCCTTTTCCGGAGATGCGAGCGCTCGACGGGAAGCCAGTTCCCGTTCGACCTCATCGACACGTTTCTGGCTGAGCGGATAAATCATCAGTGCACCGGCCTTGAGCAGCGCAATGATTCCGGGCACAATGGAGAAGGCCAGCGTGATCCCGAGCAAGGCCCTGGGGGTTTGCACAGCGTCTTTCACATAGTCGAAACGAGCCAGGAACAATGGCAGAAGAAAACCACCGACCATGATGCCGGTCTTGATCGAGAACAGCGAGGCCGAAAAAATCAACCCCGTGGATCGGCGTCCGAATTTCCATTCGCCGTAATCGGCCACATCACCGTAAAGTGCCCAGGTCAGTGCCGAAGTCGGCCCCATGCAGAGGTAACCGAGCGTATTGACCACGAGAAGCAGGCCGAACTGATCCTTGGGCAAAAAGTAGAATGCCAGGAAGGACAGACCTGTGACTGCGCACAGCCCGGCGGCTGCGACTTTCTTGTCCAAACGCCTGGCGAGGAAGCTCAACAACACGGTGCCGGCAATCTGTGCCAGCATGCCCGTGGAAAGGAAGACCGTGGTTCGATCGAGCCCAAGAAAAACCGGAATCTTGTCGTCGCCCACCACGTACTTGAAATAAAAGATTGTACTGCCAGATCTCAGGGCAATGAATGTCGTGGACAGGATCGACGCAATCAGCAGCATGATCCAGGGCCAGTTCCGAAACAGTTCACCCAATTCCTCACGAACATTGGTTCTTTGCCCGGCTGGCGGCTTCACACGCTCTTTGGTCGTCACAAATGTAATCCAGAACAGAGTCACCGACGCAACCGCAAAGATGGCCATGGTCCATTGAAAGCCTCGCATTTCGTTATTGACGCCGAGAGACTTCACGAGAGGACGGACAAAGAGCGATATCAGAAATCCGCCGGCAAACGCGCCCACGAAGCGGTAGCTTGATGCCTGGGTACGCGTGCGAGACGACGGACTGAGCACCCCCAGGAGTGATGAGTAGGGTACATTGATCACTGTGTAACTTATCAACATTAACGAATAGGTGATGTAGGCGTAAACGAGCTTGCCGGTCGGGCCGAAGTCCGGGCCGGCAAACATCAGATAGCCGCAGATACCGTAAGGGATGGCACCCCAGAAGATATAGGGACGAAATTTCCCCCACCGCGTATTCGTTCGGTCTGCGATCAGGCCCATGACTGGATCATTCACGGCATCGAAGAGGCGAACAATGGGGAACATCCACAACAGCGCTGTGGCCGGGATGCCCCAGACATCCACATAGTAATAGGTGAGAAAGATGTTGAAGGTCTGGAAAAAGAAGTTCGAGGCCGTGTCACCCAGGGCGTAGCCCAGGTATTCGCGTGCCTTGAGGCGGTCACTTCCAGCGGAAGACTGTAACGTCGATGAGTTCATGGATGCAACTCCTTAAAATGGAAGCACATTCTAGTACACTATTTCACAACTCATACGACTCATCGTGCTCGTGCTCAGGTCACCGCAGGTGACTGGTGCTCGTGCTCGTAATCGAAAACATAAAAAAACGATCGCGATTACGAGCACCGCTCATTTCACTCGCTGAGCACGAGCACGACAGAACCATGGTCGCTGTTTTTGTGAAATGCGTCGCTAGTCTGAGGCTGCGTCAATGACGGCCTTGAATGCCGGCTTTGGCTGCAGCTCGCCGTCAAACAACAGCGCGTCCTGACCCCGACGCCACGACCGTCGATCGCTGATACCCCAAAAAGTCACGCGGTCAATGACATCCGAGTGACGTTTGAAGATTTCGAACAATCCCTTGTACACCTTGGCCTGTTTCTGGTAGTTCTCTGCGGGGATGGTTGTGTTGCCGCGACTCACACCGAATGCACCGCTGTTACGGCCGGTGGCGGTTACGTCCAACTCAGTGATAGCGACCTTCAACCCAAGGGACGCATAGTTGGTGATCGCCTTTTCCACGTCGGCCAGGTTGGTGTCCAGGTGCCAGTGCCCCTGGATACCCACACCGTGAATGGGCACGCCCTCTGCGATGAGACGCTTGAGTAAGATCATGGAACTGGCGTGCTTGCCTTTGTTCTCCACGGCACCCTGTTCGATATTGTAGTCGTTGTAGTACAGTTGGGCGCTCGGGTCGGCCTCGTGTGCCCACTTGAAAGCCATCGTCAGGACGTCCGGCCCCACCACCTGATACCAACTGTTACTCCGCAGATTTTCCGTCGACCCGTCACCGCCGTCTGCAATCGATTCATTGAACACATCCCACCCGGTGATACGTCCTTTGTAACGTCCAACCACGGTCATGATATGATTTTTCAGGTTGTTCATGGCGACTTCCCGTGACAATGGTGGACCCATTCTCCTTTGGCCAAATCCACCGCGACCGCCGCGACGATTCCCGGCCTCTGCCTGCGGGGCTTCCGACTCAGCCGTGCCTTCCGTTTCCGAAGGTGGTGCATACAGGAGCCAGCTGGGTGTTTGCGCATGCCAACCCAGGGTATGCCCCCACACCTTGACCCCATTGTCCTGGCACCACTGGACCAGCGCATCGGAGGTCGCCCAGTTGTACTGATCCTTCGAGGGATGGATCGGCTGGGGCTTCATGCAGTTTTCCGGAGTGAGGATATTGTATTGTGTTTTGATATTCGCCAACTCGGCTTCGGAATACCCCCGCAGATCGCCTGCCGCACCTATCAGAAATTTTCCGGCATACGCACCTTTAAGTGTCATTGAGGACGCAGTGTCCGTGTCGTTCTGGCCGTAACCAGTGCCAGCCACGACCACGCACACGATCAAGCTCAGTCTCATATGTCTGTTCATCAAATGTTCCTTCCTATAGATGTTTTCAAATGCTTTCCAGCCTGCCGCTGAGCAGGCCCACATGATATTCTGGTTTCCCTACAGTTGAAGGACTTCGTCAGCTTGCACCCGGCCTTGGACGCTTGCTGAATTGTCCGAAGTATTCCAAAATCTGGTCTCGCCATTTGGCCGCATCTGCAACTTGAATGACCAGACGGTCTGCCACTTCTGCGTGTCGACGTGCATCGACCTGACCAGCCAGAAATTGCCAAGTTTTCTGAAGGACAGCGGCCTGCTTGGCCCCCTGCTGATATGTCTCGCACAGGGCGTCCCACAACGTCTTGCCCGACTTCATCCGATAGTCCCAGGCACAACGATGGAACCAGAGCAGATACACTTCCGGGCATTGCGCGATGTCATCGAACCGGTCACAGACCGGTGGGAAGTACTGCTCCACAGCACGGTCGCCGCGCCTGGTTCGGTCAAAGCCGATGCCGTCTTCAGACGCCTGGTGATAGTACGTGGCAGTCCAGTCGGCTCGCGGTGCACGACTGTTCCAGGGCATGGGCGCGTAGTGATTGCCGCCGATCAGGTGGTGCAGGCCCAGGGGCATGGTGTAGTTCACAAAGGTCTCTCGAGAGTCCATCATCATGATGCGGATGATGGCTCGCGTCATGTCATTGTTGGTGAAGGTCATGCGCGCCCATTCGTCGGCAATCTCCCGGGCCGACAACGCCGGATTCCACGCGAGTCGTCCGAACGCATACCAGTTCGATTGCGAGAAATGATGGCCGCACCAGTTGGTGTCCAGGCCGGGATTCGTCACGGACACCATGCCTGTGATGTGGCTGGGATGGACCTTGCCTGCCAACACATGGGCCACAGTCGAACCGGCGCCTTTGGCGTGTGTGTCCGAATCCAGGAATTCCTTCCACATCGTGCCGAGGTACACGAGATGTTTGGCCTGGCCAAGATACTCCTGCGTGGCCTGGATTTCGGCGATGACAGGCGTGTGCTTCATGCCGCCGAACAGCGGATGAAATGGCTCGCGCGGCTGAAAATCAATGGGGCCGTTCTTGACCTGGATGGCGACATTCGGGCGGAACTGCCCGTCCAGGCGTGTGAACTCGATGTAGGCGCGCTTGGCGCGATCCGGGTCAATGTCTTCATCATACACAAAGGCCCGCCACATGACATTGCCCTTGTGCGGGGCCAGCGCGTCGGCCAGCATATTGGCCCCCTCGGCATGTGTGCGTCCATAGGTCTTCGGTCCGGGCTGTCCCTCGGAGTTCGCCTTGACCAGGAATCCGCCGAAATCAGGGATGAGGCCATAGATTTCATCTGCCTTGGCCTTCCACCAATCCATCACACCCTGATCCAGCGGATCGGCTGTCGCAAGCCCACCCAGGCGTACCGGTGAGGCAAAGTTGACACTCAGGTACATGTGCACACCATAGGGTCGCCACACGTCTGCCAGGGCCGCGACTTTGCGGAGCCACTCCGGTGAAAGCACACGAGGGTCGGCATTGACATTGTTGACCACTGCGCCGTTGATGCCGATGGACGCACAGGCACGTGCGTAGTCGGCGTAGCGAGGACTCAGTGTGTCCGGCAGATCGTTCCATTGCCACAGGGAACGCCCCGCGTAACCGCGTTCAATGGTTCCATTGAGATTGTCCCAGTGGTTCATCAACCGAAGTTGAAGTGCAGGACGTTCTATGATGTTGAGCGCATCGATCGGCTGGGCAGTCTGCATCAGGCGCAGGAAATGAAAACACCCATACAGCGACCCGATGTCACTGTTGGCGGCAATCACAGTCACCGGCTTGTTTTCAATGCGCGCCGAGCGAATGATATACCCCTCGTCACCCACAGCCCCCAAATCAGTGGCCCAGTGCAACTCGCGAATCTGCGCCGAATTCCCTGGTGTGCCGATAAGGAGGGTGCCCTCCGCTACATCGTTCATGCTCAATGGAATTGCTCTGCCCAGCATGGCTTTGGCAGCCGAATCGAACTCGCTGAGAATAATCCGACAGGTGGCCGAAACCCCGTCCACGCGAATGTGCTGCACGACCTTGCGATAGGTTTGGATGACGTCACCTGGCCGCGCATATCGCAGCCACAGTTTGTAGCCGTCTTCATCCGGCAAGGGTCGGGACAATTCGGCTGCCTGACTGCCGACACAAAGCCCGGCGGCCCCTGCCATGCCCGCTGCCATAAACTCTCTTCGAGATAATCTCATCACGGTATTCCTTTCTGATACAACCCGTCTCTGGTGTGACGTCACGGTGTAACACGCACCACGCCGGCTGAGAGCGGGGGCATCGTGAATTGCACAGTCTGCCCTTTTACAGTGGCGGTGGCGGCCACGACCTTGATGTTGTCGGGTGCCTCCAGGGAGTTCTTAACGGTTTCACCGCCAGGGGCAATCAGTTTCAGGGTGGCGTTGCCGGGCATCAGATCACCATCGAATCGCACGGCAGCTGCCACTGTCGATTGGGTCGGGTTGACCACCTTGAAAAACACGGTCTGTTTGTCCGCGGAACGCACGGCCACAAAATTGAGTGGACGGTCCGGTCCATCCACTGCCAGGAGATTGGGCCCGAACGCCTCGCGCCAGAGCTTCATGACCACATAGTTGCCAGCCGGAAACCAGGTGGTGGGATCGAAGTTGATCAGGGCGTTGTCCCATGAATTCGTGACGCCCTGCTTTCGCAAGAACAAAGCAGGGCAGGACATGGTCACGATATCGCCCTGACGCTCGAAGGCATTGAGAATACCGCCAGCATAGAGGCCGACACGCCAGTCGTTGCCCCACTCTCCCTTGGTGAGGTTCCATTCAGACACGTAGATCTTCATATCAGGATTGGCGGAAGCCCGGATGATCTCGCCGCGCCCCTTGAGGAACGCCTCGTAGTTGTAGGGATCATTCTCATGATCGGCCGCAAAGTAAATCCCATTGTAGTAGTGCGGCGACAGGATATCGAAAAGCGTGCCCGCCTGTTCGATGATGCGCGGGTCCCAGTTGCGGTTGGCCTCCTGGTTGCCCTCACCCGGGCCGGTGTCGTAGCCGTAGCTGCCGGCCACGGAGAGTTTGAGGTCAGGATACTTGGCCCGTATGGCCGGACAGAACCGCTTGACAATATCCAGGTACCTGTCATAGTCCATCATGAGCCAGGGTTCGTTGTCGATCTCGAGCGTCTTGAGTTGGTACGGCTCAGGGTGACCGTTGGCGGCCCGCTGCTTGCCGTACTCTGTGGTGACATCACCCATGCAGTATTCCAGCCAGTTGAGGGCATCTTCCACACCCCGAGCCGTGTTCAGCACCAGAATGGGCTCGGCGCCCACCCTGTCACAGAACTGGATGAATTCATCGGTACCGAATTGATAGGTGTCACGATCGCCCCACTGTTCGACAGGGTGCGGCAGACGTTTTTCTCGCGGACCAATGGCGTTCTGCCAGACGTATCGATTGGCAAAGCTCCCGCCGGGCCAGCGAATGGACGCGGGCTGGAGGTCGGCCACAGCCTTATACAGGTCAGGGCGATACCCGCCGGTGGCGAGGGCCGAATCGGAGAACAGGGAGATCTGGTCAATGTTGACTGGCCCCGAGAGTGTCGAGCCGATCGTCAATGACGCCGCGTCCACAGAGCGAGGCACGCCAAACTCGACCGTAAACTTTTGCCACTGTGCTGTCAACCCGGTCAAGGTCTGCGTAAAGACGGGTGTGTCGCCGTCCTTGAATGTCACGATGACATGGTCACTGCCGCGTGCATAAAGCGACAAGCTGTAGTGTTCCCCCTGCACGAGGGCGATATTGTCCTGACGAATGCCAGACGCGCCCGTTGCATCGCCGTTGACCTGGGGCGTGATGCGCACCGAAACCTCCGCATTGAAGGGATTGTCACGGTCCATGGACAGGCTGTTGACATCACCCATGAACACCCAGTTCCGCGGTGCGGCGGCCTGCGGCACGGTACTCGGCCCCGTCGTACTGCTGCGTCTCCTCCGTCTGGGGGGACTCACTTCCAGTGTGCCGTTGAGAATCTGGTCGCCCCAGAGCCCGCCGTGCACGGAATGGAAAATGTGTTCGAGAAACTGGCCGTAGATCCCGGTGCTGATCGTCTTGGTGGTCTGATCGGTATGCACGGTCAGGGCCACCGAACCGATGGTCTTGGTGCCGAGCAAGGAGAGCATGGTCTCTGCATATCGCTTGCCAAACTCTCGGTAACCCGCAGAACTGAAGTGCAGACGATCGCCTTTGTGCGCACAGCCGGCCGACGAAATCACATGGGCAGTGGGCAGTGTCTTGGGCAGTTCTGCGATGAACTTGTTCATGCCCGCGCACACGCCCTGTTGATCCGCGTTTACGGTTTCCCCTGCCAGGAGAGGAACGTCCTCGGCCTTGAGATGCAGGTCCTTGATCAAGTTGTCATACACCCCCTTCACCTTCTCTGTCCATGCGAGGTCGTTCGGGTTCGACTCTCCCTGGTGCAGCAGAATGCCCTTGATCACGCCATCTTTTTGCGCCAGTTTGGCCATGTCCACCAGACACTGATACGGATTGCCGTCGTATCCCTTGATAAAATTGGCCATCCAATCGGGCGCCGTGGCCGCATAGGTCCGGAAGGTGTCCTTTTCGAACAGTTCGATCTTACAGCCTGGCACTGCGACATTGATGACCCCGACTCGAATAGGGTCCGGCAGGTTGGCCACCAGGGTCCGGCCGAAATAATCTGCAGGGCCCAGACCGCCTGTGTCGCGACACAACGGAGGGATGGCTGGATACCACTGCCCCTTCTGTCTGGCCAGATTCGGCATGTCCATGGCGGCCAGGACCTGAAAGCGTTCGTCCACGGTCTTGTCCTGTGCTTCGATGCGTCCGGCCCCGTCCATGTTGGACTGGCCAAAACACAGAAACACATAGAAATTCGGATCCGGTTCGGCAACAGCCTCCATGGAGAGGGCCACTGACACGGTCAACAAGAGTAACGTCCATTTTGTCTTCATAACAATACCTTCTAATCATCAATGGGAAGGGCTTTGGCTCAAGGGCAGCACCAGAAAAAGGCCGCTAGGAGGCAGTCACTTGCGCCGCTTCCTTCCACTGGAGCTGTTGTTGTATCGAACGTCCAAGCTGATACTTCTTGGCCAGCGTCGCGACCGGTTCGCCGAGGATTTCCATCTTGGTCAGGTCCGACTCACCCACCTTGGCGGCGGCCAGATAAGACAGGTACCCGATATCCCCAGGGTCAATACCCATGAGTCTGGCGCCGACCGTGTCCGCAGCCAGGTAATCGGTACTGACCACGCAGACGCGATGGTCCACGCGCGTGCCTCCGATGGGGCCGTTGCCTTCCATACCCTCAAAGCCGTCAATCACAGAGAGTGAGGGGTGAAGCAACGGGGCCAGCATGGCCAGATTGATGTTGATGCCGTGTGCCCCCCCGCCGTGTATGATGGGCTTGTCGGAGGACATGCCAAAGCCTCGTCCTCTCCGTTCCGTATTGGACGATGGCAGCTTAAGCGGCGCGCCTACGACAATGTTCTTGATGGACAGGGTGGCCACGGCCCGATCGTGCGTCTTGAGCATACAGGCGGAAATGATGAAGTTGTCGGCCTGGTTGGTCAGCATACTCGATACTCGCACTGGATGCGTCTTCGCATCGGTTTGATTAAAGGCCATGATCGTGTGGTACTTCTCCTGGTCCAGATCCACCAATTTGACGTTGTACTTGTCAGCCACTGCCGTGTAGCCAAAATTCTGGAAACCCTGCATGGTGGGACGCAAGGCAGATTCGGCAATGATGGCGTTGTCGAGCTTGCCGATGGATTTGAGGAACTCCAGTATACCGGTCAAAGCATCGACATGCGTGGAAGCGAGTTGGTTTGTGGCGGACACGTTGTTGGGCTTGATGATCACGCGCCGGTGACCAATGGACCGGGCAATCTCCTTTTCCAAGGATCTTAAAGCCCGAAAGATATTGTCCGTGCGATTGTCGCCATGGGTCAGTGCAACTTTGCTGGGTGACACACCTGCGACCGCAGGCGCCTGCGGCAATGCGGGCATCCCGGGCCCGGCATCGGCTGCAGCCGCGCCGGCCAGGCGTCCTGCAAACAATGCCGCCGCTCCAGCGGCCAATCCGGTCTTCAGAAACTCACGACGATTACGACTTGGGATCGTTGAGGACATTTGAGGCTCCTTTCAAAGTGTTATTCCACATCAAACACCACACGATACGTTTTCACGACGCCGTTATAATCGAATGTCACAGAAGCACTACCGTCTATCGTGTCAGCCTGTGTCACAGTGACTTGTACTGTTCGGTCGCTTGCCGATGCGGATACCTGTGGGATGTCGGCAGAATCGGCAGGCAGGGTGTGCGTCGCTTCGTAAAGATCGACTCCGGTTATGCCATTGGTCCGTGTGAATCTCACGGGTGTGTCTGGCAGTTCGATCGCGTCTCCGTTGACTTGAATACTCACAGTCGGCGGAACCGGACGAGCGATAGACTTTGTCTTCGAGCTGAAGCCAAGCCCGATCAAATCGAACAGGCGTTCGGATTCGGGACCGTCTGCAACCAGGAACAGAGCGTGTTTTTCTCCCAGATGGTCCACAAACGAACTGACATCGATGGTATATTTCGTGGGTTCATGGGCAGCATTAGTAGGCACCTCGATTGCACCGATTTGTTTGCCATGCCACGTGTCATTGTCCCAGGGTCCGTCCAGCCACACGTTGATCTTGAATGCCTGAGTTGTTTTAGGCGTCAAAAAGAGATTGAATACTGTGTTGTTGCCGGGCCGGGTTCCTTCAAAGGCTTTCAAACCCTTCGTGCCCGTGTCAAGCCCGCCAAAACCAAAATACTTGTAGCCAATGATATGACCATTTTGAACATTGGTAACAGGCATGCTGTTATCCCATATGTCCCACGAATCCTGCTGGCTTTGCGGGTTGGATAGGTAACATGCATATCCCGCCGAGTAATATCGGTATGGATCCAGTCCGTAGATGTGGAACCCTTCCGACGTGACTTCGGCTCCGGTATACTCCTGTCCCTGGCTGTCTTTAGCCGTCCAGAGTTGATCTTCGGCATAGGGATTGTATCCTCTAATGGTAATTCTGCCGCCCTCTGATACGGGTTTTTCATCCCATGTAATCTTAACAGGTGCCACCATGGGCTGACGAGCGTTACCGAATCCTCTGGGTGCCCTATGGTAGAAGGCGTAATACTGGCCATTGATCAACTCGACACTGCCATGCGTATTGTGTCCCGCATAAGAGGTTTGCAGTCTGGTGCCATCCTGATTGGGTACAACCGCACGTGAGTCCACCAGCACGCCACCGCTCTTCCAGGGCCCCAGCGGGGAATCGCCATAGGCATAACGCAACGCCGAATTGGTGCTGCCCAATCCATAATCAGGGCCGGAATATCCGCTGTAAACCCAAAGGTACTTATTGCCGACTTTTCGAATGGACGCGGCTTCAAAAAAGTTAAACGTACCCAGATCCTGATCCGGATACACATGAGGATACCGGGTTCCTTCCGGGTCTCTCAAGACTCCGTATCGTCGACTGGCAGGAATGAAACGATCGATGACCTCGGTACCGGGTCGGATAGAGTACAACGTGTTCTGGTCCAACTGACCGGCCAGCGACCGCTGGAATCCCCAGTATCCGTAGGCCCTGAAACCGATCTCGTAATCAGGATCGTTTCGATCCGTGATGTATTCGACAAAGACCGCCGGATCGAATCCCATGGTACTGCCAGGTACGGTTCTCGTGCCGTCCTCGGTCATATTGATCGGGGTAAAGGGACCGTCGGGACGATCCCCCCTGGCGACCATGGCTTCTCTGTTGCGACCGCGACTGTGTGGGTACAGATAGTATTCCTTTTTGCCATCTTTTCTTTTTACCTCAACCAGATCCGGTGCAAACATCGTATCCCACTGGTTACCTACCTGGTAGGTAAAAATCGGGCCTTCATCACGCCAACTGGACAAATCCTCAACCGGGGCAGACCAGGCTCTGATGTCCGGCCCGCAATACCCTCGAACAGTCACATCGTGAGACCCAATGATGTAGATACGATACTTCCCCGGATTGTCGGGATCTTCAAAAACACGCGGCTCACCGTCGGGCAAATGTTCCCACAACGGCAGGTACGGATTACCAGCGGTTTGATGCACGTCATGTTTTGTGGCCGCAGCATAACCCGTACAAAGAAGCAAGGCTAACAAGACAGTATACTTTTTCATGGTTATTTACCTTAAGGATGGATTTCCTGTTGTCTGTCAGTTCACGGATGAAATCTCGTCCGAGACACGATAGTAGTCAAAGTCCACATGGCCGCCCGAAGCTTCAGTAGCATAGTTAAACAGACCAAATCGATAGCCCATAAAGTGCGGCATCGAATAAGTCATCTGCACAACCGAACCGATTTTTGTCCAGGTCTTGCCGTCCAGGCTGTAATAGTAATAAGACTTATCCGTACGCTTGCGGTAGTCGCAGTCGATCTTGAAATACACCATAGACTGTGTCAGCGGCACACTCTCGACCTCGACCGGTGGACTGGCCTGGTTACGTCGACCGCGGGCTCCTCTTTGCTGAGCACCGACAGTCATCATCACGATCGACTTGCTGCCGTTTTCCATCTTGACGCAAACAGCACCGAATCTGGCCTGCAAAGCGATCATACCAGCATAGTCCCCGTCTTTCATGTGGGTGACATCGACCTTCGTGGTCGCCGAGCAGACCGGGCCGAACGTGCGCTGAGTCAGTGTGTTTCTGGCAGACAGAACATCCTTGTCAACGCGTCCCGTGACGAGTCGAAGATAGCCTTCGCGTTCACCAATCGACCAGGTGCTGTTATCGGGATTGTGATTCCATTGCCAGGCCAAAGGCAACGGATCACCCGGTTTACGATTGAATTCATCAGACGTCACAATATTGCTATCCAGCAGTTTCTGTGTGTCTTCGATATCGGTGGTGGTCGGTGCCTTGCCATCGATTCCGAATACGGGCCAGCCGTCTTCCCATGTCACCGGCACGAGCCAGGGGCTGCGCCCCACTGAGCCGTTGTCCTGGAACAGCATGGCGTACCATCGTCCGTCCGGCGTATCGATCAGACAGCCTTGAGCCACGCCCTGGTCCTCCAGCCCAACCCGGCCTTCATAAGGCCCGGTGATCTTGTCAGCCCGGCTGATCAAAACGGAACGTGACCAGCGGCTTCTGGGGGATCCAATATTCATCAGGTAGTAGGTGCCGTTGACCTTGAGTAGTTGAGACCCTTCGCCATTGAGGCCGCCAACCTCATTTTCACCAAACAGCAGATTGATGTTTTCAATGATGACTTGATTCACGCCCCCCGGTTTGATGCCTGAAAGATCAGATTCCAATTCCACAAGCGTCAACTTACCGGCGCCATAGACCATATACACACGCCCGTCGTCGTCAAAGAACAGGGTACTATCATGTAGGGAAGGCGAAAAAGACGATGCATTCCAATCGCCCTTCTCGATGTCCTTAGTCGTGCAGATGTGGGTCCGACCGCTGGTGCTGGAAAACGTGGTCGCATAGTAGGTCCCGTTGTGAAAACGCAGACTACTGGCCCAGGAACCACGGCCATAACAGTTTCGACCGTTCTCCAGGTTCATGGCATCGTTCTCAACCAGACGATCGTAGGCATAGGTGACCATGTTCCAATCGACCAGGTTCTTTGATTTCATGATGGGCAGGCCGGGACTCATGTGCATGGTGGTGCTGCTCATGTAGTAGGTGTCCCCCACACGAATCACCGCCACATCCGGCACATCGGCCCAGATGACGGGATTGCGTGCTGGCTCGGCCGCATAGAACACGGCAGCGAAGAATGATTTCATCTTCGCAGCATAGGGCACACCATACTGGAGAAAGGTTTCCTTGGTCCTGGGCTCGGGTTTCCAGTCGAAGAACGCATGATTGGCCCCTTCCACCTGGACATACGATACGGTCTGCCCGGCTGTTTTGAGTGCATCGGCATAGGCTTGCACGGGTTCATTTCTTATAAGCATGTCCGCAGTGCCACGCAGTAACAACTGAGGCACGGCCCGTTCTTGCACATTGGGAATGTTCTCCATGGGCGCGATTGCCTTGAGCCAGTCCTCGGGAACGTTCCTGACAAATCGCCGTAACTGGTCACCGGCAAACACGCCATAACTGGGGGCCGCGGCCTGAATGGCCTGTGTCATGGCACGTCGGACCTGTTGTACGGATTTTCCACTGGGCATATAGGTGGGTCGATACTCAAAGGCACCTTCGCCTCCCGTGCCAATCAGAGTCACCATATTGGCAGCCGTAGCGGACAGATGACCGCCGGCACTGTCACCTGTGACGGCCAGACGTCCGGGGTCAGCACCGTATTCGTGCGCATGTTCCTGGATATGGGCGATGGCACCGAACACGTCTTCAATCAGGTTTACCATGGTATTGGGCGTGTCATCGCCATCCAGCGTGCCGAGCCAGCGGTAGTCGATACTGCACACCACGTACTGACTGCTCTTGACGAGTTCGCGGGCCAGGCCCCGCATGATATCCTCTGTATTGGTAGACCACCCACCGCCGTGGATAATGACAATGCAGGGTAGTTTCTTGGCCCCATCCGGTGTATAGACATCGTACTTCAATGGCTTGACCCCGGGCCGGGCATAGATCACATCCTGAATCACGCGGAAGCCCTTCAGTGCTTTGGCCTCAATAAAGGATGCGCCGATATGCTGGTCCCGGTCGATGGTGATGGTAAAGGGATTGGTCATGGACTCAAAATACATGGCGCCCCAGCGTCCCGGGACTGAATAGTACCCCGCATCAAAGGCATAGCCGGCATCCGGCGCGGCCGTCACCGTCACCTTTGTGCCGCCAGGGTACTGACTGTCCGGGGGCAAGGCCGGACTCAATTGGACCTTGCCGTGGATGGGCTGATCCAGCGTGACAGTGAAGGATGCTTCCTGGGCGTAGTGTGAGCGGGTGAAACAGAGAGAAAACATGATTCCACATAAGAGACGCAGAGTCATGCCATTCAGTTTATTGGATTTCATGGTGTTCATGGTGTTGACCTCAATACAGGATTATTTAAAGGGAAGCATGTCCGGTGTACCCGGCTTGATCAGACGCACATCAAAAAGCCCGCCTGCAAGCTGTCGTTTCGCGACGAACCGAACCGTGAGGCGACCGTTACCAGGCGCTTGCAGGATCTCGGAAGGAATCGAATACCGCTTCTCAATGAAGTGGCCAGGGCGCTCGCCAGTCAGCCTCTGCGTGGCGATCACAGTGCCGTTGACCAGGATGTCGAATTCCCGGCCCCGATCGTCACCGGAATAGGTGACAGCCAGAATCACGGCCTTGGCACCCTGCGAATCCAACGTGTATTGAATGACGGCGCCGTGACGCCAGCGGCGGCCATTGTGAACGCCCGACGCCATGCCTTCGCCCTGGAGCTCGTGCTCCACCTCGGGCTGCTGAAGGCCCACGGCGACAAAGTCGATCGTCGCAGCCTCGCGCGCTGCGCGCGCACGTTCTTGGGCTGCGAGTCTCTCCTTGCGAGCAGCCACCTGTTCGGCGGTTGTGAGTTCCCAGTACATCTGATAACGCCGTTCGTGCAGCCTGAAGAAGGGTATCAATGGCAAGCCCGCAGGCACAAGCGGTTCGATCACATCCTTGATGCGAAAATGCAGCGGCCCGGCAGAGGGATCGGCAGTGACATGGCTGAGCAGTGCCTCTTCCGTGGTCAGCAGCGCCGGGACCCTGTCGAGTGGCACCATGGGACCATGGGCCACGTGTGACATGCGACCGTCATCGGCAAACAGGCCGTCCATGTTTTCCGTGCCGTCCGGCTTGGCCAGTACAATGGGACCCTGCAGAATAGCCACCCAATCGGAGCCGTCGGGCAGACGCTCCACGCTTGTGTGCATGGGCAGGGCCACGTCAACGGTATCGCCATTCTTCCACTCGCGGCGAATGGCGGCGTAGGAAGAGGGAGTCGATTCGACAGCCACAGACTGCCCGTTGACCTTGACCACAAAATCACCCGCTGTCACCCAGGCGGGGTGGCGGATCTTCAGTGTGAAGGTTTTCGGGTCATCCAGTTTCAGGTGAAGCGTTGTACTTGCCTTATCCGGGAACTGGGTCTCCTGTGTCAACACCATGCCATAATCAGGCACCGAGAGTTTGGAGGGAATGAAGAGATTCACGTACACCCCGTGCTTGGCCCGGGCATAGATGAACTCGCCATAGCGTCCGGGATTCTCCATGCCCGTCCCCACGCAGCACCAGAAGGCGTGTTCAGGCTGGGAATACACCCGGTAGTGATCCGGGCGGATGGCCGTGAAATACACATACCCGGGACGCGTCGGATGGATGGAGGCCAGGATATGGTTGTACAGGGCCCGCTCGTAATAGTCGGCGTACACGGCCTTGGGTTCGGCTGCGAAGAGTTTCTCCGTGAGCCTGAGCATGTTGTAGGTGTTGCAGGTCTCCGGGCCTTCCCGATGCTCGATCATACCGCTGAAGTCCTGGGGATCATTGAAGTGTTCGGACACACTGTTGCCTCCGAAGGCCACACAACGGTGTTGCGTGACTGTTTGCCAGAAAAACTCGGCACCTGAATGTTCTTCCGCGTTCCCGGTCAGCGCCGCGATCCGCTCCATGCCGACAATCTTGGGAATCTGCGTATTGGCATGCAGACCGGTCAGACGGTCCTCGTGACGGACCAGCGGATCAAACACCGCGCGATGGTTGAATCGAATGGCTGCCTGGCGATATTTTTCCTCACCAGTGATCGCATACACATCGGCCATCACCTCATTCATGCCCCCGTATTCCATACCGATCATGCGCTGCATCTGCTCGTCGGTCAGGCCCGAGGTCACCTTGAGACACCAATCGCCCAGTCCAACGAGCAGAGTGCGGGCCTTTTGCTTGCCCGCCAATTGATAGGCATCGCGCAAACCGGCGAACGTCTTGTGGACATTGTACCACGGCACCCAGTATCTGCGGATCGCATTGAGATCCCCTGAGGCCGTCCTGTCCCAAAGTTGCCGACTTCGCGGCACACCCCCCATGTACCCATCGCCATAGGCTGTCTGACACAATGCCAGTTCCTCGAGCATGGTGTCGAGCCGACGATTGAACTCGCCGTCCGGATCAGCACCCGATGCGATCATCAGCGAAATCGCCGAAAGATAATGACCTGCGGAGTGTCCGTCGAGCCCGCTGCTCTCCCAGTTGCCGTACGGCTTTGCCTTGGGCTCCAATCCCGCTTCACGCCGAAACGGCGCGAGAAGCCGGTCGGGATCATGGGCCAGAAGATATTGACGGTTGATCTTGACCGCCCTGGAAAAAGGACTCTCCAGCAAGCGAACGTCTTTCAATGGGAAAAGCCAAGCCGGTTGCTCCGGTGTCACCGCCACCTGGGCAGCAGCCAACGCGGCATGGGCCAACACAGTAAGAACCAGCAATGAAAACTTCTTCATGTCATTATTCCTATACTCTGTCACGCATTACTTCTCTATCAAATGTGACCCGAAACCGGACAGCGGCTCTGAGCATGTTGACCCCTTACACCTGCTCTTAATCGTGATTCAACGTCAACAAACCGAGTCGATACGGCAGCAGGCTGTAGTTTCCGCCGCTTTTCGGATCACGACCCTGGTAAAGAAAACGCAGGCTCTTGAGGTCAATGGTCGGTGTTTCATCATAATTAACACGCAGCAATTCCCCATGGCTGATATCTCTGGTCCAGGGCTCCGCGCCATCTTCAAAGGTGACATTGTTGATCCCTGCGAAAGGCGACTCCCAGGAGTCTGCACCTGGCACAGGTGTCCACTCGCCGTTGAGATCATTGGAGATCCAGACGCGGTAATACCGTGCCGGGCTCAGGGCCTCAATCATCGTCATATAGGTGTTGGTGCCCTTGATCTTGTAGGTCATGCTGCCTTCGAACAGATTGTTTCGATTGTCTTCAATGGCAATCTCTGGATCGCTCATGCCATTGGGGAAGTCTTCGATGGTGGTCCGACTGCGATAGAAACGGCCGTCATCACCGGTGAAGAACAGATACGCGTGTGTTTCGTCACAGATGATATGGTAATCGATCGGTAGCCTCGGCATACCCGGGGTACGACGTCCTTCAAAGAAATTCTTGGGTGCGGTCCAGGTCTCCGGCTTGGTAATGTCGTCGGACGTGCAGTACTGGGGCTGCTGCGACTGGAAGATGAAGTACCACTTCTTGTGCGGTGTGAAATAGAACAGATGCGGCGCACAATGATACCCTTTTAAATCCGGATTGACATCAATATAGGTCAACTTGGCCTTTGGGGCCTCAGACCAGTCCTTGAAGTTCAGGTACACCATGGACCAGGTCCTGGCGGACGTCGAGTAGGCAGTCGCATAGATGTGCCACAGACCGTTCCAGAAGACCACGGTTGGGTCCTTGACGGACACGATGGTGTGCGTGTCGTCTGAGATTGGACTGACCAGAATCCCGGAAGACGTCCAGGTCAAAGGCTTGGGAAATAAGGACGCTGCATCAGGTTGAGATTGTGGTTCAGCCGCGAACACAACAAGGGCATTAACACCTATGAGTACCATGCCTGTGAGCCATACGAGATTAACTTTATTCATGTCAAAATTCCTTTCCATTAGGTTCAGTTATTGGTGGTTTCACTTTCCAACATCACCCACACTCACGTTGAATGTCTTCAGCGGTTTGTCTTTGGCATCAAGGAACCGGGCACAAAAATCCGCAGCGCCGCTGGCGTTGATGATGGCACCGCGTATGATATTTCGTCCTTTCTTGAGTGTGAGCCGTTTTGAAACGCCGTCGTCAATCACAGTACACCGGTTGCCATAGATGCCGATGACTTCCTGACCGTTGACCCACCAGACCGAGGCAGAGTTGGACCCTATGGCCAACCGAACATTGGCCATGTCTTCCGGGCAGTCAACACCCACCACCGCCCAGAACAGGGCATTGTTGCAATTCGTGCCTACAGCCTGTGCGAAGTAATACAGATTCACATTGTATTCGTTCGTATCCACGGCATGCCATGTGAGTTCCGAGCCGTCGGCCGTTGTCACCTTCTGGCCGTGTTTGGGGATCATGGTGAGTTCATTGGGAAAATGCTCGGCCTTGACTGTGGTCTGGACAGCGTTTTGAGTGTCTCCCACGGCCCTGATCGGTTCGAGAATGAGCCAGCGTTGTATGAAACCGTCTGCGTTCGGAACCGTGCGTGCGGAGTTTTGAACCCCCAATTTGGGCATGGGGTCGCATTGCGCAGTGCTTGGGACGCTGACAATCATTAAGAATACAGGAGATGATAGAAGGACGAATGCCCATACGTTTCTATTACTATCTTTATTCATAGGGGTATCCCTTTTCAATATGTATTGACTTATGATCATGAATGACCGATCGCCGTTTGATCATCAGGGCCTCTTGAAGCGCCAGCGTTGTTTGTCACTGGCAGGATCGAATGGAGCCAGGGTTGCGAAACTACTGCCCACAGCAGAAAGGGCCAATGGCTCTTTGATGACCGATGCAATCTTGGGCATGATGCGCCAAGTCCCATCCGTAAGTTGATCGAGACGCCAGAGCTGTTCGATCCCGCCGGTGAATGTCGGGAGAGTGACCAGTTCCGCGCCCTCGGTGACTGCCAGTGGTCGGTCCGTACCGGCAATGGTGACCTTGAAATACGGCGAACCAAGAGTCCCTCCTGCATCGGCCACAGGTGTCACGGTCCATTTCTGTTGTGCCTGGCACATGTAGTTGCCCATGCGCACGTCCACGCTGCCTTCAGGCCAGTTCACTGAAACTTCCGCCACATCCTGATCCGGAATCACGCCGCCGGTGCCGCCGAATATACCACGTCCTCCGGCCCGCGCCCCACCCCGTGCAGGGGTTGCACTGCGAGCACCATCTCGACCCTGAGTACTGCCTCGCGCACCGCGCGCTGCACCGAAGCCTCCTCGAACGCGTCGTCCGCCGACCGGCACACCTTCCACGGCCAGTTCAATCGCTGTGCCGGTACGCACGGACTCGATTTCATATGTCCCCTGCCTGAAATTTTCGCCGGCCACAGGCCAGCCGTCTCTCCACAGCAGCGCACGAATGTCGAGTACACTGGCACCGCCTCTGTCCATGTCTGCTTCCCAGTGCAGGGAGAACTTCTGTACACCGTCTCCCTCGTGGATCAGGCCAAAATGGCCTGCACCGACCACGCGACCACCGGAACCGATGACCAGCTTGCCACCGCCCTGCATCATGGCCGTACCCTCATGGTCGACAAAGGGACCCGTGACTTTTTTCGAGCGCCCCACGCGAATATGGTAGCCGGAATCCGTGCCGCGACAGCAGGACCCGTGTGTGGCCAATAGGTAATACCAGCCCTCGTGATACACCATGGTCGAGGCCTCACAATTGACTGCAATGTCCGTAAACGTGTCATCCACACGTTGGCCGGTCTTGGGATTCAGTTCAACCACTCGGATCGTGCCGAAATAGGAACCAAACGTCATCCACAACTTCCCGTCTGTGGGATCGAGAAAGAGCCCTGGATCGATCCCGTTGCAGAACTCCTCGCCATCCGTTGAATTAATCAAGCCGCCGTCCACCCATTCGTAGTCCGGCGAGTTTGGGTCGAGACTCTTGCTGTGAATCAGAATGATCTGGGAATGGGGCTGTCCCCCGGGATTGGACGAAATATACTGGTAGTAGCGGTCGCCAAGCTGGATCATGTCCGGCGCCATGCCGCGACGCGAAGGCGTCACGCCGCGTTGCCAGGTCCAGCCATCCTCTGAGACCAGACACGTACCGCCAGTGCCGTAGGTGTAGAATTTGCCATCGCATTGAGCAATCGTGGACGGATCGTGAATCTGAACCTGACCGTCGAGCGCAAAAACAGGCCGTGCCAACCAAATCAAAACGGCGAAAACACTGAGTAAGGTGACACACCTGTCGTGCACGGGTGCGTGGGCACAATCGACTGTCTTCATAATCGGTCCTTCCTATTCATTCTGTACTGCTAACTTCAAACAACTGAAATTATCTTCCAGATAATGTCTGGACTGCAAATATCTCTAACAACTACGCAATACGCAAAATCACGCTAAAAGGCTCTCGCTTGAGCTTTGCTGTTTTCGCGTATTTTCGCGTGTTTCGTAGTTCCATAGTTATTGGCCCCGGCCAGAGGCCGGGCTGTGTTTATCTCTGGCACGGCCCTGTCAGGGCCTTGTCTCTTGCTGAACGGGTGCAGCCGATTCCAGGAAAGGATCACCCAAGATGATCCAGGCATAGTCCGCACGCCCCGGGCAGGTGGCGGCCAGTGTGAGAAAACGTGCCTGGGCTGGAATAGCCACATCCACTGTCTCGGCAATACTCCCTGCCCTGGGATAACGCAGGTGAAGGCTCAAGACGCCGTCCAGGAGCACCCAGACATCAGCAGGACTGAATCGAGGGTGAGGCAGGTCTTTGGGAATTCCACACACTGCAGTAAAGCGATCCAACTTTATATTCGGATGGTCCTGACGAATCTCGTCCAGGTCAAAGGTGATACCTGCATTGGCATGCAGACTCAGGGCCGGATGTCTGGATGTGCCATAACTGACGCCGTTGAGTCGAACCCTGTAGGCCTGTTTGGTGAGAAGGTCATAAAACTCACCGCTGTTGGCAGGGCCCCCATAGTAGCTTCCGCGCGTTTCCGGGCACTGTGCAAAGAGCAGGCCGGTAGAGCTGACGACCACCTGGCCCAGTGCTCTATTGGGCACAAATACACCGTCAATGCCGCGGAACTCTGCGGAGCCCTGGAATTCATTGCGTCGAATCCGCTGAATTTCCGTCGCCGGCTGCCTGAACATTCGGCCGGTGCCCAAGTCAATGCCCCGATCCAAGTCGCCTGTGCCATGGCCATTACCTCCACCCACGATATCTGCCAGATTCACACGGTCCGGCGCACCCGAGGGCTGACCGGGTGACGGGACCATGAGCAGGAAAAGATCTCTCCGCGCTGTCAGCCCGTCTTGAATGGTCCGTCCGTAGGCATCCACTTTTGCGGCCTGACCCTCATGCACATCCAGGGATTTCGACTGCCCTGCTTTATTCGGATCGAGTGCGACATTGACACGACCTTTAAGCACATGGGTTTCAGTGCTTCCATCGCGATGTAAGAGTACGCCGAATTCCGTGCCCATGTCCGTGATCAGGGCGGTGGGGGTTCGCACCCGGAAGCCCTTTCCCTGGGAAGAGACCACAGCAGCAAGGCGGCCGCTTTTCAGGGTCACCTCGCCACCCTGTGCGAGTTGAACCTGGCAAGGTGCCTCGAGAAACAGGCTGACGCCCTGGTCCAGTTCCATCCTGGCTGCCCCCTCGCGCAGGTCATAGCGACCTGCGTACAGGGAGTCGCCGGGAAGCACATGGAGTCTGCGCCATTGCGCCTTATAAGTACTGATCAGTGTGCCAATCGCCGGGCCCGGCTCCCGAGGCCAAAATACGCTCAGAGACGTCAGTATCGACACGCCAACGATCAGGATCGCCGCAATCCAGCGACGTGGTACCTTACGCTTGGAATCGCCCTGGCTTTCGTCACGCGCCAGTGCAAGGATCAAATCCGATTCAGACAGTTCCCCTGTGGCTTGACTGGAACGTCGGAGCACCGCACTCGCCAACATGCTGTCCATATAGTATTGACGCACGCAGAGGTCGTCACGCATCGCCATCTCAAGACGCATCCTCTCATCAGGCAGAATCTGATCGTCCAAAAAACGCTGCAGGAGTTCATCCAGGTCCGGAAAAGGCGGTTTACTCATACCGGATGCCCCCCTTCCGCCAATGTCCTGCGCATACATCGAAGCAGCACGCCGTTGATCTGACCGAGCATGTGATACACGTGACGTCGCGATATCTTCAGGCAAGAGGCAATCTTTTCCACGGGCGTGTTCAGCTCGTAGCGCATCTTGATAATCCGTTTGGACCGACTGCCCAGTTGCGTCTGGCACTTGCGCAGGGCCTCTATGCGCACGGCCATGTCGTCTTGAGTCGTAGACAGGTGGTCCATCAACATCTCAAACAGGGAATCCTCCATCAGGACTCGCTTGCTGCGCGCCTGGTTGCGACGGTAATCGAGGATCTGATACCGCATGACTTGGACGCCCCACGCGGCAAAATTGGTGCCGGACTGGAACTGCTCGAACTTTCGCCACATCACGGTGATCCCCTCCTGAAATAGATCGTCCGCGTCGTGCACGTGGGGCACCAGTGTGAGAATATAGGCGTATATCTCCTGCTGATGGCGTACGAAGAGCTTCAGAAACTCCAAAGTGTGTTTATCCTGGTCCATGTCTGATCCATGCTATCTTAGAGACTTTCTTAATATTTCACCGCAAGAAACCTGAAGTTGAGAGATGAAAAATGGAAAAATCTTGCTGATTTCCGTTTTTTTGTCTCACATTTGACACATCTGCGCGGTGTATTATAGATTAATAACAGGACTTTTGCAAAAAGCCCTGTAGTATATAGTTTTCAGTGTTCAGTTTTCAGAAGAACGCGTTTTTTACACTGAAAACTGCCTACCGAAAACTGAACACTTGGACTTTGCAAAAGTCCAGTTAATAATACCATTTAGGAGGTTATCAAATGAATCACAAGCTCATCTCGATTCTGTTAACGGCCGTCCTCACATGTGGAATCTGCCTGGCTCAGACAGACCAGCCGCAGATTGCGCAGGACTTCAAGCCATCCACGGTGAACCAACCGGGCCAGGAGTATCCGCAAGTCAACTCTCAAGGTTACGCTCGTTTTCGCATCGTGGCGCCTGAAGCCAACAGCGTCCGGGTCAGTCTGGGAGGACTGCAGCGCGGCGGTTTCGCCCTGGATAAAGGCGAGGACGGCGTGTGGACGGGTGTCACCCAGAAACCGCTGGATGAAGGCTTCCACTATTACCATCTCACAGTGGATGGGGGGACATTCAACGATCCCGGCACCTTGAACTTCTATGGTTCGACTCGCTGGGAAAGCGGACTTGAGATCCCTGCCCACGACCAGGACTTTTACGCCCTCAAGGACGTGCCCCACGGCCATGTGCAGCAGATTCTATTCCCCTCCAAGAGCACCGGCACCTCACGCCGCGCGTTTGTGTACACACCGCCCGATTATGATGCGGACCTATCCAAGCGGTATCCGGTCCTGTACCTGCAGCACGGCTGGGGCGAAAATGAATACGCCTGGAGTAACCAGGGCCACGCCAATCTGATCATGGACAATCTCATCGCCGAAGGCAAGTCCAGGCCGTTCCTCATCGTGATGACCTACGGCATGACCAATGAAATCCGGTTCGGCGGCCTCAGAAGTTTCGATATCAAGCCCTTCCAGACGGTTCTCGTGGACGAGTTGATCCCCTATATCGACACCCACTTCCGCACGCTCACAGATCAGCCCCATCGCGCCATGGCCGGTCTGTCCATGGGCGGCATGGAGACCAAGTCGATCACGCTGGCATGCCCCACTGTCTTTTCTTACTATGGCCTGCTTAGCGGCGGGACCTATAACCCCAACGAACTGGCTGACCACAAGTCACATCTCAAACTCGTGTTCTTGAGCTGCGGCAGCAAAGAACGCCCCGAGGGTGTCAAGAATGCCGCTGCGGCACTCAACGAAGCCGGCTTCAACGCGGTCTCCTATGTGTCTGAGGGCACAGCGCACGAATTCCTGACCTGGCGCCGCAGCCTGCATGAAATGGCCCCGTTGCTGTTCCAGGAAGAGGCTGAAAGGCCTTCGGCACCGCCTCAGCGTGGCGCACAGGGTCGTCGAGGGGGTGGACGAGGCGGATTCGGTGGACCGATCGAACTGGGACCGGATGACAAGGCCGTGTTCGCAGATCCCCCTGCGGGTTTCCGTGCCGCACGTGACAGTATTGTCCACGGTCAGCTAAAGATGGTTGAATACGATTCCAAGACCGTGGGGACTCGCCGCAAGATGCAGGTCTACACGCCGCCCGGATACAGTGCGGCCAAGAAATACCCCGTGCTCTATCTGCTGCATGGCATCGGCGGCGATGAAAACGAGTGGCAGAACCTCTGCAAACCAAACAACATCCTGGATAACCTGATCGCGGACGGCAAGGCAGAGCCCATGATCGTGGTCATGCCCAATGGCCGGGCTCAGGTCAACGACCGTGCTGAGGGCAATGTCTATCAGACAGCACCGGCCTTTGCCAATTTCGAAAACGACCTGCTCAAAGACGTGATCCCTGCCATCGAGGCCAGGTACTCGGTGACTGCCGACCGCGAACACCGTGCCCTGGCCGGCCTGAGCATGGGCGGGGGCCAGTCCCTGAACTTCGGCCTGGGTCACATGGACACCTTCGCGTATGTCGGCGGCTTTTCCTCGGCCCCAAACACCAAGGCCCCTGCCGAACTGGTCCCTGATCCAGCAGCGACCAGGGCAAAGCTGAAGCTGCTGTACCTCAGTTGCGGCAACCAGGACGGCCTGATCCGCATCAGCCAGGGCGTGCACAACTATCTCAAGGCGGAAAACATCCCCCATATCTGGCACGTGGATTCTCACGGTCATGACGCAGACACCTGGAGCAAGAATTTGTACAATTTTGCCCAACAGATTTTCAAGACAGCGGTTCCGGCTGAATCCAAGCTCGTGATCCGGGTGGCGTGCGGGGCCAATCAGCCCTACACGGACAAGAACGGCAACCTCTGGCTGCCTGATGAGGTTGCGGCCACAGGTGCGTCACTGAGCCAGCCGGACGGCATGACCATTGAGCGCATGGAGACCTTTGAAGTGCCCGGTGTCGCATTTCCGGAGATCTTCCAGAGAGAACGTTACAGCATGAGCGCGTATGAGTTCAATCTGCCCAACGGAAAGTACACCGTGCGTCTTCATTTTGCCGAGACCTTCACAGGCATCACCGGCGTGGGCCAGCGCATCTATTCGTTTGCCGTACAGGGACAGACGCCAGAGAAGGATTTCGACCTCTACAAAGTGGCCGGCGGACCGTACAAGGCGATCCAGCGTGAGTACAGGGGCGTGGCAGTGACTGACGGCAAACTGAAGATCACGTTTACACCAAACATCGAGAATCCGGCCATCAACGGCATCGAGATCTTCGCCGAATAAGACGCTCCAACATAACCATCGCTTCGCACAACTCTCTCACTCGCATGGGATGGTTCAAAAGACAAATAGTCCGGCAAACAGAAGGTTGGTTGATTCCTGGCGCCTATCCTCCCCCTTCTATCCTCCATCGGGTGACTGAGACCGATTCTTTTCCAGTCCCTCCTGAACGGTGCGCAGGCGGGCCTTGGACTGCTCGATTTCGTCGAGTGCCGCAGGCGAGGTGCCTTCGTTCCCATCCACCACATGCGGCGTGACAAAGATCAACAACTCGTGGTTGGCCAGGACGTTCTCTTTGTGGCGGAACAGGCCGCCGATCAGCGGCAGATCGCCCAGGAGCGGCACCTTTCTCCGGGTCTGGCTGTCCTCCTGGAAGAGCATACCCCCGAGCATCAGTGTCTGGCCGTCCTCCACGATCATGTTGGTGGTGGTATCCATCTCGGTCCGAACGCGCTGGCTGTTGATGATCTCGGAGGTCAGTTGCGAGAGGACCACATTGATGATCATGTCCACGTTCATTTCCGGTGTGATGCTGGGCCGGGTACGCAGGATCATACCGACCTTTTCGTACGCGAAATCAGAGGTCGCGCGCCCGCCCGTATCGGAGATGGACACGCGTGTCTGGAAGCCGACGCGCTGGCCCTTGAAGAACTCGGCTTCCTCGTTGTCCTTGGTCCACAGCGTCTGCTGATTGAGGATCTGGGCGTCAAGCTCCTTGACCAGAAAATCGAGCAGCACGGAGATGTCGGCACCCACGGAGATTTCGGAACGGCTGCCTGCATCGCTGCCTGCGCCGAATACCAGGGCTCCGTGCTGTTCGAGCAGGCCGAGCGCATTGCGGGCGATGATTGCGTTTTCGTGGTCCACGGTCGACCACCTGGTGCTGTCCGATGAAAATTGTGTGCCCAGGGACGTCATGTTGCGGTGGTCGACCTGGACGATGATGACCTTGATCATGACCTGCTTGCCCGGCGTGTCCAGCTCGTTGATCATCTGCTCGATATTCTCCATGAACTCCGGCGGGGCCAGGGCAAGGATGGATCGACTGTAGGTGTCCGGGATAAAACGCGCGCGCCCGATCACATTGCTGATGGCCCCTTCACCGATGGCCTCCCGGCCCGTGGTCCACCAGGGCCGGTATTCGGTGGTATTGCCTTGGTTGTTGTTGCTTCCGTTTGCGGTGGTGCTGCGATTGTTGGGGTTGCCGGCATTGTCCTGGGTCTCGTCCATGGAGTAGTCGCGCAGCCCACGTTGAGAGAGCTGGATCCCGGCGCTGGTCCCGGTTTCATTGAACATGGCGTTCAAATGCATGGCGAGTGTTTCGGCATCCCGGTACTTGAGCTTGATGACCTTCGGCACCTCGGCCATTTCCTCCTGATCCAGCTTTCGGATGAGATCTTCGACCACGTCATAGGCCTCGGGAATGTTGCTGATGACGATGATCTTCTTAGTGCCCGGTACTTCCTCAAAGGTGAGCTGCCCATAGAGGGGGCCGATGATCTTCTCTTTGTCCTCATGACCGAAGCCGAAGAGGTAGTCGTAGGCGGAGAACTGGCTGCTCGCAGCCTCTCTGCTGAACAGTGAGGTGAGCAGGATCACCATCTGGCCGGTATCGGAATTGTGGAGCTCGATGATTCTGGGCTTGACCGCGTTGACATCGATGGGCACGTCCCACCCCTTGATTTGCTGCCTGATCTTGTCGATCGTGTCGGGCGAGGCAATGACAGTCACCTCCTTGAGAGACAGATGCGAGATGACCTTCACTGAATCCGTGGGCAGGCCTGTGCCGGATCGGCTGCTGCTGGCACGCTGCGTGCTCAACCCCCGTTCCAGGCCATAGAGGTCGTCGATGTGCTTCTTGATGAGATCGGGATCCGCGTAGTCGAGCTTGAAGTGTTCGGTCAGGAATTGCCCTGGCGGTACGTCGATTTCCTCGATCAGTTTCTTGACCATCTCACGCAGGTCCTGGCGTCCGAAGATCACGACCTGCCTGGCCTGATCGAGCGCCTGCACCAGGACGCTGGTCTCGAGCTCCGTTCCAGGCATCTTCTGCAGGGCCTCATTGAGATGGGCCGCCACCTCCTGGACATTGGCATAGGTAATGGGGACCGTCTCGTATTCTTTTTTCATCGTGTCCTGCAGATCGAGCTTGGCAATCCACTCTCGAATCATCTGCATATCCTCGGCCGATGCACGCGCGATGATCCACCCCCGCTTGGGTTCGGGGATCAGCACCACCTGGGTATCGCTCGGGCCGAGCAGGACCGAATTGGCACCGGTGACCGCCGCACTGCCGC
Organism: Phycisphaerae bacterium; assembly: GCA_021736645.1. Taxonomy (GTDB): domain Bacteria; phylum Planctomycetota; class Phycisphaerae; order Sedimentisphaerales; family Anaerobacaceae; genus JAIPFM01. Next base: position 9,529 of record JAIPFM010000131.1, on the reverse strand, counting down.
GATACAGATTCGAACTGCCGGTGGTTCGCCGTGACGTGGAGGGCGGCGATTTCGTGTTTCGTCCGTTGCCGGAAGGCGTGCGTCCGTTGCCATCACCGAGCAGCATGCGCACCAACTGGACGATTTCGTACGGATCGCCGTTGCGTACGGTGAGTATTTCAGTGATCGTGTCCTCTGCCTCCGGCACATCGAATTGGGCAATGATGGTTTCGATGCGCATGAGGTTCTCCACCGTGTCGATCAGCAGCAGATTACCGGTGATTTCATCTGCGCTGAGATAACCCGATTCACCCATGAGCGGCAAAATGATATCCGCCATCCGATTCGGGCTGAAGGTCTCGAGCTTGATACACTTCTGAACAACCTGGTTCTTGTTCTCGATATCGGCCAGGGATTGTGTGGAGAGCAGAGTCGCGACAGCCCTGTCGAGCCTTCGAATCCATTGGTCGATCTCTTCAAGGTCTGCAGCCGAACCCTTGGCGACAATCAGCTTCTGTCTCGGGTCCGGAACCAGGACCACGGATTTACCGCTGGTGCCCACGATCGTGGATGTGGCGCCCCCGCTCCTGTTTCGGTTGTTTGCTGACGAGGGTCGCTGGCCGCTCGAGTACCGGGTGCTCCTCGACGAACCGCCTTTGTTCGTACTCCCTGGACCGGCGGCGTGATCGACCAGCGATTCGAGCAGTTGGATAATCTCATCCGGTTCTCGATGTACAATCTCGAATACCTGGGTGTTGGTGTGCTCTGACTCCGGGACATCGAATCGCACGATGACCTCCTCGATGCGGAGCAGGTTTTCCACGGTATCGACAATCACCAGAGTGCCCGTGGCTTCGTCGCCGGTCACATAGCCTGATTCGTTCATCATGGGGGTGAGTATCTCCGCCATTTTGCCGGCGCTGTAGTTTTGAAGGGTCACAAACCGTTGTACGACCAGGTTCTTGTTTTCCACACCTGTGAGCGGCTCACCCGCCAAAATGGTGGGAATGGGCGTGTCGAGCCTCTGAATCCACTGGGCAATCTGCTCGAGGTCTTCTTCCGAGGCCTTGGCAATGATCCATTTCTGGCGGGGTTCGGAAATGAGCGTCAGTGTTTTTCCACTGGTGCTGCCCCCCACATAGGTGGTGCTGCCTGTCTTGGCCAACGGCTTCTGTCTGGGCAGCCGACTCCTGGTGTCTTTTTTGGCCTGGGTCTTTGAGGTCTGTTCGGCACTGAACAAAGTCTGCAGTAATGTCACGATCTCCTCAGGCTCGCGGTGACGAATCTCAAAGACCTGGACAATGATGTTTTCGGCCTCAACCTCGTCAAAGTGGGCAATGATCGCCTCGACACGCATGAGGTTTTCCACGGTATCGATCAGCAGGAGTGTGCCTGCATCTTCGTCTGCAGTGGCATACCCCGATTCCCCCATGAGGGGGTGGATGATATTGACCATCTGGCTCGCGCTGTAGCTCTTCAACCTGATAAACCGCTGAACGATCTGGTTCTTGTTTTCTATGTCGGCCAGGGAATCCTCGGCCATCACCGTGGGTACGGCCTTGTCGAGCCGTTCAATCCACTGGCGTATGATCTTCAGGTCATCCTCAGAGGCCCGCGCAATGATCCAGTTGTACCGCGGTTCGGCCAGCAGTGTCATGGTTTGGGTACCTCGACTCACCACCACCGAGGTGGCCGTGGCTGCAGGGACAGACTTGCCAGGCTTGGCAGGCCTGCCCTTGGCCCGATTGCTGGCCACGGCGGTGGACCGAGACATCTTGGTACTGACCGCGGCCTCGGGCGCCGGGCCCTTGGCCAGGAGTACGTGCAGCAGCGCCACAATGCTCTCGGGATCACGGTGGCGGATTTCGAATATCTCGGTCACGCTTTCTGTGCCCTGGACAATGTCAAACTGGGTAATGATCACCTCGATGCGCATGAGTGTGGCCACCGTGTCTATGACGAGCAGGGTACCGGCATTTTCATCCGCGCTGACGTGACTGTTCTCACTGACCAGGGGTTGGATGATTTGGGCCATCTGGCCCGGGCTGTAATGGTTGAGCTTGAAGAACTTCTGCACGACCTGCTCTCTGTTTTCAATACTGGCAAGGGCTTGACCGGGCAGAACCGTGGGCACCAATCCCAGTTTGGCAGTGCCCGTGGGTTTCAGGTAGACCGTCTCACCGGACTCTTCAGCCACATAGCCCTGCATGCGCAGGGCACCATAGATTTTTTCCAGGGCCTTGGCCCGCGGCAGCATCCGGGGCGCGTAAATCGAGATCTTCAGACGCATAATCCCGTCATCGGGTATCACGGTTTTCCCAGTCCAATCTGCGATTTTGGGGATAATGAACTTCATCTCCACGCTTTGCAGATTAATGGCTTCGAGCTGTGTGTTCGGATCCATTGGTTCATTCTGGTCCACAGAGGTGTCGAGCGGCAAGGGATCGGACGCGTCCGAGGCCAACTCTGCCTGCTGTCTGGCGGGGGAAAGCTTGGGTTGCTTCTTTTGAGGCCGTACATTGGCCTTGGGGCGCTTGACGCGCTCGACCGGAGCGGAAGGCGCCTGGGGTGAGCTGTCTTGAGTCTCGCTCGCCGGAGGAACATTTGCCTCGCTGACCCCACTGTAACCGGGTGTTTCGAAGCCAACCTGCCAGATGATCAAGGCAGAGGCAGCCGCGACGACTGTCGAGAAGACTATTTTTCTTCGTAGCATTGACATCTCCTCAACATGAGATTGTCCATCAAAGTGAAAATTTGTGTCTAAGACGCCCTGGCAAAACACACCAGTTTCTTCATATCATCGGGAATCCCCAGGATTCGCACCTCCAGGAAAGACTCTAGACTATATTAAGAAGGTAGTATCATTTTCCAGCGGGCAGGTTACATGTGATTCTCACTTTAGACTGAATTCGTCACTTTGACGCAGATTTACCGCCATGCTCCGTGCTCATGGGTCAGACCGTGTCGTCCTCTTCCCAGACGGTCCTGTAGGCCCCGAGTGTGTCGAAGTAATCGATCATACGGCGATAAAACGGGTGGGCGCACAATGTCGCACTGTCGCCCACCAGCAGCAATTTCCTGCGCGCACGCGTCATGGCCACATTCATTCGACGCACATCCTGCAGGAAACCGATCTCGGCCCGGGGATTGGATCGCACAAGCGAGATGATCACGGCTTCCTTCTCCCGTCCCTGGAAGCCATCGACACTGTCGACCTCCAGGCCCGGCACAGGCAACTGCTCGCGAAGGAGCCGCACCTGCGCAGCATAGGTGGCGATGACCGCGATGTCGCACGCTGCCACGCCGCAGTCCAGGAGCCCCTGCACCTTGGAGCACACAAGCGCCGCTTCATGCCGATTCAGGCGGCTCTCACCATCGGGCTCCACCTCTTCGTCGAAGCTTGCGCCGGCCGTGTCAATGAACTCAATGGGACGCTCAGTGGCGCAGCCGGCACCCACCCCTGGGAGATCGGCCAATACATGCGCACACACAGACGTGTCAGCCTGCAGCCTGGCCTCATAAAACTCTCGTGACGAAAAGTCCATGATCGCCTGGTGCATGCGGTACTGAACAGTCAGTTGGCGGGCGATCGAACCGTTGAAAAGAAGCATCAGCCGCTCGAACAGGCTCACACCAAGCCCCCCCGCAGCAGCCTCCCGGCTCACCACGGTCGGAGGCAGCTGGCAATGGTCGCCGGCCAGCACCACCTTGTCACATCTGAGCACAGGTACCCAGCACCCCGGCTCAGTACTCTGACATGCCTCGTCGATGACACCCAAATCGAATCGCCGCCTGCCCAACACCTCGTTGCCCAGAGCGGTTGTGGTCGCACATAGCACATCGGCGTTATCGAGAATATGCTCCACGGCCTGCGCCTCCAAACGCCGCGCATCGGCCAATAGATCCTTGGCCTCCTGCCGGATCTCCTGACGCGAACCAGGCACAGGCTTGGCCCGGGTATAGCGGCCTGCCTGCCGAAACTTGCCCATGGCCTCCTTGACCAGCTTGCGGGCCAGCTTGACATCCGGATGCGCCTCCACCAACAGATCCAGCGTGTGAGCGCGAAGATCGGCCGTCACACGGGCCGGATGACCCAATCGAACCACTCGCTCACCAGCGTCCAGCAGGCGTTCAAAGATGTTGTCCACAGCCAGATTGCTGGGTGCGCAGGCCAGGACCTTGTCACCGCGGCGGACCGCCCTGCGGATCAGTTCTATGACGGCCGTTGTCTTGCCAGTGCCCGGCGGCCCGTGAAGCAGCGCCACATCGCGGGCAGCCAACGCGAACCGTACAGCCTGGCGTTGAGTTTCATTGAGCCCGGCATCAAGTACAGGCTCCTCCTGTTCAGGATCGAACTCCGGTGTGCGCTTGCCCAGTAGAATGTCACGCAGCTCTGCCAGGCGTTCCGCTTGGGCCAGGCGCACACGCTGCAGCGCGGCCTGTTGCCTTTGCATGGCCACTTCGTCACTGGAAAGGTCCAGACGCCACGTTTCATACTCAGCCAGATCGTCCGACATGTGTCCCAGGGCCACGCGCAGGAATCCTTCAGCACGTTGACAAATCACACCTCTGTACTGAACCGCCCCTTGGCCTTTATCAGGAGAGAGCACGATGGGGCTGCCAACGCCAAGACGTGTCCAGGGCAATGGCGAGCGCTTGCATTTGGCGAGCTGCAGTATGTGCCGACCTCCAAGACCGGTATCCTCGTCTGCAATCACCAGGTCCACCAAACTGGTTCCCGATCGTTCGGCATCCGCGTATGACAGTCTCCGGCCCCGCTCGACCGCCTCCCTTGCTTCCTCCTGATGCTCCAATTCGAGCAGGTTGGCCAATTGCTCAAAATGAGAGTCACCGTTATCCGAGGCACTTCCAGGGCTCTCTGCCCAGACGCGCACTCGACGCCCCCCGAGTGTCCGGCCATCGAGGGCCTTGACCAGGCGGACCTGCCAATCATCCGGGATGTCGATCACGGCCTTGCCGGCCCACAGGTCAATGCGTCCCACGCTCCGCCCTGCCATGCCCGGGACCGAATTCAGGAAGCCCAACAGTTGGGATTTGGTGACTTCCCGCGAAAGTGATTCTATGTGGAGCAGCATCATATCGATATATTCAACGGGTACACACCTTATATTTCAGACGGGGTTCGAAGGACTTTTTGTAACAAGCTGGCCATATTATCTTTTATATTTACGGCCTGCAAGCTCTATCCGGAGGATCAATCCTGAGTCATCACCAGCACCTCATGGCGATCCTGACACGGTTTTCACTTTGATCCGGCCCATCCACCAGGGTATAATTTCTGTCTCGGCTGAAGATCCTCAAGGGGAATCCCATGGTTATTACATTGGCCGCCTCGATATCACGGTAGATACGGACAAAGACTGCATCGTGGATTTTTCATACAAACTGATAGAGATCAACGCCTCCATGGAAAGCGATCCTGAAACAGCCGGCGTTATCAATGAATGGGAAAACAAAGTCAAAAAGATTGTCGATCGTCCACTCGCCGAGGCTGTGACCAATCTTTCACAAAGGAACATCTCGACATCCAGATGTCTCGTGAAACATGGATTTTAGCATTCTCCATGGTATAAATCCGAGATAACTTATTGAGAAATCGCCCCTTAAATGGTATCGTGTAATGATAATTCAGGTTGGCAATAACCTTATTAGGCCTCACGGATAGACGAATAGGCAGCGACCCATGGAGGAGGTATCGACCATCATACTCATCACATGACCGCAGGGTTTTGTGTGGAAGACGCCCGTTGACCAGTGGATGAAGTATCAGTCACATGAGGAGTACTGAGAAGAGACAAAGACCTTTTTGTATGGAGAACTGAGTTATGTTTAAAGCATTGATTTCTGTGGTTTCTATTCTTGTACCTGTACTGGGCCTGATGAATAACGCACAGGCGGTCGGGCCAACGGCTGACACCTATGTCAGGGGTTCCGGCAATACCGACAACAACTACTCAACCGAGGGGAACATCGTCATCAAGAACACCAACGGCGGCTCCACGGACCGCAAGGGTTATATTCGCTTTGAGGTTGCCAGTGGGATTGCGGATGCTTCGCTCGAATTAACGGTTACCATAAACAACGAGGGCGGCGGAGGAACCACTCCGCAGGTCTTTACCGTGGAGGTCTATGGCCTTGCGGAGTCCCTGGATCACACCTGGGTCGAGAGTGAGATCACCTGGAACAACGCCCCGGCAAATAGTCTCTCAGACCACAACTTCACGGCTGATGCGACATATCTGGGCTCTTTCCTGGTGGACCAAACACCGGCCGGGGGTATCGTGACATTCAGTGACCCCGCTCTCGCCGACTTCATCAACGACGATACTGACAATCAGATGACACTGTTGTTTCGAAGGACATCGGGGAACGGGTCTCACAACCTGGGATTCGCATCAAAAGAACACGCCAACTACAGTCCTGTCACGTTGACTGTGAGAGCAGCCTCGCAGGCCTTTAGGCCCAGCCCCGCTAATGAAGCAACAGACATACCATGGAATGTCATTCTCGGCTGGACACCAGGACAATTCGCACCGTCGGTCAATGGGCACATTGTCTACCTGAGCGACAACTTCCGAGATGTGAATGACGGCATGGGCGGTATCCCCCAGGATGCCAACAGCTTTGAGCCCACTACGCGACTCGACTTCGGCACCACGTATTACTGGCGAGTGGATGAGGTCAATGGCGCTCCGGATTACACGGTCTTTAAGGGTGACATCTGGAATTTCACGGTGGAGCCCTATTCCATCATGATTCCCGTGGACGTGAACCATGTCACGGCGTCGAGTTCTGCAGAGGTGAATCCACCCAGCCTGACCGTGGATGGCTCCGGTCTTGACGGCACCACCCACACCTCGGACAGCGACGCCATGTGGCTCAGTGCAGCCACGGACTTGTCTCCCTGGCTGATGGTTGAGTTCGACCAGGTCCAGAAGCTGGACAAGATGCTGGTCTGGAATTCCAACAGCACCTCTGAAGGATTTGTCGGCTGGGGCATCAAGGATGTCACCATTGAATGCTCTATCGATGGTGCGGATTGGACGGTCATTTCCCAAGCCAGTCAAGTCGCCCGAGCCCCTGGTCAACCCACCTATGATGCGCCTCAGGCCATTGACCTCGGTCGGGCCCTGGCCAAGTATGTGAGAATCAATATTCTGAGTAACTGGGGCGGCCTGCTCAAGCAATACGGTGTGTCGGAAATCCGGTTCTACGGGCTTCCCGTGTATGCACGCACACCAAACCCGACCTCCGGTTCGACTGACGTGCTCCCTGATGCGGTTGTGACATGGCGAGCTGGACGCGAGGCCGATCAGCACACCATCTATATGAGTGCCGATGCCGAGGCCGTAGCCAGTGGCTCGGCCCCCTCTGTCCAGGCCAGTACAAACCAGGTGGCAATTGACTCGCTGGGTGCCCAGTTGGGTGAGACCTATTACTGGCGCGTGGATGAAGTCAACGACGCAGAGAGCATGTCCGTGTGGGAAGGTCCTGTGTGGAGTTTGAGTACAGCCACATTCTTCGTGGTGGAGGATTTCGAGAGCTACGGCAACCTCAGTCCGGACCGTCCGTTCCAGACGTGGCTTGACGGCTACGGCTATTCAGCCGATGAGTTCTTCACTGTGGCCTATGGAGGCAACGGCACAGGGGCAGGCATCGGCCATGACATCTGGAATCCGGGCAGTCCTCAGTTTGACGGGTCCATCATGGAAACCGGCAATACCATGGCCGGCAGCAGTCAGTCCATGCCGTTCTACTACAGCAATATCGGCGGCACCGCGTCAGAGACTGAGCGCACATTTGCCGTGCCCCAGGACTGGACTGCAGGCGGCGTCAAGACCCTGTCTATCGCGTTTGCAGGTCAGGTCGGCAACACTGGGGCGCTGTATGTCAAGATCAACGACACCAAGGTCACGTACAACGGTGATCCCGCGAATCTGGCCTTGACCGTGTGGCAGGCGTGGAATATTGACCTGACGGCTGTGAACACCAACCTCCAGAACGTCACCAAGCTCGCGATGGGTGTGGAGGGGTCGGGTGCGTCAGGCATGCTCTTGATCGATGATATCCGTTTGCATCCTCAAGCAGGCCAGAAGATCATGCCCGTGGATCCAGGAACCTTAAATCTGGTGGGTGCGTGGAGTCTTGACGAGGGCAGCGGGTCGACAACGGCCGACAGTTCAGGCCACGGACACACCGGGACCATCGTGGATGCCACCTGGGATACCGGCATACAGGGCTCTGCCCTGCTGTTCAGCGAGACCGGCTATGTGGACACGGGATTTGCAGGAGTGACAGGGACTGCGTCTCGTACCAGTACCGCCTGGATCAAGACCACAGAGGCCAACCGGACGTTTGTGTCCTGGGGCCTGAACACGACAGGCAGAAAGTGGAGAATCCGTCTGGATGTCACAGGCGGCCTGCGTGCCGAGATCAACGGCGCCTACCACTATGGCAAGACGTATCTGGCAGACGACGAATGGCATCACACAGCCGTGGTCCTGGAAGATGACGGCACGCCAAATGCTGCGGAAATACTGCTCTATGTGGACGGCCTGCCGGAAACCACCGCTGCAGTCACGAGTACAGCGATCGATACGGATCCAACCGGCGTGTTTAGAATCGGCATGGCCACCTACGACACCGTGGGCTTCATTGGCCTGATCGACGAGGTGCGTCTCTATGACCGTGCCCTGTCGGATGGCGAGGTGCTGAGCCTGGCAGGCAGGACCACGCCTGTAGACAAGCCGTTTTGATGGATAGGGTGACCCTGTTTATCATGTAACAGCATAGGACAGGCCCTCTGGATGGAGGGCGACATCTTTGAAAGAAAATTCAGGCAAGGGACTTTTCTGCCCCCACGTTAAATGTCCAGAAAGGCATAAGACACCCTTCTTCGAAGCTGTCAATGGCCGGGGCGCACATTGACACGACACTCAAATGAAAGCAGTTGTCTGCGAATCTTTTCAAATATGCCAAACATTCCAGGCAGACCAAGCATGGACTGAGGAATCCCACTCTCAATGCCTGCGCTGAACGGTTTGTAAGCTCCATTAAAATGGCTTGTCAACCGGCGATGTCCTGCCGGCCAGGCTCAGCACCTCGCCGTCAGACAGGGCACGATCATAGAGACGCACCTCGTCGATCAGGCCAATGAAGCCCACGGTGTCGTAGGTGGCCATGCCGATTCTGAACACGCCGGTTGAATCCGTATCAATGGCCGTGCTGGTGACTGCAGCCGTGGTTTCAGGCAGGCCGTCCACATAGAGCCGCGTCTCCGAACAATCCGGTGTGCCGTCATCATCCAGCACCACGGCTGTGTGATGCCATTCATCGTCGGCCAGATACGTCCTGCCATAGTGATAGGCACCGTTGATCTCGATGCGCAGGCCGCCTGTGGCATCCAGACGTATTCTCCACTTTTTACCGACAGTATTGAGACCCCACGACACAAAGGTGCGGTTGGCTTCTGTGGTCTTGATCCAGGCGGTACTGGTTCGTGACGCAGTCCCTGTGATACCGGCAAATC
>JAIPFM010000130.1 GCA_021736645.1 Phycisphaerae bacterium | reverse complement strand
TACACCAGCCCGCACCACTGCACAGGCTGACCCAGCCAGACCGGGGCCTGCCAGTTCGTGGCACCCAGCACGGCAATGGTGGCGTAGGGACCTGTGGTCTGCCCTGTGGGATTGACCAGATACACAAAAGGGATACCTGTCCACGCCCAGTATCTGGCCTGTTCCAGGTATTCGGTATGATCGCTGAGCAGGTAGCCCAGGGTGTAGGCCTTCACCATGTGGGCACAGGCCATGATGTCCGGTGTATGAAGGGGGATCTCCCAGGTCTGGGCGCCCCGCGGCACGGTGTTGGCATACAGGACGGTTTGCTGGTCCAGACGATGCAGGGCCTGACGTGTGAGATCCGGGTCGTGACACAGTGTGGCCGCATCCAGAATATTGGCCAGGATGTTGACACCCAGACCGTTGGCATGTTTGGCAAAATGGGTCTTGCTGTAATCCGGCTTGTCCGCCTGAGGCTGATAGAGTATGCGTCCCTGGTTGTCGAATGCCCTCAACTGGGCCAGTGCCTGCTTGTGTCGCAGATGTACGTATTCACCGACCTTGCCAAAGAGTAGGGGGGCCAGGGGCTGGCGGATATGCGAGACACTGCTGGCATAGGGATCAGAGGGGGCCAAGCACTCAATCGCCTCTGTCACGCCCTGTTGCAGGCGCGCGGCCAGTGACTGATCTTGAGTCTGCGCAGAAAGGGTCTGCATGAAGGCCGCGGCATCGGCCGCAGGCTGAGGATTGAAACTGCTGCCCCACACAGCATGACGAAACCTGCCTTTCTCACGGATCACAGAATCAAGCCAGCCATGGGCCAGCAGGTCCACAGCATGGGCATAGCCTCCCTCAATCTCCGGCAGGGCAGGCAGGGGATGGAGTTGAACATACTGTTTGACCGCGGGCACAATGCTCTTGCCCCGGCCCGAAATAATCCAGGCCTGAACACTGATGGACTCGTTGGCCTTTAGTGTCATGGGCGTGTGTGCGACAAGGTCATTGGCAAAGCGCCTGTCACCCACAGCAGGACCGGACAGCCAGAACGCGTGACTTTGAGAGCCGAACACCCTATCCGGTGAATCAAATCCTGGACTCACGCAATCATTGGGTGTCCAGATCAGACCGAGGGTGTGATTCCTGGCTGCCACGGCCATCAGGGGGATTGTGACCTTCACAGGGTCCGGCATGCGCCGCACGTGGTCGGGGCCTGTGAGATCGGCCTGGCTGGAACTCGGTTCGTCGGCCAGATACTCGAGACCGGCGAACAGCGCCTGCTGCTTGTCAGGGCCAAAACTGTTATACCCAGGCAGGAGTGTGAGCCATGGGATATGGACCACGTCACGTGCCTGATCCACCTGGACGGTGGTGACCACTGAGACGGTGGATTCACCAGGCACTGGCGTAAAGGTCCTCTGTATCTGCCAGGTTGCGCCCTGGGTGTCCTTTATACGTGCCGTGACAGTCAGCCTGTTGAGCGTGGATATGACTGTGACACGAGCCAGGTTCAGGGCAAGCCATTGGGTGTCTTCCCCAAACCGGATGCCAATGGCCTCGCCTGTGTAGCCCTGTGACATGGCCTGTGGGCCGCATGAAATTTCCAACGCGTTCCATGCCGTCCGGCTGTGGACCAGTTTCAGTGTGCCGGCAGTCAGGGAGATCGAAGGAGAACTGGCGTCAAAGGGTATGGGTGCAGGCAAGTCTGGATCTGCCGGTCGCTTCACCGCACTGACACTGATGGACTGGACGACAATCTGTCCATTGTCAGCACAGGGGTCCACACGAAACCGCGTACGTGTCCCAGGCGTCTCCGGAATGAGCACGCTGTAGTCGTGCCACTGATTGTCATTGTTGATCATGAATGTGTGCACGCGTTCAGCTACAAAACTCGGTCCATAAAAGATCTGGGCCGTCCTGTCTGCATTGGACCGCAAACGCAGTTGGATCTGCACCAGATGATTGTCTGGAAATTCAATGGCCGGCCCCTCGATCCAGGGGTCCGGTCCAGTGCAGTTGACGATCAGGCCCTCTGGCGTGGACTGAACAGGTGCCACGCGAGCATTACCGATCCATCCATGTGTGTCGGTCCGGAAATCCCAGGTGACCACTGGAGCGGCCTGACAGGCCAGAGTGATCAGAAGCGTTATCAGGCAGTAAAGCAGGATGTGTGATTCGCGATTCATGGCCAGTCCTCGTTCTCAAATTTACGTGTAGTCTGAAAAGTGCACACACATAACAATGCCACAAAACAAGAACAAGTGCAATGGCAAAGCATGACTTAGGGAGGAGGAGCCGCTGACGCGGGCTGATTAAATAGATCCCTCAGTCCTTCGGAATGACAAGTCGTGGCGTGTGGTTGCGGTGCTGCAATGGAGTATTATGTTTCGCGTGTGACGATAGTCATCCCGAGGTATCGAGGGATCTATTGAGCTGGCCCGCGCAGCGGCTCAAAACCACTGATGGCTGACCGCTGCAGGCGGCCAGGGGTCAGCAGGCGGCCAGGGGTCAGCAGGCGGCCAGGGGTCAGGCTTTTTATATTGCATGTCACGATGTAGGGAGTGCTCAAATCAAGAATGGTGGCCATCTCAATCGGCTTCGCCAACGACTGGACGATCTGGAGATGGAGTTGAGCTTGGAGAATTTAACGACTCTGTATCGAGCCTTCTTGCACCTCCATGTCGTGCTATCGCGTCGCTGGCAACCGGGGCACATCACGGTCGCTTGAGGCTCCCTTAATGAAGTGCCCCTCCCTGGAATGCCTTCGAAAGGATGGTGGCGTCCGATACCTAAATCATTCGAAGCAAAGGTCAGGATGGGGCGATCCATGAAGCGAGCCTCAGCGAGCGTGGATTGTCCCGGCTAAATGGCAGGGCGGTAGCAGCCTTCGCAGAAGTCAAACGGTATCGAAAGCGACCTTCCGCAGTCTTGAACCGCTCCACTCTAACACCCTCAACTTGCTGAGCATTTCGCGGCTGGTTTAATAGGCCCCTCGGGCCTCGGGGCGATTGTGTCACCTTGGGTGGTTGTTTTGATGGTGGGCGCCAAACTATTAGCGAAGATTAGCGTGAATTAGCGGTTGAAGTCGTTGTTCTTCATGTGTCTTCAGCACCTTCATTGTGAAGCACAATTGAACAAGCAGCCGAGCATTTCACTATTCAGGTTTTGTCGGCTTCAACTCGCTCCAGGGTAGTAATGTGACATGAAGTGTGACAGGCTCTTTTTGTCCGCCGATGACGACAGGAAGAATGTTGGGTGAGGCCATGTTGACACCTCGTACACCGAGGCGGTAGAAGCCGGAGCCCATGTTGGTGAATTCAAACTGGCCTTTCGCATCAGTTTTGGCATCGGTCTCGAGCAGTTCCCAATTGTCGTCAAAGTCGCCCTGGGCATTTTTTGCAGATTGTGCGTACACCTCCAGACCTGGCACGGGCCAGCCTGTGGCCTGGTCAATCACTGTGCCGGTCATGCGATGGCCTCTTTCCAACTGGATGATCACGGGTTCGTTCAGGTCCTTGATTTCCTGTTTCGCCGGGCGAAAGCCTGTGTGTCCAATGACACGCACTGTGCAGGATCCGCCTGGCCCGGCATTGACATCCTCAAACACAAACCGGCCGTTTTCATCCGGTTCGGTATTGGTACCACCAAGGCCGGATGACGCTTTGCCTCGCTTGACGGACACATGCAGGCTCACCGTATTTGTGGCGGGCTTACCCTCCGGATCCAGCAACTGGCCTGTCACTGTCACGCCTTTGGGCAACTGCAAATTGGCCTCAATCATGGGCGTGGCCTGATCCAATGTGAAGGGCTCTGTGATGGCAAAGGCGTAGCCCTCATAGGCCATAATGGCATATGTGCCGCCCAGGGGCAGTGGTGTGGCATTATAGGTACCCAGACTGGTCCTGTTGCTTACGATATTGCTGAGGCTGAACCCCACGTTCTTAATGACTGCTGGCGTCTCGATCACGCGTAGTGATACGTTGGCCTCTTTGGCCAGCGTGCCGTCCGGGCGAAGGATCTTGCCGTACAGGGCACCGGCTGGATAGACGGGAACGTTAATCACCATGGGCTCAGTGCCGGGTGTCACGTCTATGTATTTAGACTTCTCAAACCAATAACCGAGGGGCAGTTCTTTGTACGGGTCAAGACTGTATCGAAATTGCCCAGGGGCTGAGTTTGTGAAAGATGCTCTATTGTCAGTGATCTTGACCCATTCTGGATATTGGGATCTGACGGTATTGCCCATACGTTCTTTGATTCTATCGATTCGCACCTGGCCCTGGATGGACGGCATATTGTCCGGGATGTCAAATTGCAGCACTATCTCCCGTGTGACGCTCGGGCTCAGATCAATCACGATATTGTCCAGGTCATCCTCTTCTGGTTTTAGTGTGATCTCTTTGTAGCCGGCCTTGAGCGTGACAGTCTGCCCCCAGACATCGGTGATTTCGAAGCCGTTGACGGTTTCTTTTGAAGAAACAGGGGCCATTGCATGGTGCGCTCCGTAGCCTCTGTATTCATTTTTAAAGGTGACAGCCGGTTGGCCTGAGGCATCGGTTTCTAGTTGAGACAAGTCGCCGAGGACTGTGCCTCGAATGATCTGTTTGGGGCCTAACTCAATGCGCAAGTCTTGTTTGCCTGCCGGCAGGTCTTCAAGGTAAACATGGCCATAGTCTTTGGCTGTCACATGGATCATGTGCTGCCAGCCCTGCTGAACCTGCTCCAATTGGAAGAAACCGTTTTGGTCCGTGAACACATCCGGGGTGCTGTCGACCTGATTCAAGTGCTTGCTCTGAGTCTTCTTTCTCAATATGAGTAATCGGACTTCGGCATGGTGGATGGGAAGGCCTGTGTCTCCTGAGACCACCGTACCCGCGATGGGTTGGACCTCTTTTAGGGTAATCACCGTGGTCTCTTGCGCATCGAGTATCAGGGACTCTACAGTCTTCGGCTCGTACCCCTGGGCCGCAATATTGAGCGTCATGGTCTGGCCGGAAGCATGGGCCTCTGTGCACAGGCCTTGCTCGTCCGTGGACAGTTCAATGGTATAGGTGTAGGACTGTCTGTGTTCAAGGGTGTAGCCGCCTCTCAAGCTTGCCTGTCCAATGGGGTCGCCAGATTCATTGACCACCTTGATCCTGCCGGGAAACCCCTTATCCAGAACCAATTCAATATCACTGATGTCACGGCCGGGTTGGGAAACCAGGGGCCCTACAGCAGCGGTGGCATACCCCTTGGCCGAAGCCATGAGCCAGAAATGGCCTCTGGCAACCTGAATGCGAAATTCAGCCGCGTCTGGTCTACCATCGAGCCTGGAAGTCCCGATATTGCTGATTGAGCTGTTCTGCCCGGATTCAACATCCAACAGCGTGCTGATCCGGCCAGGCAGGGGTTCACCGTTCCATGTACGAATCATGCCTGAGATCTGAATGCTGTTTTCTTTTGGATCCCTGCCCGGTTCATAGCCATAGGATTCTGCGATCTCCTTGAGCTTTTCAATGCGTTCCTGGGGTGTGAGGACCCTGGCAGCCACGGACACGGCCAGGTTGGTACCTTGCCATAGCGCAATGAGACAGATGAGAGATACTCCGATGGTGACACCGGCCATGGGCCAGGAGATGTAGAGTCTGGGACGATGCTCTATTGAGATGATGCGCTTGATCCGGTCCACGAGGTGGCTGCCGTTTTCCTGACCTGCGAAGCGGGTGACACCGGGGGCCAGTGTGTTGTGACGCAGTTGCGATGTCCAGGCCACGAGCATTTCCGCGTATTTGAGGCGCTGACCTGTGGCCGCAATACTGGTGGCATCACAACAGGCTTCGCGTTCGATACGGATCTGTCGGCTGATCCACCACACCGCAGGATTGAAGAACAGCAGGGCCTCGATCACCATCTGGAAGACGTTCACCAGATAGTCGTAGCGTTTGATGTGGGCCAGTTCATGGGTGAGTATGGCCTTGAGATCGTCCACGGGCATGCCTGTGGTGACAGAGACGGGCAGGAGCAGTGTCGGCCAGATACAGCCGATCACACCGGGGACGGACAGATGCTCACTGACCAGCACACGCACGCGCCGTGTGACATGCATTTGAGTGCAGAGCGAGTCGATCAGGCTGAGGATATCGGGTTGTTCCAGGTCATGGCATTGCCCCCGCAATTGCCTGGCCCCCACCAGTGTCATGGCCATACGCAGGAGCATCACGAAAGTGCCCGTGAGCCATACGCCCAGGGCCCAGGTCTGCCAGGGCTGCCCGACCTGTTTGGCAGGGGGCTGTGATATGGGCGGACCCATTGTGGGTGGCATGACACGGGGTATGGATTCGGCCTCTTGTTGCACTGTTTGTGTGGAAGCAACTGCTGATGAACTGGATACCTGGGATTGCGCAGGGTCATAATTGAGAATGGACCAGGTCAATAACCCACTGAGGACCACTGCGCACAGGGCCACCAGGGTTGCGATGTATCGCCTGTTGGCCTGTGTGGCAGGGAGACGTGTCAGAATCGCAAAGAGTATGGCGGAGATGCTTGCGCCTTGCCAGAGCGTGTGCAGCAGGGCAGTCAACAGGTGCTTACACGACGGGCCTTCAATCAAGGTGATAAGACGATCCATGGTCATTCTCCCGATGATAGAACTTCAGCGAAATGGATCATTTCGCTGAAGTGGTTCACGGTTCACGGTTCACGGTTTTGGCCTCGGCCAGGAGCCTTTGCATCTCTTCCAGCTCCGCCTGGCTGACAGAGGTTTCTGACAGCAGGGCCTGCATGAGTGCTGCAGGGCGGCCTGCAAAGACCTCTGACACTATTTTTTGCATGAAGGGTTTCAGGACCCTGCGCTTGCTCTGCGCAGGTTTGTACACGTGGGCTGTGCCCTGATTGGTGTGGGTGAGCAGGCCCTTTTTCTCCATCACCTGCATGACGGACAGGATCGAGGTATACGCCCGTTTTTTTCCGTCGGGCATGGCCTCCATCACCTGGCGGGTTGTGGCAGGGCCGTTTTCCCAAAGCACAGACAAGATCTGCATTTCCAGTTCCGAGGGTTTTGTACGCTTGGCCATCATGATTCTCCTGGTTATGCTTTGTTACTGTAATTACAGTATCTACTGTGGACACAGTAGAGTCAAGCAAGAAAATAAAAAAACTGGGATGGTGTGATCAGATGTTTTAAAGAGGACTTGTTCGGTTGATTCGGGGTGTCTGACCTGGGGCGGCTAGGTTCTTTTTGAACAAGGTTCTAGCATATCGGTAAATATGTCCGAAAAGTAAAGATCTCTGTAGCCATCCCTTCTACACGTCCATCAGGTGCTTCCGCTCTGGAGTTATCCGGGGCACATCCCGGTCGCTTCGGCTCCCTTAAGGAAGTGCCCCTCGGTGGAGTGCCTTCGAAAGCGTCTCTTTTCAGCCTTCAGCCTTACTTTACGATCCACAACGCCACTGAATCCTTGTCTCGGACAAAGATCCGGTTGCCTGCCACGATGGGGTGGGCCCAGGTGTCTGTGTCTGCGACCTTGTATCTGGCCAGTTCCGTATACTGGGCCGCATTGGCCCTGAATACGACCAGGTCGCCCTTGACGCCCAGGCCCATCATGACGGGCGGGGCGTAGACCAGGGAAGCACTGTTGCCCAGGCTTTCCGGGCCTTCCCAGGCAATGGTCTGGGTTTGGGTGTCGAAGCAGTACAGCTTGCGTCCGTACCCAAACAAGAGGTTGTCCACCTGGACGGGCGTGGTGAATCTGGGGCCGAGCTGTGCTGCGTCGTTGATCCAGACCTGCTCGACTGAAAAACGGTCGTCTTGTTTGGTCACTGCAAAAGCGACAATGCCCTTGCCCTGGCCAGCCATGATCACGGTTGATCCGCTGACAATGGGTGTGGTGTTGTTGCCGCGTTCTGCCTCGAACTCCGTGCTCCAGAGTTTAGTGCCGTGGTAGAGGGAAAGGCTCAACAGGTCTTCGGCAGTGACAAACAGGAGCTGTTTTGTACCTGCCACGGTCATGAGGACAGGTGATGAACTGGTGGGTTGAGGTTGGTCATACGACCACTTGATACTGCCGTCCTCCAGAGACAAGGCGAAGATCCTGCCCTCTTCCTTCTTGCCGATATGGACAATACACAGGCCGTCTGTCAGCAGGGGGGACATGCTGGAATCGGACTTGTAGTCCACACCGGCATAGTCGGCCCTGGACTGTTTTCGCCAGAGGACCTTGCCAGTGTGACTGTCCACACAGGACAGGATGCCGCCCACGCCCAGTGTCACGACCTTGCCGTTGGCCACGGCCACGGAGCTTCTCGGGCCGCCGTGATCCTTGGGCGGGCCTGTGACGAGATAGTCGGCAGGGTAAAGGTCTTCCCAGATCTGGGTACCGTTGCTTGCGTTTAAGCACTGGATCTTTTCGTCGGTGCCCACGCGTCCGAACACGAAGAGCCTGTCACCCACCAGGGCCGGTGTGGCATCACCCAGGCCAATTGTCACCTTCCAGGTCTGTGTCAGTGCACTCGGCCAGACACCGGGGGCGACAAAACCCGTGGTGATTCCGTCTCGATGAGGACCTCGCCATTGAGGCCAGTCCTGGGCAAAGGCGACTGATGTGCATAGAGTCAGGGTGACAAAGGCTGCAGCAGCGGTACGAATGCTCATAGCACTCTCCTTGTAATGAGGTCAAACAGTTCCAGATTCAAATAGACCAGCATACCGAGCAGGCCATACGTTCCTGTCGTGGCCAGGGCAGATGGGCTTGTCAAGGTCAGGGCCGTGCCAAACGATTTTTTGGGGCCCAAGCTCTTGCCGTCAAAGTTGACCGCAGAATAGAGTTCGTCCAGGACCAGATGAGACAGGAAACCGAGGCCCACACTGACCGACAGGGCCAGCACGTCGTTCCTGGGCAGGCCCAGGTAACCCAGGGCCAGACATACGGCAAGGGTCACAACCCCGGCCATGGGGATGGAGTGGAAAATACCTCGATGGACTGTACACTGTTGAAATACCCAGCCCACGCCATACCGGAGCAGCAGCACGACTGTGGGCGGAATGAGGCTCCATGCATACCAGGGCAGGACAGACTGTCGCAGGCAATACAGAAATGCCATAGCCCCGCCTGCCATGGCCAGCAGCGAAAACGCCACGGAAAAGGGTGTGCTGTTGTCACTATCCAGGTCTGGCAGCAGGGCCCCCGCGCTGGTGCCGGCAAACACAAGAAACGGAGTCACCGGATTGAGCTCCCACGGTCCGAGGGCACAGGCCACACTGGCGGCATAACCCACACTGAGACCCGTGAGAAAATGTGCTTTAAATGCGGCCACTGGTGACTCCTTTTAAAACCATTCCATGCCCGGCCGAAACAGATCCTACAAAAACAAACACGCATACTGGTACACAGGACAGCAGAATATTTACAATATGCCTGTAACGCAATTAAAATGCAAAAAAAGGCTGTGAGTCAGTGGCACTCTGGCAGTGATTCTGCTATATACTGCATATCAAAATAGTGATTAATTCAAGGAGAGTTTGCCATGCGATATCGTATGTGTCTTGCGGCCGTGTTGATGAGTGTTTCTTTCATGCAGGCGGCTGAGTGGCCGCATTGGCGAGGACCTTTTTATAATGGTACCACGTTGGAAAAGGGTCTTCCTGTCAATTGGAGCCAGACTGAAAACGTGGTCTGGCGTATTGAACTGAAGGGGGCTTCTGCCGGGTCCCCGGTTATCTGGCAGGAGCGTGTGTTTTTGTCGGGTGTGGATCAGGATCGGGACATGCTGGTGGCCCAGTGTTTTGATCGGTCCAATGGATCGCTTCTGTGGCAGCAGGATATTGCACCCGGGGTCAGCCAGGATTCACGCAGTACCCGTGCAGCCGCTTCGCCCGTGACGGACGGCAAGCAAGTGGTGTTTTCCTATGCCACTGGGGATCTGGTCTGTTTCGATCTGGCAGGGCAGAAACAATGGGCACGCAACCTGCACAAGGATTACGGCCCGTATGCATTCCAATGGACCTTCAGCAGCAGTCCCTTGTTGTATGACGGCATTCTGTACTTCCAGGTCCTTCAGAGAGACGTGCCCGTACGCGGACGCGGACTCACGGACCAGAAGAATGAATCGTACATCCTGGCCATGAAGCCGGACACAGGCGACACCCTGTGGCGTCAGATTCGTCCGAGTCAGGCCGTGGCAGAATCCCGTGAGGGCTTTACATCGCCGCTGCCGTTTGAGGTGAATGGCACCATGCAGCTGGTGGTTGTGGGCGGTGACGATGTAACGGGCCACGATCTCAAGACGGGTAAAGAGCTGTGGCGGTGGGGCACGTGGAATCCAAATCGCATTGGACATTGGCGCCTGGTGCCCTCGGCCGTGGTGGGAGACAATACCGTGTTGGTGTGTGCGCCCAAGGGTGATCCTGTGTATGGGATCAGGCCTTCTGGCACGGGTGTGCTGCCGGACAGTGCCGTGGCCTGGACCAGTGAGGCCAATAAAACCGAGGTGTCAGCAGATGTGCCTACCCCCGCTTTCTATGACGGTGACTTTTTTATACTCAACGATTTACGCAGACACCTGTCCCGTGTGAATCCAAGAACCGGTCAAGTCAAATGGAGTGTCGAGGTACCCGGCCGCGCCAAGTATGAAGCGTCACCCCTGGTGGCAGATGACAGGATTTATCTGATCAATCATGCAGGGGGTGTGGTGATTATGGATGCAGGCAACGGCCAGGTGCTCAAGGAGATTACCATGGACGACCCGCAGGGCCGCGAAGTCGTGCGAGCCTCTATTGTGGCGGCCCATGGGCAACTTTTCATTCGTACCACGCGGCATCTGTTCTGTGTGGGTAAGAGACAGGACTGACAGGGTATGCCGGAAGACAACCATGGACAGATGAATATAGACGAATTTGGGATAAACAAATATGGCAGAGTATCGTTCTAGAGTCGCAGCATTACCGTTGCTTTTGATCAGTACGTTTCTTGTCAGTCATGCCCGGGCTGTGGAAACAGGGCCGGTCACAGTTTTTGACCTGCGTTATGCATGCCAAATAGACAGAAACGATCGGGCTCAGGTCACCATGGCCTGGGACCACTGTCACGCGGCTGCCGTGCTGCAGGGGCTGGTCAATCGCGAGCAGCCAATGCTCTACTTGAGATATGTGGATTCACAGCATCAGGCGAAAAATGTGGACGACTACTGGCTCGAGACATTGTCGCGACCCGGCCAGTGGCTGGCAGGCCGTTCTGTGGAGACTGTGCCCACGCTGGTGGACCTGGTGGCGAAATTCCGGTCCAGTATTAATGGCGTGGTCCTGTATGATCCGGCTGTGGCAGCCACCAGCAATGTGGCATCCACTGTGGCGGGTGTCCAAGGATTATTGCCTGTACGCTTTGATGTGACGCCAGGCAGCCTTTACGATCAGTTGGTGGTCAATGGCCCAAGGCTTCCGATCAAGGTGAGATTGATCCAGCCGGATGGAACGTCTCTGTTCACTGGGCAGGGCATGATCCCTGGGATGGATCGGCCGTCCACGGGCTCTGCCAAGTGTGATGCGTATCTCTGGATGAAACACTTTTACATGGACACAGGTCTGGTCAACGGGGCCTTTGGTGCATACTACCTGGATCAGTACTGGATCAAGAGACCTCAGAATGCAGTCCTCAATCACCACTGCCTCACCAATCAGGATTATTTTGTCAGTCAAAAGGCCTTCTTCTTTGACCTGCACGTGTGGGGCGACGAGACGCCTGTTGACGATCCTGCGCAAAAGGTCGGTACTGATCTGGCCACATTAAAAGAACTGCTGCTCAGTGCCTATGAGCACGGGGGCAAAAGCAAGATGATCCACATCGGCGGCTTTGTGCCCTGGGCCCACAAGTACACCAGTCATGGTTCGGCCGGGGGATCGCACGCGCCTGTGCCCTCGGAATGGGAATACGGCAAGGTCATCAGTGCGTACAACGGATTCATGGATGCAGATGCGATTTCTTACGGGGCCATGGCCAATGCCTCATTCTTTACCCATTTCCCACTCAAGGATCGTTATCCTCAGCCCTGGGTGACGCGCGATCAGTTAAGGAAAAGGGGCTACCTCACGGAAGACGGCCAGGTCGATTTCGCAGGGCGTGACTTCGTGATCTTCTATGTAGGGGATTATGACTGTGCTGCGTGGCTGTATCAGCGCACCATGGACATCTGGGATGATCCGGCCAGGGGCAAGCTGCCCCTGATGTGGTGCATCAGCCCGGTCCTGGATCGCCGAGCCCCCATGGCCATGGACCTGCTGCGAAGCACGGCCACGCCCAATGACTATTTCGCTTCAGCAGACAATGGCGCTGGCTACCTGGAACCCGGTATGCTCCAGGAACCGCGAGGCCTGTCCGGTCTGCCCAGCGGCCTGGATGCCTGGGCTGCACACAACAAGGCGTTTTACGATCGATGGGGCCTGAGCATCACAGGTTTTATTATTTACGCCCACGGGCCGCAGCTCGATCAGGCCGGTCTGGATTGCTATGCGTCTTTCAGCCCCAATGGCATTGTCCCGTCGGGCGGACCGGCCACACTGCTGCACAAGAACATGCCTGTGCTGCGATTCGATCACGACATCAATGAAGGCAATCCCAAGGTGGCGGGCAAGCATGTGGTGGACCGTATTGCCCGACGCCGCAAAGAGGGCATGCCGCCGTTTCACTGGTTCCGCAATATACTAAAGACGCCGACCTGGTACGTCAGTGTGGTGGATGAAGTCCATGCCCTCAACCCCAAGATCGAGTTGTTGGATGCACCCACGTTCTTTGAGCTGTATCGGATTCACCTGCAGAATCAATAGAAGCGGGCATTATATCGTACCACCTGGAACTGACCGTCTTAACCAGCACATGAACAAGGGAAATAGACCATGAAAACAGGCTGTTTAATGTTCTTCTTTTTGATGTCTGCGTCTGGATGCCAGGCAGAGCTCCTGACATTTGAAAACCCCATCCCTGTTGAGTTTGGTGATCCCTATATCCTCAGGACCTCGGACAGGTACTACATGGTGGGGACCGGAGGGGTAAGGGATGGCTTTAAAATGTATTCCTCCCTTGACCTGAAGGCGTGGAAAGACGAAGGACGTATTTATCAGGGCAACACCGGATCATCCTGGGACACGGCCAATTTCTGGGCGCCTGAACTGTACGAGGTTCAGGGAAAGTTCTATTTGCTCTATAGCGCAGATTGGCGTGACAACCCATCCAATGAACTGGAAAACTTTCGCATTGGCGTGGCTGTGTCTGACACGCCGACAGGTCCCTATACCCGTCTGTACAACCGTCCCATTTTTGACCCCGGGTATCCGATCATCGATGGGAATCTTCTCTTTGAGGATGGCAGGGTGTTTTTGTATTATTCCCGTTGTTGTTACAAAAATCCCGTGGAGAGTGAAGTGGCCCAATGGGCGCGTAAACAAGGCCTGTTCCAGGAAATAGAAGAGAGCTGGGTCTATGGTGTGGAGATGAAACCCGATTTTTCCGGCATTATCGGAGAACCCCGGTTGCTGTTGCAGCCTCCGGCCTTGATGAGTGACAAGCAGTCAGAGTGGGAAAGCCGTTCTGTCACATCAGGTGAAGTGAACCGCCGCTGGACAGAGGGGTCCTGGATCTTCAAAAAGAACGATCAATACTATATCATGTATTCGGCCAACTTCTTTGGCGGTGCAGACTATGCCGTGGGGTATGCCACTTCAACCTCACCTTTGGGGCCCTTTAAAAAGGCAGACAACAACCCTGTCCTGCAAAAGAATGTGGCACAGGGAGGCATCGTCACAGGCACAGGGCACAACTCAGTCACGCTTTCTCCGGATGGCAAACACATGTTGTGTGTGTATCACGGGCGCACCTCCAAAACCGGGACACAACGTGTGGTGTTTATTGACCGCATGGAAATCCTGCCCAATGGAAAACTCGTGGTGCATGGCCCTACCACACATCACGGCAGGGAGACAGGCAGGTAAGACCTGCCGTGACGGGATTCAATATGGTCTCGCTGTGATCCTGAAGATGACAGACAGATAAATATTTCGGATGCCAAACCTTTCCAGAGATACCAGCACGGTATGATCGCCGGACAACCCGGGTGGAAACGAGATATTGACCGGATACTCACCCACGATAGATCCTTCACCAGCACACCTGGGACATTCATAGTACCCCATCGCACCCTGACCGCGGCAAGTCGGGCAGTAGGCCCGGCTCGGCACAAGAATGCGGGCCTGTCCGCCTTGGCGTGCCTGTTCAGGTGTCACTGGAACCTCGACACTGAGGTTTCGCATGCCTTCGCCTTTGGGATGCGTCAAGTTCCGGAAATTGCTCCACAGCCTGTCGAATATCTCATCAAAGGACGGTGTAAACGTCTGGAACGAGCGGGTCAGCGAGATATCATCAAGGCGACCCGGTCCATGTCTGGGTATGAGGGGTTCAGGACCTGACGAGGTTGATGTCACAGACTTGCCGAACACAGGCAAGGAAGGCCGAGCTCTTGACTGAAATTGGCGATCGTAGTCTCTACGCTTCTGGGCATCACTCAGCACGGAGTATGCCTCCTGGATATCCAGGAAGGCTCTCAAACCGCCGCTGTGGTGATCCGGATGAAATTCCTTGGCCAGACGCCGGTAGGCTGCTCTCACATCATCATCGGTTGCATGGGAAGTCACACCCAGTATAACGTAATAATTCTTGGCCATATTGGGTCTCCTTGCAGGAGGGCGTACCAATCCATGGAGATTGGTACGCCATTGAGTCTTATGCTGAAAAGCTTAGGCACTGGTGATTGCAATACGTTTTGGTTTGGCTTTCTCTGCCTTGGGAATTCGTACGGTCAGTATACCTGCTTTCATGTCTGCCATGATGCCTTCCGTATCCACATCATCGCTTAAAGAAAAAGTACGCTGATAGTCACCCACATGGGTTTCACGGTAGACCACCTGACCGGTTTCTTCCGGATCGGCCTTCCCCGTGACAGTGAGCGTTCCCTTTTCTACGGTCAGGTTCACGTTGTCACTGCTCACGCCGGGCATATCGAATTGAATGATAATCTGATCGTCAGTTTCCCGTACATCAGTGGACGGTTGAAAATACTGCGGTTTTTCCTGGTCGGCTCGGGCGACATCCGCGGATTGACGTTTTTCAATTTGTTGGGTTGTCATAATGATCACCTCCATAAACAGCCACCTGTTGGCTCATTGATTTTGGCGTTAAATCTGTTTGTGATGCGTCTACCTGGTTTTGGTGAGGGGTACATATCTCCTCTTATGATGCAATCTGTATCTTCTTTGCCTTTGCTGCTTCAGCTTTGCCCATGGACACACGCAAAATACCGTTTTTGCATTGCGCCTGCACAGAATCCGGATTCACAGGATCAGGCAATGTCAAGGTTCGGCAAAACTCGCCTGTCACTCGCTCTCTGCGGTAATAGCGATCTGTGTCAAGACTCTCATCGTCTCTTTTGCCTTTGAGTGTCACAGTATCACCCATGACGGACAGATCCAGAGTCTCCGGATCCACACCGGGAATTTCGGCCACCATGACCGTGTTGTCGCCGTCACTGTACATATTGATGGCCGGGAACGTACCGCGTGGAACGCTCCTGAGTCCCAACGGACGATTGACGGCGTCAAAGATACGATCCATCTCGCCCAGGGTTTTGCTCACATCGTAAAATGGATACCACGTATTCAGTAACATAGTCAGTCACCTCCTATAATTGAGTTATTGGTTTTCAGTCTTCAGTCTTCAGTCTTCAGTCTTCAGTCTTCAGTCTTCAGTCTTCAGTCTTATTGGCTGAGCTAAGCAAACACCGTGCCAGAAATGTGTTCAGAGCTCTAAGTGCTTGGAAATAAATGACCTAAAGAAAGTGCCCTGGCGCGCAATGACCGTCTTTGGCCTGTCAATTTTGCATGAAGCCGAACGGCGAGTTGTCAATTTGGCACCAAATTATGGTCGGCATGTGTCACTCCATGACATGAGCAGGGCGTGTTGTATGATGGGAGCAGAGTGCCGTGAACAATCAGTCAGGTTGGTGCGTAGCAAAAACAAGATTATGTGAGAGAATAGCACCACTGGAATGACATCACACGCTTGAGATGTTGGAGAACACCAAAGTCATCCAGGGGAATCAGATGAATCGCTGGCGGATCTCAGGCACTTTCAAGTGCGGATCGACTTCACCAACACGCTCCCACACGGGATGTTCATCCTCGTAATATTCAAGTATAAGGAGGCAAGGGGACGATAAGATATGTGA
Organism: Phycisphaerae bacterium; assembly: GCA_021736645.1. Classification (GTDB taxonomy): domain Bacteria; phylum Planctomycetota; class Phycisphaerae; order Sedimentisphaerales; family Anaerobacaceae; genus JAIPFM01. The sequence goes on along the minus strand of JAIPFM010000130.1, from coordinate 260 downwards.
CAGGCGCGATGTTCACACGATCTGGCCAGGAGACATGGTTTTATGAAGCAGGCAGTCTTGATGTTGATTGCAGTCTTGTGTCTCAGTGGATGCACAGCGAACCGGCGGTATCGGTTGCCCCAGGGCCAAAAGCCCGAGACCGTGATGATGGAAATCACCGGGTACTGCAAATGCGGCAAGTGCTGCGGTTGGGAACTCAACTGGAGACTTCAGCCCGTCGTGGCCTATGGTCCTCAGAAAGGGCGTCCCAAGGCTGTGGG
>JAIPFM010000129.1 GCA_021736645.1 Phycisphaerae bacterium | reverse complement strand
AGCGCCTCATAGGTCTCCACAATGAGATCCCAGGCCTCCTGCTTCTTGGTGTCTACAGGAGATACCGGCTTGGCTTTGGCCTTGTTGTCACGTGATGGTTTTCGCCCATTGGCAGGCGGTGTTGTTGTTGCTGCTGCTGCTGGTACAGGCGCAGTCACACGTGCCTTTCGACGCGGGCGCGGAGGTTTGACAAGATCGTCGTACGAGATGAACTCATCACAGTTGGCGATCAACAAATCCGATGTGGAGTTCTTGACCCCCACCCCGATCACGGTCTTGTTGTTTTCCCGAAGCTTACTGACCAGGGGCGAAAAATCAGAATCACCGCTAATGATCACAAAGGTATCCACATGGGCCTTGGTGTAGCACAGATCCAGGGCATCCACGACCATACGGATATCCGCGGAGTTCTTGCCTGACAAACGCAGGTGCGGGATTTCAATCAATTCGAAGGACGCCTCGTGCATGGCCGCCTTGAATTCCTTGTAGCGGGCCCAGTCAGAATAGGCCTTTTTCACCACAATATTGCCCTTGAGCAGGAGTCGTTCGAGGACCTTGGCAATGTCGAACTTGGCATAATCGGCGTCTCGCACGCCTAAAGCCACATTTTCGAAGTCACAGAAGACTGCCATATTTTTTGTTTCAGCCGTATGGGTCATAAAAGATCATTCCTTTGGATAAACATCTGTTTTGTTCTATAATGTCGTATCATAGCACGCCGGGCAGGTATCACCAAAGGTATTTCCTGGACTCAGTTTGACGTATGTGGTTTTCTCGCCAAGGCTTGTCAGTCCACACCGAAGGCCATTCCGTGCCGTATCCCGGTTTTTGAGACAGTCCGCCAGGCCAGGCCATCCATTGCAGTCATGATTCAGGCAACCTCGGACATGAAATCCAGCTTCAAGACCGGTCATTTATCCAGACGAGCCAGGAGAAACTGCTGCAGACCACACAGGTCGTCCGTATTGATGACATCCACATTGGCCAGGACCAGGGCATTCCACAGGGCCTCCCGTTCAGGAGATGATTGATCCGGCGTGGCCCAGAACCGGACCACCCTGCCTTTTTTGTGTGAGATGGTGACAATGTCCTTGAGCCTGGCCCGTTCCTCTGCAGGCATGGGCCCCTTGCCCTGCCAGGTGAAATGGCTGCCCCAATTGTCACTGATCATAAGAATGAGGTCTGCCGGGGCATTGGAGTTGAGATCACTCAGTCTGCCGTCGCAGCCGGCATAGCGGAGCGCCTGCGCAGCCATGGTTTCCCTGGGACGATTCCCGGACACCACCACAAGGATGGCTCTCTCCTGACGGCCCTGCGGCGTGAATGACGTAAGACATGCTTTGTATTGCGACAAGACACTGTGCAGTACAGCATAGGTGGATTCCGCCTCGGTCTTGAAATCAATGAGCAAAGTGAACGACGTCTTCTTGGCATACACAGAGCCGCCATGCTGCTCAACCAGTGCCCGGAGGGGATCAAGGTACAGGGCCTGAAGCGTCCTGTGGGCCTCAATTTCATCGCGATCATGGGCCACCAGAAGTTGGCCATCTACCAGATAGATGTCCGCCTCCACACTGGTGAAACCGTGCGCCAGTGCATCCAGCAACGGACGATGGTGCCTGTAATCATTGTGCGCGTGGGCCCTGGCCAGGGGCGTGGGCTCCTGGAACACGGCCCGCGCACTTTGCGACGCCATGCACACAGAAACAAAACAGCAAAACAATATGAGATGCATACGCATCATTCTGATTCATCCTTTCAGTCATAGATGATTCATGTCTTCCTGGCCACCACCGCGAATTCAGTGAACTCCGGATCAAATGGAGAGCCAGCTACATCCGAGTAGAGCGTCTCAATCCTGAATCCGCATTCAACAAACTCCTTCTCGAGGCTTTCTGGGCTAAAGTACTGCAGCCAGTTATACACGGTCCGGGTGCGTGACGCTTCGACAATTGTATATTTATCCAGGACGACCTTTTCTTCCTCGTATTTCAATTGATTCACAAATCCGTAATATCGATTCGAAGACCAGAAACCATTAAGCTGATTGGCTTCATACAGGGCAGACTCCTCTCGCTGATCAAAGGCCGTCATGGAGTACACATCCAGCAGCACCGCCCCACTCGGCTTCAAGAGTGTAAGAAACTTGGTCAGCATCTGTTCTCTCTGGACAGGACTCAATGCACAGAAATCGCACATGATCATGATGATCAGGTCAAAGCGATCCTCTGTGTCAAACTCCAGGTAGTTCTGGTGCACATAGCGGATGGACAGTCCCTCTTGATCTGCCACGTCCTTTGCATACTGAATCGACCTCCGTGAAAAGTCTATCCCTGTCACCTCGGCCTGTCTGCGCGCCAACCCGGTCGCATACAACCCAGGCCCGCAGCCAAAGTCGGCAATTCTGGTACCCGCTCCCACCTTGAATTGAGCCGCAATCCAGTCCACGGACCGATTGATGAATTCAATATTTCGGGACGACATATCCACGGACTCATTCAGATGGTACTTGAGCATCTGCTCGGACGTATGCTCATCAGTCCATAGGTCTTCAGCCGTGTAGAACTCAAACGGCTTGGGTCGGGTATTGATGTCTTCCAGCCATTCAAACACGCGATTTTCCACACTATCGTGACAGTTCACAGTTCACAGTTCACAGAAACAATGTCTCGTTATTCACACATAAAGTCAAAACAATTCTCTCCTTGCCCGCCCATGGCGTCAAGGAAAATAGGCTGAAGGGAAAAGCATCCGACCCAGCCCTGTCCCTGTCATGGCAAACAATCACAACAAAGCACTTTAACCGCATTCTTATCCAAATTATCACGAATTAGGTTGGCACTCAAGAATGAAACTATCCCACAAGGTGACTTGTCATCCCGAGGAACCGAGGGATCTATTTAACCAGCCCGCAAAGCTGAGCCAAAGTCGAAGATGCCAGGGGTAGCGAAGATGCCAGGTCAGTCGATTACGATTACGAGCACCGGTCGCAGCCGACCTGAGCACGAGGCAACGCCAAACATAGAGCGCGAGCCTTTTCCAGGTTTCAGGTTTCATCCCTCATCCCTTACAGACTCACGGCTTGGCAGCCAGACCAGGCACATATTTTTTCAGCTCTTCCAAGGACATTTGACCGAGCTCGCCGGTGCTGAGCAGGATGTTGCATTGGCCGTTGTGTACCGGGCTGGGTTCATACAGGATGATCGTGGGTGTGTCACTGTCGATCCGTCTGGGGGGCAGGTACACGTAGTCGCTGCCATTGGGGTCCGGGCAGTGATACAACCGCGAGTCACTGACCTGGCTCTTGAGATCCGCCAGGGACTCGGGGTATTTCCCTTCCGAAGCAACCTCCACCTGCATCATCTGGAACAGGGATCGCATGTTCGACTGACAGACCAGGGTCATGGATTTATTTTGCGTATTGACCATGGCAGTCCCATACTGCTCAGTGGCCTTGCCCCCTGCCTTGATGATCCAGTACACGCCATACCCCAGTCCTCCCAGCACCAGGAGAATAAAGAGTGTATCAATCACACGCCCTTTTCGAAACTTTGATCGACCGCCTGTCATGAGTCTCCCTTTTACATTGTCTTAAACCGTGAACTGTGAACCGTGAACCAAGCCGAAGGCTTATTCTCTTTGATACACACGGACATAGTCGATTTCGTACAGACTGGGGAATGGGGTGTCGTTGGGGTCACCGCCGTTAGTGCCGCCCAGGGCCAGGTTGACGATGAGGTAGTGGGGTTCTTTGAAGGGATTGGCCTGATCCGGTGTCTGGTTGATGGTCTTGTCCAGTTCTATGGTATTGAGCAGAGCATCGTCCAGGTACAGGCGGATGGCCTGGTCATCCCAGTCCATGCGCCAGATGTGGAATTTACTGTCCCACTCGGGATCGTTAAAACTGGCGACCGGCGTATGGGAAGAGTCCCACACACCACTCCATCGCCGCGCACTGGCCCAGCAGGCATTGGCCAGGATGTCACCCCTGTAGTATTCCATGATGTCGATTTCACCGCAGCCCGGCCAGGATCTGGCGGAACCAAGCGTCCAGAACGCGGGCCACAGGCCGGACTGTGTCTTGATCCGGGCCCGCATTTCAAAGCGTCCATAGGTCCATTCATGCAGGCCGCGTGTCCTCAGGCTCGACGAGGTATACTCGGCATGGGCACGGCTCTGCTTCCAGTTTTGGCTGCCTGCCTGATAATTGGGATTGGGCTTCTGCTCGCGGCGTGCCTCAATGATGAGCATGCCGTTTTCACAGCGGGCATTGTCCGGCTGATACCATTGGAGTTCATTATTGCGCACAAAGCCCTGTTCATAGGTCCAGTGGTTGGGGTCCGGTCGACCGTCGCGACTGAATTCATCGTGCCAGGCCAATGTGTAGCCGGGGTATTCAGAGACTTCGGTCTGCTCCACCCAGATGAGTTGCGACGCGTCAAAGCCGTCCTGTTTGACCCGTGCAAGGATGGCGGACTGCACAGTCTCCGGCAACTGCGGTGTGCGAGACAGTATCCAGAGGTATTTCATGGAACTGCTGGTCACCACGGCCCATTGATACGCAGGATCCATGTGGATGATCTTGTACTGTGCATAGAACGGGCCAAAGAACGACACCTTCAGAAGCCCCACATCGGACGCACCTGCCATACGGGCCTTGCCCCGGGCCTCGCTCCATTTTCCGCTTTTGACCTTGAAGCCCCGGTTGAGCACCTTCACCGTATGGTCGGAATTCAGGCTGTATTCGGCCGTGACCTGCTGGAGCCCCCTTTCAAAACTGTGGTCCAGGCGTGCGATCTCGTACCAAGTGCCGAGGTATTGCCCCAGGTCGAAACCTGTGACTGGCTTCAGGGCGGATGTGTCTCTGGCACAGGAGCTCAGGCACATACAAATCACAAGGTAAAACAGGGTCTTTTGCATGGTTTTATTCTTCCTCTTCAGGCCCGAAGCCCGCACCCATGAGAAAGCCGCGGGCGCGTTCTGCCAGGTTATATTGAGATACCAGCGCCTTGAACCGGGGCCCGTGATTGGGCTCCAGCAGATGGGCCAGTTCGTGAATAATCACGTAATCCTGCACAAAGGTCGGCATGTCGGCCAGTTGATCTGAAATACGGATCGTACCGCGCGTGGAGGTACAACTGCCATAAGACCGATTTTGCGTGGTCACCCACTGGATGGACTGCCACTGGAGGCTGCCGTTGAAGTACTGTCGATTGAGGTACTGAGCACGCTTGTGCAGATCGTCATGGCTGAGGGTGCTGGCTTTTTTGTGCCGTTCGATGCGTTTGACGAGGCTGTCGATGTGGGGCTGCAACTGGGCATCCGTCATATGGGCAGGCGCCAGTATCTCGATACAGTGGTTGCGCTTACGAGCCTGAATCGTTTTACGCCGCCTACGACTTCGAATGATCTGGATATCCATGGGTCTGTGTTAAGTGTCAAGTTTTCGGTTTTAAGCCCAAGTCCTGAGTTTTTGCTGAAGTTGTGCAATTTTCAAATGTCCAGTCCATGCAATCCCGTACGCAATGTCAAAAACCTCTTTCTTCTGCATACTGCCTACTGAAAACTGAAAACCAAAGGGCTTTTCCCAAAAGTCCTGTTTAATCACGGTACGGCATAATGTCGCCGTTTGACAGGTTCTCGTATCACGCCCTGGCTTGTGAAAAAGGCCACAGGGTGCGATTGCGTCGTCACACTGTCCTTAGGTGAATATACCCCAAAATGCAGATGAGGCAAGCTTGAATATCCGGTATTGCCGGACAAACCGATCACATCTCCGGCTGAAACATGCTGCCCCACCTCAACCAGGACACCCAGGTACTTGAGATGGTGATACTCCCCCAGAGTGCCGTCTGCATGCGCAATGGTCACAAAATTGGACCTGTCCTTCAGGGTTTCATCCACGCCCCCCTTGTCGTACTGGTCCTCCATATCCACAACCAGACCGCCGCGTGCCGCACACACGGACGTACCCTCTCGCATGGCAAAATCCACAGTATACTCATTGATCCCCTGATGGGAGAACTGCCCGTGGTAAGACTGAATCACGCGAAATGATTTGTTTTTTTCAAACGGCAGCCTGTACAGCACAGAGTCGTCATGAAGTGCATGCATGTCCCCCTTGAGCCAGCGGGTTCGGTAACGCCACGACCAGGGCTGGCTCCTGTCCTCAGGCTGCAGCAGAACGGCCCGAGTCCTGGACTGACCGGGAAACGTATCGGTCTCTGCCTTGTACCGCACAATCCTCGTATTTCTTGACCGAAACGTGAGGTTGAGAGTCACGTCATAGGCCATGAGGTTCTCCACCTCCAGGACAGTCCCCTCTGGTGACTGAACCTTGTGCACCTTGATCGCCCCCTGGTCAGCACCCTTTGGATGCGACTCGGCCAGGGTCGGACAGGGCCATACACCCCAAACCAGGCACAGCCCGGCACAAAGCAGAAAAACGTGAAGTCGTTGTTGCGTCATAGCTGCCATATCCATTCTTCAAAAGCTACTTACCATAGGGGCATGGGGTTCACATGCCAAGGAATTTCCCTGGTAAACCTGGAAATTCCGGTTCACGGTTCCGGGTTCACGTCCACCAAGGGATCCCTGGCGGGGATTCACGGTTGAAAAAAAGCAGCCTCCCCGGTACACTGACCCGTTCAATAGACCTCTCGGGAACCGGACAATGAGCCAATAACCAGTAGCCATAGGCTGAAGGCTGAGGGCTGAAGGCTGAGGGCTGAGGGCCAATGACTGTGAACCGTGAACTTTTCTGCAAGGAAATGCAATGACTCGAATGATGGGTAAGATCGCAGCCATGCCTTTGAAGGTGTTGTGGCTGATCATGGCTGTGGTGCCCGGCCTTCATGTGCCCGAGTGGCTGATGGCATGGATCTGGCGTCTGGATCGCAGTGAAGAGGACACACTTCGGTACCTCACGCTCATGTCCCAGAAGTATGATCATGACCAGGTCGAGCAGTTGGCCGAGTCCATCTTTGAATCGCAGCCTCTGGGGTCTGTGGCAGCCTATGCAGGGCTCATGGCCATGACTCAGGGGTACATGGAGCAGGCAGCCCTGTGGCTGGACAAGGCCAAGGCCTGTGATCAGGGATCTCCGGAACTGGTCCTGCAACTGGAACTGGCTTTGAGCGGACAGCCCGGACAGGACAGTGATGTGGACATTGCCTCCAGAATCATCGAACGCAAGGATGTGTCCATGCCCCTGACACGATCCGCGTTGACTGTGCTGGCCACATCCGCCCTGCATCAGCGCCGGTGGCAGGAGGCCGAGGGTATCCTGGATCGCGTGTTTCATATTGAAGATCCGATCCACCTGAGATGGATGCGTTGGGTCGCCGCCGCGGGCCAGGGACACATACAACAGGCGCAGCAATTCTTTGACCGGGCATGGAAGGACTCGCCCAAAAAGGACGCCCTGTTTTTTCAGGCCTATGGGTGGTTTCTGCTGAACGAAATCGACCAGGGCAAAACAGCACTCACCGAAGCCCTGAGCGCAGGTGCGTCACCCCACAGGGTCCAGGCCCTGGGGCAGAGTCTGGGCATTCAGGTGGGACCATTGGTGGCTGATTTCGAGGAGACCCGCTGACATGTCTTATCTGTATCTATTGCCTGGTTTGATCATCGGCCTGACTGTCCATGAAGCTGCGCACGCCCTCTCTGCCAAGTGGCTGGGTGACGACGTGGCCTGGCGACAGGGACGTGTCACGCTCAATCCCCTCAAGCATCTGTCCCTGTTCGGCACACTGGCCCTGTTTGTGCTGCATTTTGGCTGGGGCAAGCCAGTGGAAGTCAACCTCTACCACTTCAAGTCACCCAAGCGGGATTATCTGATCAGTTCGCTGGCCGGTCCGCTAAGCAATATCCTGCTCAGTGGTCTGGCCCTGAGCCTGCTTCATCTGTCCTGGCCGGATTGGTTCACTGCGTTTCTGATGTCCCTGTTCATGATCAATGCCATACTCGCCCTGGTCAATCTGATCCCCATCCCGCCCCTGGACGGCAGCAAGATCTGGCCCTGCATCATTCCGGGCATGCGCCCCGTCATCAAGAACCGAATGTCACAGGTCTGGCTGGTCGTACTCTTGGTGGCCATGTATACAGGCGGGATCGGCAAGATTCTGACACCCAGTATGAATTTCCTCAAAGGCATCGTGTATACGGTCATGGATGACACAGAGACCTACACCGAAAGACCGGACGATTTTCCTGACTCTCTGGTCGCACCGGACAATGCCGTGAACACGATCTATAAAATCTCACCGGCCAAGAAAAATCGGGCAGACGGCTATGGCCTGTACTACACACTGGAGCAGCCCTACCCCTGTGACTCTCTGATTTCAAGCATTACAGAATCTTTGGCGGAACAAGGCTGGCACAAAACAGTCTATGTCTTATTCGATCCCAATGAACTCTCATCCGATCAATGGGCCACCCTACAGGACGAGAAAGGCCAATTCATTGAATGGACTGGCACGTGGATCAATGAATTCAGCGAGTGGGTCTATCTTAATGTCTATTATGAGGTAGAGTCAGAGACCCTGATCCCTGCCACAGCCCACATCAGCATGTACCAAAACACCGACAAAATGGTGATACTCTACAGGGCACTGCATCCCAATGAGATGCCTGTGATCCGCGATCCGTGATCCGTGATCTGTGATCTAGCTTTACAGCATCTTCTCGTCCGCCTGCGTCACAGTCTGGTTGTCCACACCGTCACACTGGAACACCTCGAATGTACGCACATTGTTGAGCTTGAACCTGGGCCCGCCCTCTGTGTTCTGCGCCTCGACAAAGTGAAATGCCGCGTCGTCCACGGCATCCAGCACAAACGCGGGCCGGGCATCAGCCTCCATGAACCCCACCTTCACGTGGTCGAATGTAATGCCCTTGACGTGGCGCACAAAAAAACCGTACGCAGGCATCAGGCCGAACTCCCTGGGATCAGGGTACGCTCGCTCCCGCATGGGCACTGTGACATTCGCCTGTTCAGCCGGAGCCCCGCCCTTGACCAGGATTTGAACGTGACTGAGTGTCACGTCTTCGATCGCATGGCCGGGAATGCCTGTGATCAGAGAGGCATATCTCGGATCTGCATTGAACACGGTCAGATTCATGATCTTTACGCGACGTAGTTTGCCCACGGGCACGTCCTCGGGGCCGCGCATGCGTCCTCCCAGGCAAATAAAAATCGGGGCGTTCACAATATCCCGCATGGTGATATTGGAAATGGTAATGTCCTCCAGGATGCCACCGTCCACGGTCTCCAGGGCCAGGCCGCGGCATCGCTCGAACACGCAGTTGGTAATGGTGATGTTCTTGAATCCGCCATTGGACTCCGTGCCGAACTTGATGCGTCCTGTCACGCCCCCGCGATCCGGCGCATGGTCCTGTGTGCGTTTGAATGTCCCGTCCAGAAATGACCCGAGATTGTAGCCCGTGACCTGGCAATTGGAAATCGTCACATTTTCCGTGGCCCTGGCGACACCCAGCGCATAGGAACTCTTGAGTACAATGGCGTCGTCATTGGGTGAATTAATGGTGCAATTCGAAATGCGTACATTCTTGCAGCAGTCGATATTGATGCCGTCGCGGTTGGTGTCGATCTTCACATTGTCGATCGTGAAGTTGTCCACCCCCGTGGGCAGGATGCAGAAGTGTCCGCCCATGAGAAATGTCACGTCGCGGATCACCACATTGCGGCACTGCTTCAGTGCCACGGCCTTGTTGCCATCCCCGGCCCTGCGCGTGTCCCAGCGGCGGAGTCCTTTGCCGTGGATCAGGCCCGGCCCTGTAATGGAGATGTCCTCCAGATGCTCACCCCAGATCAGACTGTCGTGCCAGTGACTGTGGCCGAAATCCTGATACCGGTACTCGTCACCCCACGGATTGGGCTCCGGTGCATCATAACCCTGATCCTCTGTGGGCTCTGCCGCCAGAATCACGCACCCGTGATCCAGAAACAGCCCCACATGGCTCCGTAATCGAATGGAATAGCTCAGATACGTGCCCGCCGGAAACACCACGGTGCCCCCGCCTTCAGCCGCGGCCGCCTCAATCGCCTTATTGATGGCCGGTGAATCCACCGTCGTGCCGTCACCCCGGGCTCCGAAATAACGGACATTGAACTGGGCCGCCTGAACCGATACGGCCATCACGGCAATCAAAAACACGATTCCCACGTCTCGTCTCATTCTCATGTGACTGGCTCCTTCAAGGGTCCCTGGTTTAGCGCTGGTTTCCACTTCACAGGTCGCAACGGGTCGAAGACCCCAACTTTGCCGGCCCAAAACCGTGAACCAACACTTTTGGCTCAAAAGGCAAGAGTGCCGCAAAAACTTCCATCACAGCTCGTACAGAGTGGTATCCACCTCCGGGGATCTCAGCCTGCGAGCCATGCCTCTAAGACTGGGCCGGGCCCCGCCAAAGAGCATATCCTCGTTTTCCAGAAGGTCGCCCATGTCCGCTTCAATGGCGTCAGGATCTTCTCCTGCCTCCATGCGGCGCATGGCCTCTTCCATGCCCTCACCCAGGCGAAGGCCTGTGCTGTCGTACAGCTTGCGCATCATGCGTGCCGCCTGCTTGGGATCGTCTTCATTGATGTTCTCGATATCCCCGGCCATCTCAGCCAGGACCCGCTCCATCTTGGCCTCATCCAGGCCGGGCGGCAGGTCCATCTCGTCCGGACCGTTCGGGGCCTCGGACAGGCCCTTGGCAATGGCAAAGCGGGAGACCTTGCGATCCAGTTTCGGTCGGTCGCACTTGGGGCAGTGGGGACGTTTCTTTACATTGGGCCGACGGGCCAGAAAACTAAAGATCCGATGGCAATCAGGACAATAAAATTCATGAATGGGCATGTTGTTCTATCTCCAAATTCGTTTACGCACCCCGGTATTGTTTGGGGGACTGGCCATGAAATTGTCTGAAATTGCGGGAAAAATGATAGGGATCTAAAAATCCCACAGACGCGGCAATCTCCTTGACGGTCATGTCCGTGGTCAGCAGGAGATTGGCGGCCTTGTTCAATCTGAGACGCATGAGATAATGGCTCGGCGTGACATCCCCATACTGCTTGAACAGGCTGGACATGTATCTCACACTCACCCCGCAGGCCGAGGCCACATCAGAGACCGAATCAAACGATGAAAAGCGTGCGTCAATCGATTGTTTGCACGCCTGGAACGTTCGAAAGGTTTGCGGGCTGTACACATAGGCCTGGTTGGCGATGGAGGTCTGGAGCAGCAGCGCAATGTGAAGATAGTGACAACAGATTTCATGGGCATGGGGAGGCCTGTGCAGGCCCACGCGCAGTAGACGCTCAAACGCAGCCTGGGTCTCCGGAGGTTCCTCAACACGAAGCACGCAGTGGGTTCGAAGGTCACTTCTGGAAAACAGGTCCCTGCACGCCTCGCCCACCAGGGTCACGAATATGTGTTCCAGGGGATCCTTGTCATTGGATCGATAGTGATGACTGGTGCCCGGTTCGAATCCGGACAGGGTGCCGGGCGTCAAGTCATACGATTTCCCGTCTGTCTCCAGTGTGCCCTTGCCTGCGATCGTGTACTTGACGAACCAGTAGGGATACGACGCGCGCTTGATGTCGTAATCCGGTGCACAGGCCTCGTACCCCCCGCAGACCATGGCAATGGGCACCTTGTCCTGCGGTGCCGCATCAAAATAGAAATAATCGGCATCCTTCACACGGCCGGGAATGCCCGAGGTAAATTCCTTTTTGATCAGTTTGTTGTTGGAAGCCACTGAGTCGGTCCTTAGCATGGGACTACAATTATCCATCATCTTATTACAAATATCTATTTTAAACAACGCTGTGATGACTATAATGGCCTCCAAAATAACACAATAATCCACTGGGATGACAATTATGGCGACCAAAAGAACATCCAAAAGCAAATTAACCACAGCCAAACCAATCAACCTGTCCAAGGTCGAAAAGGCCGCAATCAAGGCATCGAGGTACGGCATTCTCTACCCGCCCACAGAAAAGATCCCCACCTTGATAGTGGACCACTTTCCCATGCTTGGCCAACTCACTGCCCTTAGATTTCTGGAGTGGATTCAGGCCAACCCAGAGGGTGTGATGTCCTTGCCGACCGGGAAAACACCCGAGTATTTCATCAAATGGGTGCAAAATTACCTGGGCAACTGGAACAAAAAAGAGGTTCGAAAGGATTTAGATCAGTGGGGCCTGGACACCAAACGCAAGCCTGATATGCGGGGTCTCCATTTTGTCCAGATTGACGAGTTTTACCCCATCAGCGCGGCGCAGACCAACAGCTTCACATTTTATGTCAAACGCTTTTATCTCAAGGGATTTGGCCTGGATCCCAGAAAGGCCCTGCTGATTGACGCAGACCGCATCGGGTTGACTCGTAGCCAGACCCTGAATGACATCTGGCCTGACAAGCAGGTCGACCTGACCTTGCGATACAGGGTGGCCCGCTGCCCCCTTGAACAGAGACAGAAGGATACACTGGAGCGTCTGGACCAGTGGTGTATGACCTATGAGGATCAAATCCGGGACCTGGGAGGGATAGGATTCTTCCTCGGTGGTATTGGCCCGGACGGCCACATTGGTTTTAATATCAGCGGGTCCGACCACTTTTCAACGACCCGCCTGTGCCCCATCAATTATCCCACCCAGGCCGCAGCCGCTGCAGACCTGGGCGGTATAGAAATTGCACGCAAGTGTCTGGTCATTACGATCGGTCTGAAAACCATCACAGCCAATCCAGACTGTACGGCCATCATTTCCGCAGCGGGCCAGGCCAAGGCCGGTGTTGTGGCAAGGGCCATTCAGTCACCTGTGGATGTGAGTGTGCCTGCCTCGGCCCTCCAAAAGCTTCCCAATGCACGATTCTACATCACCACCGGCGCTGCGGACCAGCTCACAGAACGGTGCCTGTCGCGTCTGAACCAACAGGCCAAATGGGATGATGAATGCCAGGAAAAAATCCTCCTGAACATCGCGGACCACAAGGCCAAGCCCCTGCTTCAATTGACGTCACGTGATCTGCAGAGCGATCCCTTTGGCAAGACACTGCTCACCAAGACCGACGGCACACTCAAACAGACCACGCAACAGGTCTACCGCAGCGTGGTCAGCAAGATCGAACGCGGCATGCAGGTGCTCGAAAGCAAACGCTTCCTGCACACAGAACCCCACCATGACGATGTGATGTTGGGCTATTTTGCCCAGGTTGTACGTCACTTTCGTCGGGCCAGCAACCAGCACTACTTTATGACAGCCACCAGCGGATTTACCTCTGTGACCAACCAGTTCATGCTGGAACAGGTCCGGACCCTGCAGCAATTCCTCATGACACCCGAATTTGACAATCTCACGGGGGAGCAATATTTCAGGGCGGAAAATCTAACCGCACGAGATCGCGATGTGTGGCAATATCTGGACGGCATTGCCGCGACCAGCCCGGATATGAAGGCCCAGGGATGTGCGCGTCGATTCCTGAGAAATGTCTACACCGTGTACGGCGACAAGGATCGCGTCAAGGTGGCCAAGCGTCTCGAGCAACTGGCCGACTACTTCACCTCTGTATATCCGGGCAAGCACGACACCAAGGATATCCAGCGTCTCAAGGGCATGTGCCGGGAATGGGAAGTGGAATGTCTGTGGGGCTATTACGGATGGGGATGCAGCAATGTGCAGCACCTGCGTCTGGGCTTTTATACAGGGGACATATTCACACGCCAGCCCACCCTGGCCTGCGATGTGATGCCCATTGTCAAGCAGTTGGAGGCCATCCGTCCGGATATCATCACCGTGGCGTTTGACCCGGAGGCCAGCGGCCCGGACACCCACTACAAGGTCCTGCAGGTCTTTGCCGAAGCACTCCGCTTCTACCAGGAGAAGACGGGCCACTGGGACATCCAGATCTGGGGGTATCGCAATGTGTGGTATCGGTTTGACCCGTCGGAAGCAGACATTATTGTGCCTGTGAGCCTGAACATGCTCTCTGTGATGGAAGAGGCCTTTAACAATTCATTCCTGAGCCAGCGCAACGCCTCGTTCCCGAGTTATGAACACGAAGGCCCGTTCTGCGAACTGGCCCAGAAAATACAGGTCGAGCAGTATGCCAAGATCAAACGTTGCCTGGGTCGCGATTGGTTCCATAACCATACCAGTCCGTTGATCCGCGCGACCCGGGGGTTTGTATTCCTCAAGGAAATGAACCCGGATGAGTTCTATGAATCCTGTCGTCGCTTGCGGCATTCCATTGAAGATGTATCGTGAGCAATCCGTTTCCTCAAAACCAAACTGTGCCTCGTATCCAAGGAGAACATGCTATGACAAATCAATGGTCACGAAGACATTTCTTAAAAACAGGCCTGTCCACCGGACTGGGCATGGCTGCGGGCGGTGCCCTGCTATCCGGCTGCTCCAGTTCGTTGTCACAACGATCATCGGGTTCCATGATGGACTGGAATCCCCAAGCCAAGGATCTGATCAAGGTCGGCTTTGTGGGGATCGGCAACCAGGGCTCTGGCCATGTCAATAATCTTCTGAAGGTCCCCGGCTGTCAGATCACGGCGGTTTGCGACATTCGACCGCAGCGCGTTGAATGGGCCAAGGCCCAGGTGGTCAAGGCCGGCTTCCCTGAACCCAAGGGCTACACGCAAGGCGATCTGGACTACGAACGCATGTGTGAGCAGGAAGACCTGGACCTGGTGTACAATGCAGCGCCCTGGCGATGGCACGCACCCATTTGTCTGGCTGCCATGAATCACGGCATCCACGCGGCGTCCGAGGTCAATATCGCGCTGTCCGTGGAGGACTGCTGGAAGCTCGTGAAGACCTCGGAAAAGACACAAAAGCACTGTGTCATGCAGGAAAACTGCTGCTACGACTCCACCGAAATGGTGGTGATGAACATGATCAACCAGGGTCTCTTTGGTGAGGTCATGCACGGCGAATGCGGATACCTCCATGACCTGCGCGGCCTGAAGGTCCACCCCACCGTGTACCAGGGCATGTGGCGCCTTCACCAGTCCATCAAACGCAACGGCAACCTCTACCCCACCCACGGCATCGGCCCCATGGCCTGGTGCATGGACATCAACCGGGGCGATGCCTTTGACACACTCGTGTCCATGTCCACCAAGTCAATCGGCCTCAACGAATTTGCCGAACAGAAACTGTCTGAAGCAAAAACAGACAAGGACAAGGCCTTTTACAGTCAGTGGGTCGATCAGGTCTATGCCCTGGGCGATGTGAACATCACGTTGATCAAGACCAAAAAGGGCAAGACCATTATCTGCAAGCACGACACCAACCTGCCGCGTCCCTACAGCCGCGATTTTCTCGTTCAGGGCTCCAAGGGCCTGATCAGAAAATACCCCTCGGAAAAGATCCACATCGAAGGTCTCAGCCAGGGACACAATTGGGAAGACATGGCCAAGTACAATAAAGAGTATGAGCACCCCGTGTGGAAGGCCATGAAGGAACGGGCCCAGGGCGCAGGCCACGGCGGCATGGATTATATTGAAGACTACCGGCTGATCACGGCCCTGCGAACCGGTCGCTGTCCGGACATCGATGTGTATGATTCCGTGGCGTGGAGTGCCATTATCCCATTGAGCGAACAGTCCATTAACAAGGGCAACGCCCCGGTCAAGTTCCCGGACTTCACACGCGGCAAATGGCAAGAACCCCGTGCCCTGGGCATCACACAGTGGGTATAGGCGCCTATCATTATGAAACATCATGAGATTGCAGCGATTGCTGAACAGTTTGAGCTGACAGGACCCCTGACTCAGGTGGCAGTCTTTGGCAACGGTCACATCAATGAGACCTACTGCGTGACCTGCCAGACTGAGCAGGGTCCTGTGCGCACGGTGCTCCAGCGAATCAATCAGAATGTATTCAAACAACCCGTGCAGGTCATGGAAAACTGCCAGCGCGTGACCGAGCATATTCATGCCAAACTGAAAGCCATCCACAGCCCCATGGCCGCTCGTCAACTGACCATCATCAAGACCAGTGACCACCAGATCTATCACAGGGATGCGCACGGCGAGATCTGGCGCATGGTGAACTGCATCGAACAGGCGGTCACCCGGGAAATCATAGAAACGCCGAGCATGGCGTTAGAAGCGGCGCGCATGTTCGGCTGGTTTCAGAGCATGTTGATTGATCTGCCCGGCCCGGCATTGCACGAGACCATACCCGATTTCCACAACACGCCCAAACGATTCAAGGCATTCCAGGACATGTTGCAGCGGGATCCCTGTGATCGTGCCGGGTCTTCACAGCCAGAGATTGATTTTGTGCTAAAGCACGCGCATGTCTGCGATGTGCTGCTCGACCATGTGGGCCAGGGTCATATACCCGTGCGAGTGACACACAACGACACCAAGATCAACAATGTCATGCTGGATCAAGACACGCATCAAGGCGTCTGCGTGATTGACCTGGATACCGTCATGCCAGGGCTCTCTCTGTACGATTTTGGCGATATGGTGCGTACCGCCACCAGCCCGACCGAGGAAGATGAACGGGATCTGTCCAAGATTGAAATGCGTCTACCCCTTTTCGACATGCTGGTCAAGGGCTTTGCCCGGGAAACCCATACCTTCCTCACCCCCATGGAGAAACAGCACCTGGCCTTTTCCGGGAAACTCATTACCTTTGAGCAGATGATTCGGTTCTTGACTGATCACCTGGCAGGTGACACCTACTACAAGATACACAGAGAGAATCACAACCTCGATCGGGCCAG
>JAIPFM010000128.1 GCA_021736645.1 Phycisphaerae bacterium | reverse complement strand
GGCGGCGTGAACATCGAGCACGGCCAGGGCAATCGCATTGTGCAGAACGTATTCAAGGCCAATAAATGCGGTGTCCATCTGTGGTGGGACCCGGAAGGTGACTTTGCGCAGAAACCCTGGGGCCTGGCCAATGGCACGGCCTCAAAGGACAATCTCATCTGCGACAATGAGTTTGACGGAGACACCTGTGCCCTGCACTTTAGAGGGCCCAGTGAGGTCACATTGAGCGGGAACCGCCTGCGCCCTGAGGACACGCCGATCGAAATGGACAGCGAGGTCACGGCCAAGGAGATCCCGGATCTGGTCTACGCCGAGGTGGAAGCACCGAAGTATACAGTCCTGGGCCAGACCCGCCCGGTCGGCGCACGCGCGCACCTTGCAGGGCGGCAGAATATCATCATGACAGCATGGGGACCGTGGGATCATGCTGCACCCCTGGTCCGTCTGATTCAAGACAGCGGCGATTCAGTCCAGTATGAACTGCACAAAATGCCCGGCAGGCTGACCGTGACTGTGGAAGGCACCGGGATCAAGGGGCAGATGTCTCCGTCTCTCGCGGCAGGAAAACCAGCCATCTGCACAGTGTCCGCTGTGCAAGCCGGTGTGACTCCCTACAGGATGCGCGTCTCGGCAGATGATTTCGAAGAGGTGTTTGAAGGCACCCTGATCTCCGTGGTGTGGAATACGACATTTTTTACGTGGACCGAGGCCACAGATCCACGGGAACACCTCGACACCTGGCGAACGCTGGCCTCAGGGGACACGGCCGTGTCCACGCAGGTGAATCGCCTGTCGTTTCCCTACGGCGGCGGAGGACCCGGCACGCAACCTTCACTCAAGACGCTGGCCTCAGCGGCCCCGGGCAATGACCACTTCGGCATGATCGCACGCACACGCCTGACACTGTCAGCCGGCACCTGGGACTTTTCCGTACTCAGTGATGACGGCATTCGTGTGACTGTGGATGGCAAGCCCGTGATCGAAAACTGGACCTGGCATGGCCCCACGAAGAACACTGGCCAGTTGACCCTGGACAGGGACAAGACCGTGGAGATCCAGGTGGAACACTTCGAGATCGATGGCTACGCCGTGCTGGAACTGGGAATCTCGCCCAGGGAACCCACCGATTAAGACGCTCCAAGACCCTGCTGGCTTCGGCTGATCCCAGTGAGCATCCAGAGTTCTGACCAAAGCTGAGTTCCGGGCCAAAGGTATCGTAGCAGCCTGCGGGGCCCAGGGGCTCCCACCCATCCGATGTCTTGTAGGCGACGCCGAGGCTGTATGTGTAGGCAATCTTCTGGTTGTCCTGAAGCAATGAGGTCTTCCCCTTGAGCGTCTTGAGTTCCTGAATAAAGGCCCTTTCACCCTCCATTCTAAACTCCATAAAAGTCTTCTTCTTTCTGACGTTGGCTTACCTGCGCAGGCGACTGATGACTTACTCGGGGGCAGTCGCTTCGGTCCGGCCTGCCCCAGCCGCTTCAGCAGGATAGGCAAGCTTGCGAAGTGCCAAGGCAACATTGCCTTTCAGTTCGTCGAGCCAATACGGCTCCAGCGAGGCTATGAGTATCTTGTGCACAGGTGTCATGTCATCTTCTCTCAATCGCCTGATGCCATCACGGACGACCCCCTCGGCCTCCTGTGGAACCAGGTCCAACAAGACGTCGATATCGCTTTCATCAAGATCCCTCAGGGCCCGGGCCAACCTGTCAAAGCATCGAAAGAGCAGGTAGTCTTCCTCCGTAACCAGACTCAAGTCCTTTTGAAAATCACTGAACGAGAGTCTCTCCAGCCCCTTGACTGCAAAGATACGACTGAGCGGTTTGTTGACATGGGTCAGCAATCTTGCAGTGGCCAGGTATCCGATGGGGCCGGTCTGAGGCGACTGATAGATCCTGCGCAATTCCATGTCCGTGTATTTGGCCATTCCGCCAAGCACAAAAACGGTCTCCCGTGCAAGGGTTACAGGCCAGGACCCCGGGGGAAACAGTTCATGGCAGCCCCCGAACACCTGGGCTGCAATGCTGGAAACAATTCTGCCCATGGGCGACGCCGCCTGTGTCGTCTGACGGATGGGTACGACAAAGTGATCTTCGCCAACACCTCGCCGCTCAAGGCCCCACTCGTCAAAGGGTGCGGTGGTGTCTTCCAGCACTCTGCCCAACAGGGGAATGGCAACGCCCAATGCTTCCTCAGAGCACCCCAACCGGTCTCCGTATTGCTGATACAGTCCCAAATGAAGCAGGGGACATTCAGACAGATATCGTACGGTCGAGCCCACGGGCCTCTGAGGCACCAAGCGGTTCGCATGTTCAGACGTGCTCTGCTCAAGATGTGCCATGGACTCGTCAAAAAGCCCCCTGTCCACAGTCAATACAATACGCCCTCCATCCCTTCCGGCATGGATCATTTCTATGAGTCGTCCGGACTGGGTGTCAATTTTCACAAGGAACTCGTTGTCACTGCCAAATGTCACAATGCCCTGATCGAGCAAGTGAGTGACATCTATGTTGTCTTTGTGCAGGCAATAGAGAAAGAAGACGGGCGCCAGTTTAATCTCCAAGCTGTACGGATCCCCCGGCTGGTTGTTGTTGACACCCACACCTGGCGTGATGGTAAACAACTTCTCCTCATTCGGATCTGGATTGGGCAGGACTGAGAGTCGGACTATAATATGTGACTCCGAAGCCGGCAGCACGAACTTGGCCTGACGAGTCGGAGAGAAGACCGTAATTTTTTTCTGTGCCAAGATGACGGCATTGAACGGGTCGACAGCCTGCCCGTCATCATGATGACGGGCTGCCAACAGCAGGCCTTGCGTGGGAGATATGACCGCTTGCAGTCGGACATTGATATCTTTGAGGGGAATCGAAACCATAAGATCGTCTTCTCTATGGCAAAACTCGGTGAGCCAATCGCCAAATCTCAGCAACAGATGCTCTTCCGGAGAAAATGCTTCAGACAAGGCGGGCGCAGGTTCATACTCCCTGACAAAGATCTTGAGTCTTATGGCCGTACGATCAACATCCGCCTCTGGAGTCACGCTGTAATCAAGAAATCGAGCGGAATCCCAGAGTTGCTGATTTATTTTCGAGAGAAGGTCGTGATCAAACTGCATGCCTTCTGCCAAGTCCAGATATTGAAGGATGTCCTCGCGAGCGTTTTTCTTGTGTCCACTGACCACGATCTCGCCAATCGACCGTGATCCTTCAGTCTCAATCTGCACGAGCAGACGCGCACTGGACGTATCCGGTTCGGGAACGACCGCCACCGTAAATTGAGAGAAATAATAGCCCAACTCAGACAAGACCGATCTGATGCGGCTGGACAGTTGGTCCAGCGAGGGTTTGTCAAACGGTGCCGGTTTCCCGGTCTGCCAAATAGGGTCGTCTGTCTTTGAAGCCCTTAACTGTTTTGCACTTGAGGCATGGGCTGTCCTCTGTCTACGTTCGATCAATTGAGAGATAAACATGTCTGTGGGCAGGGTCTTGGCACCGACCACCTCAATCTCGCCGCAGACACAGCGAGGCCCTTCGGACACCTTCACGCCAATGGTCTCAGAATTTCCATCCACGGCGACAGACACCTGGGCCTCTGGAAAACCACTGTGGTAGTACCCCATCCGGACCAGCGTCCTTACGGCAGGCAGGTAATCGCCAAACCGGGCCGCCGGGTGAGAGGCCAACAGAAAGTCCGGATTCTTCATGAGGGCCCGCCGGATTTCCTCGGCCGAAAAGGTGGTGACTCCCTCAAATGTAAGCCGGGCAGGATCACTGAATGCACCGACCAGCCCAGGGAGAGGCGGTACCATGCCTTGAGCCCTAAGATATGAGATGGATGATAACCCTATACAGATGGCAATCAGAATGGACCGTTTCATAGCAATATCCTTTCATTGGGCGACTCAGGGTTGTTGACATCATGACCTCAACCCACCTCAATTTTGATGACGGTATTGCCCTGCTCTATCGCTGTCAGCCTGCACGCTACAAGAGTCATATCAAAGCCTGCAGCTCATTGCAATCACAATTTTCAAGCCAACCTTGAATATCGCAGGGTCAACCGTGCAGATCAGGTTTTCGAAGGAGAGGAGGGTCCCGGCGAGGGTATGACTATTTCACGTCCTGCAGTCTGGCAGGCTGAGGTTCGGCTGAAGATGATGTAAAGATGAGATGAGACATCGGTAGCTTATTGATGCGCAGGTCCTAATGGCTGTGCGTTTTTCACCCTCTCAATCCAGTCGGGTCGAGACAAGGCTGTCAGGAGTCTCTCGATTTCTTGTCTTAGGCTGCCAAACAGCAGCGTGCCTGCTTCAATATCGTTGGCTCTTCCGGCATGTTCCATTTGACCGGTGATGTCAAACAAGCGTTCAACACTGAGGTTTCTGCCGACTCCCTTCAAGGCGTGGGCACAGGAGGCCAAAGACTCACAGTCCGCCAGTTTCACGGCCTCGGAAAGTGCCGCATAATGCTTTTGAATATCTTGAATGTAGAGAGGCATAATTTCCCTGACCGTTGCTTCATCGCCCATCCTGTCGATGAGTTGGTCCCAGCGGATGATGTCGCCGGGATCGGCATCATCCGGGCTGCCTGGCTGGGACGTCGATGACCGTGGTTCAGACCCAGGCGCTTGGGGATCACAGGGCTGCTCAGGCATTAAATCAATTGTCTGGTTCATGGAGTCCGGCCTCACTGACAGGTATTTGGCCAACATTTGCGGCAGGTCTCTGCGATCAATGGGTTTGGTCAAGTAATCATCACAACCGACTTCTAGACACTTCCGGTCGTCACCTTTCATGGCATTGGCAGTCAGCGCGACGATAGGCATCTTATACCCCTGCTGCCTCAGAGCGCCAGTGGCCTCATATCCATTCATGCAAGGCATCTGCATGTCCATCAATATCAGGTCAAACGACTGGGACAGTACCTTTTGCAGGACCTCGTTGCCGTCTTGGGCGATGACCACGTCCACGCCCAACCTGGAGAGCGTTAATGTCATCAAGACCTGATTACTCTCAACATCTTCAGCCACCAACACCCTGCCGGAGAACTGAATCGTATCTGGGTGCTGTGAGTCATGGGCTGCCTGCTCAAGCCCATGGTCCCGATTCAGCGAGGGCTGCCCGAGGATCTCAGTACCCACGGGTATCACCAGGGAGAATACTGACCCTTGTCCGGGTTCACTGATCAATGAAAGCTCACCGCCCATCAGCTTGGTTAATTGTCTGGTCACCGTCAGTCCCAGACCCGTACCGCCGTATTGGCGTGCTGTACTTCCGTCTGCCTGGGTGAAAGAATCAAATATCGCCTGGTGTCGGTCCTTCGCAATACCAATGCCCGTATCTTCAACATCAAACTGGATAAAGTGTTGGTGGTTGTCCTCGCGGAGCGAGACCTTCAAATAGACATGTCCCTCGTCCGTGAACTTGATGGCATTGCTTAGCAGATTGACCAGGCACTGGTTTAAACGGTAGGGATCGCTGTGTATTTGAACGGGCAGATCACTGCTGGTCATGATTTTAAAGACGATAGCCTTCTCTTTGACCAGCGGCACCATCATGGATTCCACGGCATTCAAGAGCTGGCCCAAGGCGCAGTCAATCATTTCAACGCTGAGCTCGCCTGCCTCAATTTTTGAACAATCCAAAATGTCATTGATCAGATTCAGCAGGTTCCTGCCCGCTCTTCTGATATTGTCAACCTCCTGCTTCTGCTCATGGGTCAGGGTTTCCTCGGCCAGCATGTCACTAAACCCTATAATGCTATTCATCGGCGTACGAATCTCATGACTCATGTTGGCGAGAAATTGACTCTTGGCCTGATTGGCCGCTTCAGCCCGGATCGCCATCTCATTGGCCCTGGCAGTACTTTCTGACAGAAGCTCATTGATTTTCTCTGCCTGATCCCTGGCAGCAATTAAATCGCTTTCCAATTGCTTCTGTTCAGTAATATCGTTGTAAATACCCAAGACTCCAATGACTTCATTGTCACTATCACGCAGCACCACCTTGGAAGTGCGAAGCCAGATAGTCTTGCCCTCTGGTGTCGTTTGCGGCTCTTCGTAATTCAACTTGGAAATACCTGATTCAGTAATGGACTTGTCGTCGGCGCGGTACAACTCAGCCAGATCCTTCCATCCCAGGTCATAATCGGTTTTGCCAGTCAGTGCGTCTGCACTGGAAAATCCGGCGTCTCGTGCAAACAGTGTGTTGCAGCCCAAATACCGAGAATGACAATCTTTCCAGAACACGCGTGCAGGAATAGACTCAATAATGTTCTGAAGGAGTGTCGAGGTCGATTTCAGATTTTCATTGGCATCCCGCAACTGATTTTCCACACGCCAGCGTTCGGTGATGTCCTGGAATGTCCCGCTGAGTTTTATGGTTTTGCCGCCTGCGACATGTGGCCTGCCAATGGCCTGAATATGAATGTCCCGCCCTTTGGCCGTGATGACTCTCAACTGCATATCGAACGATTCACCATTCTCTATGCAGCGCTGGACAGCCTCCTGCATCTTTGGCCTGTCCTCCGGATGATAAAACTGGATGGCCGCATCCAGGGATGGACTATACTCCATTGGAAGGTCATGAATGCGTTTGGTCTCATCCGTCCAGCACAGCAGCCAAGGGTCGAGTGTAAGCTCCCACCCCCCGACTCTGGCCATTTGACCCGTGGCGTTTAGAAACGCCTCGCTTTTCTTCAAGGCATGCTGAGCGTGCTCCCGAGTGGCGATTTCTGCTTTCAGCTCTCTGTTCAACTGCTCAATGCGATCAACACCGGTCACAGTCGGCATCCATCTTAACAGCCCAATGGTCAACAGCAGGAAACCGCCCGAAAAGCCCACTATTTTTTCCAAAAATGCCTGAACAGGCGTATCGCCTACCACCACAAATCTATTGAGTGATTCATAATTATCGGTCAAATCCATGATGTTGGCAAAGAGAAGAAGCCCCATCCCTGCCAGCATGAGAGACCAACCCTTGCGGCAAAGCTCTGAGCGATTCCTGCTTGCTTTTGCCAAATAAGCAACTGCGTAGAGCAGAATAAGCACCCGAGTACTTTCAAAAACAACATCACTCATACGATACTTTCCAGATTTACAGTCAGACACGCAGCACAAGGTCTACACACCCCATCACCTAATTCACATTCGGTAAGTTCCTGCAATGACTTAACCATCATCGACTTCATCCCTGCGGGTTCTTTTTTGTGTGCGGGGGGTGATTCACTAGCCTTGACCATATTGTGTTGCGTGCCAAAGCTTTTGGCTTCTCATGGGAGACACCACAAACCGTACACAGGATGAATCACCCTTCTCAGTGTCAATGCAGCGAAGTTCATAGTGCCCTGGTGCAAGAGACAGGCGTGTGGCACCCTGATCCAGCAACCGACCATTCAGGAACCACTGGACGCCCTGTTCGCGATTTGCAGCGACATGAACAGACGCACGTGCCTGGACGCAGATGAATTCCTCTCCATGCCCGGGTTTTGTGATTAGCAGGTGATCTTGTTTTTCCCTGGGGAGCACCAGGGGATTGGACACCCTCAGAATCTCGGGCTGCGCAGGGACGGTATGGCCTCGCAACTGGGGATGCGAAAACAGGCTGAGCAGCAGAGGTTCCGCTGCTTGGGCCCCCACGTACGCTGCCCGTCCTGTGCCCTTGAATCGACCGATCCACACCCCCATGGCATATCGACCATTATGTCCCACGGCCCAGGCATCTCTGCGACCGGAACTGGTTCCGGTCTTCCACATGAACCATGGCGCATGAACCGGTAAGACGCCGTTCATGCCCACACTCTGGCGACGCCTGCTGGACAAACAATCATTGATCACCGCACACACGCCGGAATCCAGCGCAGGGAAAGACTCGCTCTGCTCATCCTCAAACAGACGGGGGGCACGTCGTACGCCACCGCGTCCCAGCGTGGCGTACCCATTGGTCAGATCGAGCAGCGTCACTTCAATCCCCCCCACGGCCAGGGCCAGGCCGCCCCGGGCAGGTGCGTTCGCTGGAAGCGGAATGCCCACGGACTCGACCACGCCGCAGCATCGAGCCGGTCCCATGGCCTCAGCCACCAGGATCGCCGGCACATTGAGAGACCATTGCAGGGCCTGAGCCACAGTCACAGGGCCTCGGAACTGCCTGTCAAAATTCTCAGGCGACCACCCTCCCCGCTCTATGGGGACATCATAGACAATGGAGTCTTGATTGAGACGCCCGGCCTCAAATGCCGCAGCATAGATGAAGGGCTTGAGTGCAGACCCGGGACTGCGCCTGGCCATGGCCCCATTGACCTGGCCGTCCACGGGATCCAGAGGATTCCCGGAACCCACCATGGCCTTGATCGCTGCATTGGCGATGTCAATCACCACCACCGCGATCTCGCTCTCATCAGGCAGCGCCGCAAGTTGACCCTGGGCCAACTGCTCAGCCGTATCCTGAATCTCCAGATCAATGGTCGTCTGGCCCCCTTGGGATCGTTTTCTGAGGGCCCACCAAGACACATGTGTGGCCCGCTGTTCAAATGTCTGCCTGTCAATCACCAGGGGAAATGCCTTGGCCTCGGCCCGTTGCTGATTGGAGATCATGCCCTGCTCAAACATACGATCCAGAACCACGTGCTGACGTTGCTGCGCGCGCGCCAGGTGCCTGTCCGGTCTGTATCGTGTGGGAGACTGGGGCAGGCCGGCTATCAGCGCGGCCTCGGGCAGGATCAAGTCCCTGGCGTGTTTGGAAAAATACAGTTGAGCCGCAGCTTCAACGCCGCGAACATTGCCCCCATAGGGTGCCACATTCAGATACAGGGCCAGTATCTCGTGCTTGCTCTTGAGCCGGTTGAGCTGCAGGGCCCTGAAGGATTCAATGGCCTTGGATGTCAGGGTCCGGTCACGTCCCTCCATCATACGACACACCTGCATGTCGAGTGTGCTGGCCCCGGAAAGGACCCTGCGAGCCAGAATATTCTGTTTGACGGCCCTTAGAACCGCCCAGGGATCAACGCCCGTGTGCTTGAAGAAGCGTTTGTCCTCAACCGCTATGGTGGCCTGAATCACCCATGGAGACATGGCCTCCAGTGACACGGGCAGTCTCCAGGTGTCTTGCTGGCTCACAAGACCCAGCATGGTCTGGCCTGCGGTATCCTGAACCATGGGACTGACCGCCCACTGTGTTAACTGTGCCTGCGGAAAAGGACACAGAATCCACAGACCAGCAAACGCACCACCACACAACAGAACGAGCACGGCGGCCACGCGTAATATCCTTTTCAAATGAATCCACCGGACCATGACTCAGTCCTCCCTCGGCGCATCAGCACCCTGCTCTGCCGTGACTGTGACCCGACCTCTTGCCCCCAGGCAGGCGATTTCAGGATCATACATACAGGAAGCTTGAATGGGAGGCAGATCAAATGTCCCAACCGTGGTCACACGCAGGTTATACCTAAAGGTCCTGGGGGTTGCTTCTGCACTGCAAAACAAGAGGACACGATCATCCAGAAACTCCGTACGGTCGGGTTCCTGCGCGCTGCGATCGGCCCGGTCTTGCGACGATGTGGCCAGGCTCGGATTTTCGACCTCCACCCCTGCGCACAGTGCCTCCACAATGGCCATGTTATGGACTCGGGCACCTGTGGTTTGAATCGTGATGTGTGCATGAATCAAATCTCCCACGGACAGCCGGGTCACATCAAGATCATGACCGTCCTGATCGGTCCAGCGGCGGACAACGCTGACACCATGGGCGTACGGACTGACCTGGCCGGAGGTCTGCCCCTCTGTCGTGATCGTCACATAGAGCATGCCCGCCCCCTGGGAGGTCACAGTGATGGGCCCATCGATCCCCTTGAACACACTTGAAACACATTCGTGATGATCGAACGGCACGGGCTCCTGATCTCTGGCCTGGATGAATCCGGTAAAGTCCTGAACCTGGCCCTTTTGTGTGATCTGGTATTGACACAAGGCAGAGACACAGCTTGCATTGTCCAGGGTGCTCTGCCAGCGCCCATTGGATCGCGCCTTTTCCAGATGCGTAACCAACTGGGGAATCAGTGCATGGTCAGGATTGACCTGGAGCAGCACACCCAATAGAATGCCCTCCTGGCAGGTCTGCGAGGTCAGGCGCCCGGAGGTACTCGTGGCAGCAGATTTGTCGGTCAATCGCTCCGGCAACAGGGACAGGGCCTGGTCTCTGCGCCCGGCCGCAAAAAAGGCCGCCGCCAGATGGGCCTGCCCTGCTGTATCCAGTGACTCCACCTGTTCTGCCAATCGGGTCATCCACCCCAGTGGCACCTGCCCGAACCCCGCAAGGACTCGGCAGATCAGGGCCTTGGTATTGTTGTCCATTGCTTCATCATCTCTGGCCTGCAACTGCCTGTCCAGATACCTGACCAGAGGCTTCGTCATGCCCGGATCCACCGAGTATCCGGCCTCAGTCGCTTCAAGCAAACACAAGGCGGCATAGGCCGTGCCCCACAGACAGTCTTCTGTACTGCCCGGCCAGTAACTCAGTCCCCCGGAACGCGTCTGCATGCCCCACAGACGTGTGATGCCCGCCTTGATCATGGCGGTAGACACCTGGGCCCGATCCCTGCCCAGTATCTGGCCCACATAGAGAAGGGATTTCAATTGACTGCTCGTCTGTTCCACGCAGCCATAGGGATAATGAATCAGGGTCTCCAGTGCCGCTTCAAGCTGCACGCCTGGCAAGCCACTGACTGAGACTGTGGTACGAACGGTTTCTTTGATGAATCCATCGGGGATCATGTAGGCATAGGCATCTGCGCCGGCCGGACTGCGTGCCAGCAGTGTCTCGCTGTGCAGGGCCGTACCGGGACGTACCGTGAGTGCGGCGCGTGTCTGAGCGACAAGAGGCCGATTCGGATCCAGGCTCTCCACAGAGAGGGTGACATCTACAGGGCCAATGCCCGTGGCCCTGGCTGTAAGCCACACAGTGCCGGGCGATTGCGGCGACACAGAGATCGATGCCAGATCGGTCTGGCTGCTGACTTCCAAGGGCCCAGTGACATGGCATTTCAGCCTCACCTCCACAGGGGCCTCTGTAGAGCAGAACAGCTTGACCGGCACCAGGAATCGATCTTCCGGCGCTGCAAAACGCGGCCAGCTTGCCTCTGCAATAAGTGGCTGAGTTACCGTGAGATCCTGTTGTGTGTGTGCGTACTGATCCTGATCCACGACCACAGCCATGACCCGCATCTGGCCGATCAGCTCAGGCAGGGTGAGATCGAAGACCGCCCTGCCAGTGACATCGAGCGGCACAGCCTCCTGCCACAGGACCGCGGCGTCACGACGTCGCATGGGCACCGGGCTGCGACGCTGCAGGCGTTCCTCCAGGAATTCACCTGCACCGATCCGAGCCATGGATTCAGGTCTCTGAAAGTCCGGCAGGAGTTGAAAAAAGGTATCCGCTGTTTGCACACCGGACACGCGCGGGCCCAGGAAGAAATCAAAGGGGCTCGGCATCTGGTAATTGGCAGCCAGCAGAATCCCCTCATCCACGGCCCAGACATGCACATAGGGAGGATGGTTGGGATCATTCGGTTTCGTGGTCTCCACTGTACAGGTCACGAGATCACCAGGTTCTGCGCTTGAGGCCAGCGTCATCTTGACTGGCAGCTTGCGGTCAGAGTTGTCCACCATGACCTGCAAGGCGCCCATGGCCCTGTGCGGGGCCCAGTCTTGGGACGCTGGATCGACCTCGCGCACGACAGTGGCCACCACAAAGAATGAGCCTCTCAGACTTTCGGGCAAGGGGACTTCCAGATCCATGGATTTGCCTGCAGCCTCGACCACCTTTCTTTCAATCACCTGGTCCGTTTCGAGCGTCAGCAACAGGGTTCCCTCAATCGGGCTCTGGATACGCACCTTGGCAAGGGCTCCAGGCCGATAGGTCTTCTGGTCTACTGTGAGGGTCAATTGTTCCGGACGATCCGCAGGCACGGTCCAGTCTGTGGCCAGGGGATGGCACGCATCGAATTCAATCCTGGTCTCAGCCTGAGTAGAAACATCCTTGACCAGGAGTCGATAGCGTCCGGATTCAGGGCAGTTAAGCACAAAACGACTGGCAGCGGCCTGGCCTTGAATATCAAACGCATTGACATCATGTACGGTCTTTTCAACCGTTTCCCACACGGATCTGTTGTTCACTGTTTTGAATACGGTTTCATATTCAACGCGTTCCAGACGCACTGTCATGGCCCCAGGGTCAGCCAGTTGATCCTGGCCGGTGAGCCTCACCCAATCCACAGGGAACGGTTCATTGGCCTCGACCAGATCACCCTCCGGAAAATACAGGCCCACATGCAGATCGACTTGATCCATCACGGTGGCCGTATTGGCAGACACGGAACGCCCGCCAGGCTCAGTCACAGTGGCACTGAGATGCAGCGTATACAGGCCTTTCTGCAGGGATGCCGGCACTTCGATGGGCATCTCGACCCGGCCTGCATCATCCAGCTGACCCTTGATGGGCATCAGGGCCTTGGTATCCTGTCGTGTGTCGCCAAACTGATACCTGGCATAGTCCCTTGATCTGAATGACAGGCGTTTCGCCCATCCTGTGATCGATACCGGCAGGTTGGCACCTGGCTGGTCCCACAGGTAGCGGGCGCGCACCGCCAACCGGGGCACATCGTTCGGCCCCTGCCATGGGGTCACCGGTATGGCCTTGACCTCCATGCGCACCGGCAAAAAGGCCTCAACCGTGGCCTCTACACTGCCCAGTGTCTGATCATCTCCTGCAATGTTGGCCAGGAAGCGATACTGCCCTGTGAATCCATCTTCAGGTGTCTGGTACGCCCCGTGAAAAATGCCCTGATCCCCTGGTTTGCGTTTCACGGAGATGTCTTTCACACGCACGCCATCCGGGCGAAACACCTGCACTTCCAGGGGAAACGTCGGGGGTATGGCGCCGTGGGCCTCCCTGATAATGCCTGTCACATGAACCGTATCGCCAGGCCGATACACACCTCGATCCGTATACAGCATGACTTCGTAGTTCGCAGCATAGGCGCGACTCAAGGCAGCCATGTTCTCGGTCACCCACTGCCAGTCCTGGGGCTGAAGGTAGGTCAAGTCCCCCTGTTTCCGGGCCGTGATCACCCACGCAGATCCGTCCGGATGGTGGGTGTTGACATTCAGCCGGGCAATCCCCTGGTCATTTGTCTTGCCGGTTGACAGCAGCTGATTGTTGTAGGTCAGGGCCTTGACCGTGACCCCATCCACCGGCTTTCCAGTACGAACAGACGTGACCCACACGAAGATGCCATCCTTTTCGATCTTTGAGGTCAGGGCCAGATCCGTGACTGCCACGATGGCGTGGTCCCGTGTCCACCGGTTGTTCGCATGACAGGCCTCAATCCGATACACCCCCGCGTCCTGAACCAGGCCCTTTAACTCGACCAGCACATCCTGAGGCTTGTTGTGGGTCATGTCCAGGGTCAGGGTCTTATCCGATGTCACACGCGAAACCGTGTCAATGTCTGCACCATGGAGATAGGGAACCAGATTGTTTTCCAGGATTCTCTGCACATTGACCTTCATGGCGTCAAGATTCACGGCCCTCATCTCAAGTCCCAGTTGGCCATGGGGCGAAAGAAATCCATGCGCATGCTTGAATGCCAACTGGGCTCGATAGTCCGGTACATCCACTGAAACCTCAACGTCCTGACCCAGGGCCCGCCCATCGTAGGACAGAACCGTTTCCGGCATGGAAAGTCTGTACCTTCGCCCCGGTGTGAACGGACCAGAGACAGTCACACAGGACCAGCTCTGGGAGACCGTCATGTGTTCGATCGGGGGATCGACGCGCACGCCCTGAATCTTCTGGGCTTCGTCCAGTCGGTCAGAAAAATAGACATTGACCTGGATGGGCTCACCTGGCACAAGCGTGTCCACATCCGCTCGGTACACAGAAAAAGCCAACTTGACTTCCTGGTCAAAAACAACGTCCTCAACCAGCCCCAACTCTGCCTGGTCTCCCGCCAATCCCTTGTGAAGCCGCATTTGAAAGGTGCCGGACCCGGGATAGGCAAACCTGACCACGAGCGCTTTGTCGGGCTGCTGGGTCACACAGGCGACCCGTGCCAGGCGTCGGGCATCCCCCTTGTTTGAAAACGTCACATGCGACACAAAGGCATCAGGCGCCACTGGCTGACTGAACACCACACGAACCGTGACATCCTCCTGATCCACGGCCATGAGTTCACACCTGACAAACTCCAACGGCGCTGTCTGGATCTCAAAGTGCTCCTTCCCCTTGAGCACACGCCCTGTGTTTTGCTCCAGCTCGGTCGTGGCACTCAGCATAAAGACCCGCCCTGCAGGCAGGGGCTTGTCCAGCAGATACTCCAGCGTATCTGACGCAGACCAGGTCCACGTGCCGGGCCAGGCCGGTTCGAGATGGCAGAGTTGACGCAGTTCCGCCTGACCCACGGCTTTCTCAGTCACAATATCGCGGTCAAAGACCACCTGCAAACGGTCAGCCTCAGTCCTGTCCGGCATCACGCGTACGGTCTTGACATACATGACAGGCACAGGATTGTGCTTCAGCGCCAGGTAGATGGCACCCAGCCCCAGGATGTTGACCCACAGAATGATTCCAAATTTGCCTGTAAGATCCTTCATCGTCTTGTACTCCCTGAATCGATTGTGATCCGCAATTGCGCATGTGTCCTGATTTACTGTCTCAATGAGAAATGTTGACGGTTTCAGAAACCACCCGGGTCATCCTCGAAAGTGATATCATGTGAGCCTGAGACTTTAACGGGGCGATTTGAGATGCACATCAATGTGTGTCGACACTCTTGCCAGAGTCATTTCTTGCTCATTCTATTGTATCGACGCGCGTTCCCAAATCCCTGCACATTTCTTGTGGGCATTGGGATTATTTTGGGTGTTTTTTGGGTGGGCTCTAAAAACCCGATACAGCGTCTCTCTGAGAGGCCTAATGGCTGAAATGAACCTGCCATTGAACCGGTGTGTTTTCCCGGGCCGTGATCGTCAGTTTCACCAGTCCGTCCGGGGCCTCTTCCAAGGCCAGTTGAACCTTTGGATCACTGGCTGTGACCTTGTCCGGGACATACCCATTGGCCGCCAGGGTGACCACATAGGGATCCGCGCCCACAACCTGGCTCACGCCGCTCAAGCAGTTCTGTTCGGGCAGCCACTCTATGTCTGTGAGATCGAGATACCCCTGCATGATGTGCCGGTTCGTGGCGATGAACTGGGGATGCGCAGAGACCTGATGGATGGACATCATGCGCACTTCACCGGGGCGCAGTTCCTGGGCGAGTTTCCGGTTGCCTGGGATGCTGCCCACAAAGCGGTCGTTCCAGAAATCGTACACGTAATAGGCCTCATCCGGATCAAGCCCCAATGTGCCTTCCGCCGTACTGCCGGCCAGTTCGACCTCGATGGACAGGCTCTCCTTGTCCTGGGTATTGAAAAAGACCAGCTGATGCCAGACCGGGGAGATGTCAAAATCGTAGACCCTGGGATACTTCTGTGTAAAGGCATCCACGGGCCGGTGTGATTTGGGGGTATGGTGGAAGGGATAGATGCGAGTGAGGTCGTGGATGATATCCGGGGGCAGCTGAGAGAAGCTGTTGGCCAGGAGGAGGCGTCCTGTGGTCACGTAGGACATGGTGAGCAGGCTGCGCACGGCATCACGATTGTCTCTCAGTCGATAGATGTTCTTGGAATCCGTGTCGTAATTCACGACCACGCGGTTCTTGTACCAGCGCAGGCCGCAGCGCGTAATCACCTGAGCGGACACACGGTCCGTGTCATTTTCCGTTCTCTGAGAGGCCACGAGTCCCAGGGTGATGTCCGAACCGCGTTCCATGTTGCGTTCGTGGAGATAACAGTCCTCGCCCAGGCCTTCATAGGCCAGCCTGAAAATGTCGCGATAAGCCCTGGCCGTGGTGGCGTACTTGTCTTCCATGCCCCCGCCCGACGCCCAGCCGCGAGCCGGGTAATCGAACATCAGGCCTTTGATCCCGCCGGATCGAAAATTGGCGTAGACCTCCTGCACGTGCTTGACGAATCCCGGATCCGTGTAGTCGTAGCTCCACACGCGAAAGCTCTTGAGCCAGGCGTTCCCCCAGAATTCATCGTCGTCCAGGGGACGCTTGTAGGATTCATGCATCCACGCAGTGGGGTTGTTGAAGAGCATGTGCTCCGGGAACTGGTGCGCATAGTCCTCTGAGCGAAAACCGGTCTGAGAGTAGGTCAGGGGGATGCCGCCCCGCTCGGTGACTGCCTTGCCCCATTTCTCGGAGGTTTCATAGGGGGCCTTGTACGTGCCGCCCTTGAAGTCGCCAAGATTCGTGCTGCCGTACTTCTGGAAATGCTCATCGTCCCACCAGCCCTGCTGATTGTTCTTGCTGTAGCAGTCAGGCACGAGACGCACGGCAGCCCGGGAGTACTTGAGAAAACCCGCCTTGATGATCTCATCCATTTCCGCCACTGCACCGACCGTGTCGTTTGTGGCCTTGCCCCCGCCATACCCCCCGTGATTGGCATACCACAAGCACACTGTGGGGAAATCGTAGATGTTCAATTTTATGTTTTGAGCCAGCTTGATCCCCAGGCCGTACTGTTCGAGAGCGGTAAAGGGATTGTCCGTGACAAAATCCACGTAGAAACGGTCGTCAGGCAGGTAACGAACCCCCGGATCCACACGCTTGCCCACGGGATCCTCTGCATAGAGCTGCCCTGTCATGGTGTGACGCGGCCTGGGGGCGTCATTGAAGGAGGTCAATTGATCCGGCAAAAGCCGTGCCGATCCCTGGCGCAGCCACACCTCATTGACCACAGCAGGAGGATCGTCTGTCAGACTCGTGAACATGATCCTGATCCTGCCGGAGGCATAGGCCCCGGCAGGGATCGCCAGTTCCACCTGCTCCGGATCGATCTTCTTGGCGTTGTGCCACATGGGCACGGTCCGGTCCTTGATCAAGACATGGGCCTCAGTGCCTTCGCCGCTGTCGATCGTGACGGACTGAACCCTGTCCTGGTTGTCCGTGTGCCACC